>JAQBTH010000055.1 GCA_027623425.1 bacterium | reverse complement strand
TTAAGGTGAAGGGTAAGGCATTGAGGTTCTGGACTCCGCAGGCGTATTCATATTACGTCGAGGACGGACAGGTTCTCTATAACGCAACCATTCGCCTTAATTCGAGGCAAGAAGGTGGTTTTGATACTGATTCAACAAGTCCACCCTCCCAGAAACCCCCACTTTATCGTAGACATGGTGAATGTGGGTTTTGACTGTGGCGCGGCTGATAAAGAGTTGTTGGGCGATCTCTTGATTGTTAAAGCCTTGGAACATGAGAAGCATGATTTCTTTTTCACGCTTGGTGATGTTATAGGCATCAAAATAGGATTTAGTGGTATCGTCATTTAATTGTAAAACGGGAGTCATGATTAAATACTGGGCGCCAAACGTGAGAAATACTAGGTTCCAAATCAAATACACACCAGGTGTAAAGGCTAATTCTTTGGGAACAACCCACAACACATCCGACAAGACTTGGTGATTCATATCCCAGAGAAAGGCAAAAAACAGAAGCAAGGTAATGGATACCACCGCTTTAAATATATCCATCATTTGGCGATCTTTACGTTGGCGAATTTGGCGATACGCTACAAAACAGGAATAGCCCACCGTTCCTAACAAAATAACTGAAAACGAATAAAAACTAAATATAGCCGCCATCGGCACAAGCCGAGGATTCAAGATGAACTCATAGGGGAAAAATCGCAGGATAAGAACCAGAACCGCCATACAGGCAAACAACACATTCTTTCTTTTGCGCTTGGGGTCATCCACAAGATGATGGGTAAACCAAGGTAAGGTAAATATCAAAGACACCAAACCAAGTTTAGTAATGCCCCAAATAACGGTAAACATAAATGGGGATTGATCTGGTACAAGATAAAATCGATACACTTGTAACGCTATTCCAAACACCACAAATGTGATTGAACAAAACAGCGCCAGGTAACGTTTTAACAAACTACGCCGAAACTTTGCCACCAAAATGACAATCAAAAAGAAGGCCGCAGCTCCAGACGAGACTGATAGCAAGTGATACAAGTTAATAACATGCAACATGATTACATCTATTGTACTTCACTTTCAGATTTGTTGAAACACTTACAATACGCTATAATTCAGCTCACCATGAGCAAGAAAATAAGCGTATTTGACACCACCCTAAGAGACGGTGAGCAAGGCGAAGGAATCGCATTTACAGTACACGACAAACTCAAAATAACCGCTATTTTGGATGGGTTGGGCGTACATTACATTGAGGGTGGCTGGCCAGGATCAAACCCAAAAGCCATTGAATACTTTAATGAAGTGCAGAAAAACAAACCTAAATTCAGCAAAATAGCCGCTTTTGGCAGCACCAGACGCGCTGGAAAAACAGCAAAAGATGACCCAAATTTAAACGCACTAATTGCAGCCAATCCCGACACCTGTGTCATATTTGGAAAAACATGGGACTTCCACGCTACCCACGCTTTAAAAATTTCATTAGAAGAAAACCTTGCAATGATTTCAGACTCAGTAGCGTATCTTAAATCCCATAATAAGGAAGTGATTTTCGATGCGGAACACTTCTTCGATGGCTACAAAAATAACCCTGAATACGCATTACAAGCCGTGTTGGCCGCTCAAGATGCAGGCGCAGATATACTCTGCCTCTGCGACACAAACGGCGGTACAATGCCCGAAGAAGCAGCCAACATCATCGCTCAAATCAAACCAAAGCTCTCCGCCGACCTAGGCATACACACCCACAACGACTCAGGCTTAGGTGTCGCCGTCGCACTCGCCGCAATCGACGCTGGTGCGGTACACGTCCAAGGCACACTTAACGGCTACGGAGAACGCTGTGGCAATGCTAATCTAGCAAGTATCATCGCCAATTTAGTACTTAAAAAAGGCATTCAGTGCATTTCAAACGACCAACTAAAAAAATTAAAATCAAGCTGCCAAAAAGTGCATGCCATTGCCAATATGACGCCACCCAACGACCAACCTTATGTGGGTAAAAGCGCCTTTGCTCATAAAGGCGGTATCCATGTCAGCGCGATTCTAAAACGCCCGGAAACCTATGAACACATCATGCCTGAATTAGTCGGCAACAAACAGCGTGTTCTCGTGAGCGATTTGTCTGGTGGTTCTAACATTAACTACAAAGCTGAAGAATACGGAATCACCCACAATGACCCTGAAAAGGTAAAAGCCTTACTTCAAATTCTCAAAGACAAAGAAAATGAGGGTTACCAATTTGAAAGTGCCGAAGCCAGCTTTGAACTTCTGTTAAAAGAACGCCTTGGCGATTACCAACGCTCGCTAACCATCTCTAAGTTTCAGGTAAACAACATTAAAGAAGGCGCCGCCGCCAGCATCATCGAAGCCACAATGGATGCCATTGTAGACGGCAAACCCGCAACGGGCTCAGGTAAAGGAAACGGCCCAGTCAGCGCGCTAGATAAAGCGTTACGCCGACTTCTTGCCGCCACACACCCACTCATTAATGATGTACACTTACAAGATTATAAAGTGCGCGTGTTAAGTGCTGAACATCACACCGATGCAAAAGTACGCGTCTTTATTGTAAGCTCAAATGGTTCGCATACGTGGACAACAATTGGCGTCTCAGAAAACATCATAGATGCCTCCTGTCAGGCCTTACTCGACAGTTACGAATTTGCGATTTTTAAACACCAGGAAGGACCACAGCAATGAAACCCATCACAACCAAAGTTTCCCCTACCGGCGAAATTAGCATTGGCGGCATATCAACAAAAACCTTGGCCGAAACCTATGGTACCCCACTATACGTAATTGACTATGCCACATTAGAAGCCAACGCAAATGCCTATTTAAAACCACTGCAAACGTTATACCCAAATAGCCTAGTCACCTACGCATCAAAAGCCTGTTTAGTAAAAGGGCTTATCGCCCCACTTGCCGCATTGGGAATGGGCTTTGATGTGGTCTCCGCAGGGGAAATCATTACCGCCATCAAAGGTGGCGCCGACACAAACAAAATGGTCTTTCACGGGAATAACAAATCCAAAGAAGAACTCGAATTGGCAATCACCCACAACATTCGCATCATCATCGACAACGAAACCGAAATTAAACTATTAAGTGCCGCAAGTACCAAATTAAATAAAAAAGCACGCGTTCTTGTGCGCATTAAACCCGAAATTGAAGCCCATACCCACGAGTACATCAAAACAGGCCATATTGACTCAAAATTTGGCATTGATAAAAACCATATTTTAGAGGCCATTCGTACCCTAAATAATGATAGTAACATCGACTTTTTAGGCATTCATAGCCACATTGGCTCACAGATTTTTGATATTGAACCCTTCGTGGACTTAGCCAAAATCATGGTCGGCCACATGAAACGCATCAAGGATGAGTTGGGCATCGAGATAAAAGAATTAAACTTAGGTGGTGGCATTGGCATTCAATACACAACGGCTGATAACGCACCCAAAATCGCACTTGTGCTAGAAGCCATGATCAAGTCGTTAAAAGAATCACTAACTGAGCATCACCTAAACGAGCCTCTCCTAATGGTAGAACCTGGCCGATCCACAATCGCAACAGCAGGCGTCACCCTTTATGAAATCGGCACAGTAAAAACAACCCCTGGGCTAAACTATGTCTTTATTGACGGTGGAATGGCCGATAATCCACGTTTCATTATGTACAAATCCTTATACACGTTTGAACTAGCAAACCGGGCCAACGAACCGGCAACAAAACCCTATACCATTGCAGGCAAGTTCTGCGAATCCGGCGATAAAATCGGTGAAAACGTGATGCTGCCAGACACAAACGAAGGCGATCATTTGATTGTATACGGAACAGGCGCGTATAATTACGCTATGGCATCCAATTACAACCGATTCTGCAAGCCTGCAATGATAATGGTCAAAGATGGTGCTGTCATTGAATTACTAAAACGCGAAACCATAGAGGACCTACTAAAAAATGATGTCTAATGCCTAATCAACTCACTCAACTCATATCAATCAAAAGCTTTCTGGATTTAATTGCGGTGTATGCCGTTGTCTTCACAGGTCTTAGCCTCATTAAAGACATTCGGTTAAAGCATTTATTCAAACTCGCCGTTTTTGCTATGCTTTGCTACGGCTTAGCACAGGCCTTTGAATTAAGAACCTTTGAATGGTTAATCGACGAACTAAAATCGGTCATCATCATCGTTGCAATTGTTATTTTTCAACCCGAATTGCGCCGCATGTTCGAACACATTCGCTTAGGCAAATTACTCTCAACAGACAAAGAAGAAAAGGCGATCCAAAGTCTGGGGTCCATTAAACATATTCTCACGGCAGTCGATACCTTAAGTAACAATAAAATGGGTGCCATCATCGTGATTTCCTTTAAAGATTCATTAAAAGAATATATTAAATCTGGAATTTTAATAAATGGTGAATTAAGCACAGAACTACTGATTAGTTTGTTTATGGCCAACTCCCCTACTCATGACGGTGCGGTCATCATCACCGAACGCACCATTGTTGCTGCAGGCTGCCTACTTCCTCTAACCGAATCGAAAGTACAAGACCGCAGACTTGGCACCCGCCACCGGTCTGCCATCGGTCTATCTGAAGTAAGCGATGCCTTGGTCATAACAGTGTCTGAAGAATCCGGCACAATATCGCTCGCAGAAAACGGAAATATTACCCGTTATCTCAATCGCGAAGCACTAGAAACCCGTCTTTTTAGCATTTATCAGAATACAGATGGCGCGCAAAATAAAGATTAAATGATGTCAAAAGTTACTATCTCAACGCTACATGCAAAAAAACAAAATAAGGAAAAAATCACAGCGTTAACAGCCTATGATGCCCCAACCGCTCGCCTACTGGATGAGTCTGGAATCGACATTATTTTAGTGGGCGACTCCTTAGGAAATACCTTTGCTGGTCATGACAACAGCTTGCCCGTTACCACAGACCAAATAATCTATCATTGCCAAGCAGTGCGACGTGGGTGCAATCATGCACTTATCTTAGGCGATATGCCATTCATGAGTTACCAAGTAAGTGTGGAAGACGCCATACGAAATGCTGGTCGTATTATTAAAGAAGGTGGCGCCCATGCCATTAAAATGGAAGTGGGAGTAGCCCATGTTGACCATGTATCTTCGGTCGTAAATGCGGGCATTCCGGTGATTGCCCATATAGGATTTACACCCCAGGCCATCCATCAAATTGGTGGGTTCAAAGTACAAGGAAAAGGTGAAGCGGCAGCACAAGAATTAATCAACCTTGCCCATCAAATGGAACTCGCCGGAGCCGCCGGATTATTATTAGAAATGGTACCCGCACAGGTCTCCAAAACCATCACAGATGCACTGCGCATACCCACGATCGGCATTGGCGCTGGCCCTCATACTGACGGTCAAATCTTAGTAACAAACGATGTTTTAGGCTACAAAAGTGAGTTTAGCCCTAAATTCGTAAAACGCTACGCATCCATCGAAACCGTCATATCAGACGCATTCAAAAGTTATGTGTCAGAGATAAAATCACAAACATTCCCTAAGGACGAACACAGTTACTAATGATTCATATTCAAAACAGCCTCACCCAACAAAAGGACGAATTTAAAACAATCGAGCCCGGAAAGGTGCGGTTTTACGTGTGTGGGGTGACCGTCTACGACAAATGCCACATCGGTCATGCTCGCGCCTACGTCGTCTTTGACACCATCAAACGCTACCTACAATTCTCCGGTTATGAGGTCACACACATCCAAAACTTTACCGATATTGACGACAAAATAATTGCGCGGGCAAACGAACAGGGCATCACCACCTCCGAACTAACCGAGGCCAATATTGCGCACTATTTTACCGACATGGATCAATTAAACATCAGCCGCGCAACACGCTACCCAAAAGCGACTGAATATATACCCGAGATGATCTCGCTTATCCAAGACCTAATTAGCAAAGGCGTGGCCTACCACGTTAATGGCGAAGTGTTATTTTCCGTAAGCGCAAAAGCCGACTACGGCAAGTTAAGCCACAAAGTGCTAGACGATTTGCAATCTGGTATCCGCGTGGAAGTGGATGCCCACAAACGAAACCCACTAGACTTTGTACTTTGGAAGCCATCAAAACAAGGCGAGCCTGCGTGGGATAGTCCGTGGGGTGCCGGTCGACCAGGATGGCATACGGAATGTGCCGCCATGTCCATGAAAGAGTTAGGTAACACAATTGATATCCATGGTGGTGGTGAAGACCTCATCTTTCCCCACCACGAAAACGAAATCGCCCAGTGCGAATGCCAAAGTGGCGAACCATTTTCCAATTACTGGATTCATAACGGGTTCGTCACTATCAAAGATGAAAAGATGAGTAAATCATCTGGAAATTTTGTCACATTACGCGACATCTTGAACCAGTTTCCTGGCGAAGTCATACGATTTTTCTTACTAAAGTCCCACTACCGCCGCACCCTCACCTTTTCAATCGAGGGGCTAAAAGAGGCACAGATTGCCCTTGAAAAATTGCACCACGCCATCAAAGACCGTCATCTCGGCGAAGACCGTCATTCCGGACTCGATCCGGAATCCCCCCGTTCTTCAACAACCATCACCACCCTTGAACAAAAATTCCACGCAGCCATGGCAGACGATTTTAATTCAGCAGAAGCCATTGGGGTATTATTTGAAATGGTAAAAGAAATCAATAAAACAAAATCCGGGGCACACATTCTAAAAAAATGTGGCGATATTTTAGGTCTATTTTACCAAGACCTAACACCCACATCCGATGAAATAGACATTCCAAACGAAATTACTGCTCTTGCCAAAAAACGCGCTGAATCAAAACAAAATAAAGACTATGCCACGGCAGATGCATTAAGAAATCAAATCCAAGACGCTGGTTACACCGTTAAAGACACGCCAAACGGATTCGAAATTTATAAAATTTAAATTGGATCTCATAAAGTCGCAGGCTCATATTTTCAAATTTTAGGAAAATATTGACAAAAATTAAATCTATATGTTAGATTTGTGTTAATAAATAGTTAGATAGAAGTTAACGCCCCCCCCAAATATAAAAAAAGGAGCACTCCCAATGGCTCATGTTTTAGTATTAGGCTTAGTTAGACAGCGCAAACCGATTATTCAATATCTACGGCAGGGATTAGATCCATACTCGCACTCAAGACGACCAGCAGAAAAACAAGATGTGTCATTTAACTCGCCACTACCACAAACGTTTCAAGGCGAAACCCCTAGAGCATATGGAAATCCAAACTCTTGCAAAGAAGCAACATTATCCCAATCCATACAATTGATAAAAAGACTAGTACAGGGCAGACTCACTGCCAATGGGAGTGCTAAAAAGAAGCTTCCAACAGGTCCCTCAGATTCAATGCAAAATGATCAACACCTTCGATTGTTTGATCCCGAAGGCCTTTTGGAACTGTATGAAGATGCTGAGTTTCCACCAACATTAGGCCCATCAGATAATGGAGCCATGCAAAATGAGGCAAAACCACCCATAAAAGATTGGCACGTATACCGATTATTTGATGCTGATGGTCATTTAGAGCTACATTCAGATATATTTCGCATACCTCCAATCGCGAATCCACCAGAATGCGGAATAGTAGGAAATGGAGCCGAGTTACCCACTGCAACAGGCGACTTAACCAACTGTGCTCAAAAAGTCGCTGCCGCAGGCGTTCTAAGTATCGCATCAGGCGCCGCATTTAAAGGCGTATTAACAGGCCTACAACATAAAATCACCCAAAAACCATTGCCTGGAAACGCATTGGTGCTATGGAGCAACGCGTCAAAAATAGGTCTATGTTACGGTGGTTCACGAATTGCAATCAATGCACTAGTAATTGGTGCCAACCACGTCGGTGGCCCCGCTCCTTACCTAGCACCAATTATTGGTGGCACTCTAGATGCCCTATTATTAGGCCGTCCTCAGCACATAGAAGATGCAAAAAGCGTGTTTGGCACGAAATTTGCAAATGTATCCAAATGTGCCACTGGCACCTTAATGGCACGAGATATTAGCAGCCAGATGGCAGCATTCCTATTTGGCCCAATCGTTGGTGGCGCCATCGCCGGAAAACTTGGCATAGAAAAAGATCACCCAGCCGCCAAAATTGGTGGTGGAATAGTATGCAGCGCCGCTATGACACCCTTTTCTGTTGCTGCAAACGGAGCTCTAGAATGGCAGCAAGCAGGCAATACTGGAAATGTACTCACGGAATTTGGAAAACGCTTAAAAGGCACATTTAGTTCCGTTGACGGTTTATCAAAGGCATATAATCTACTAACAATTGGACGTGTAGCAGCCTTGTGCACCAGAGCAGCGTTACCTGTTGCGTTAGCCCAAACGGCAGTAGAGACTTATAAGGCTGCAATAAACTAGCAAAATCCATAAAGACATCCCCCACTTATACCGATAATCTAGATACGATGACTGATGAACACACACGTATCTTAATTTTAGGTGGGGGATTTTCCGCCATCAGTGTTGCCAAAAAGCTAGGTAAACTAGCCAAACGACACCACAATATAGAAGTCGCAATAGTAAGCGAAAACAACTATTTTGTATTCCAACCCATGTTGCCAGAAGTAGCAGCAGGTTCAATAGAGGCCAGTCACATCGTAAATCCTATTCGGCGACTGTGCAAAAACGTCACCTTCCACCGTGCCAAAGTAGATAAAATCGACACCAAAGCGAAAATTGTCACCATCGTAGGCGACGACATTCGCAAACAACACGAATTGCACTATGACGAATTGGTCATCAGTCTGGGTTTATCAACCGACATGAGTCGCATTCCTGGAATGAGCGAACACGCACTACCCATGAAAACATTGGGTGACGCTTTTTTCTTACGAAACGAAATTATAAATAAACTCGAAATGGCCGCAATTGAGCCTGACATAAATGAAAAACGACGATTACTCACTTTTGTTCTTGTCGGCGGTGGGTTTAGCGGCGTTGAAACCGCAGGGGAAATTGGCGATATGATCCGTAAAGCCATAAAAGGATACTCAAGTATTGAGCGTGATGATATTCGCATTCTACTTATTCATGCCGGTGAGCGTATTTTACAAGAATTAAGCGACAAACTCGGGGAATTTGCTGAAAAGAAACTAACACAACGTGGCATTGAAGTATTAAGTAATACCCGCGTAACCGAAGTCACCCACGACGGTGTTCAATTAGACAACCGAAGCCCCATTGAAACATACACGGTTATTTGCACAACTGGAAACGCACCACACCGCGTCATTACTGAATTACCATTTACAAATCAGCATGGCCGAATCGACACAGACCCATATTTCCAAGTTGTAAAACGAAATGCCAATAACGAAATCACACGCTATGTGGATAGCATTTGGGCACTCGGCGATTGCGCTTTTATTCCGAATATCTTAAGCAAAGAAACCAGTGGCCCTAAAAGCCTATGCCCACCCACAGCCCAATTCGCCACCCGCGAAGGGAAACGTTGCGCCAAAAATATTATCGCCAAACTAAAGAAAAAACCATTAAAACCCTTTAAGTTTAAAGAGCTCGGGCAAATGGCTGTTATTGGTCACTTAACAGGTGTCGCTGAAATATTTGGGCTACGATTTAGTGGGTTTCTCGCTTTCGCGCTATGGCGATTCGTGTATTGGCTAAAATTACCCGGGTTGTACTGCAAATCCCGTGTGGCTTTAGATTGGTTAATAGACGCTATATTTCCAGTGGATATCACTCAAATCAATACAATTCGCACCCAAACTATGGACAGAAGTCATTATCAAAAAGGAAGTTATATATTCAGACAGGGTGAAATCCCAGCCTATTTCTACATCATTGAAAGCGGTGAAGTAGAAATTATTAAAGAGAACCCAGACGGCAGTGAATTTATCGTAGCCTTATTAAAAGAAGGCGATAGTTTCGGTGAAATGGGACTAATGACCCAAGAACCCCGTAGTGCGTCTATACGCTGCGCAACGCCAGTAGGCGTACTTAAAATAACCCGTTCTGATTTTAGAACATTAACAGGATCATATTCCGAATTAAGAAACCAACTTGAAGAAAAAGTAGCCAATATTCAAGCGCAAAATGCCTCTATACCAAATAAAAGATCCACCGACTTATTAGGTGAAAAAGAATACAAAAAAACACTCACAAACTTAACCCATGACACCAGTGCTACCATGCCGGGTAAAGTGGTATGTCTACCCAGTGGGTGTACGCCGGAATATCAAAAAAACTTAGAAGATGAGTACGAAGCCAACCCACAAGACACGGCTGGAATTGCCAAACTAGGTGACTGTTATCGCGCACAAGGGCGTGTGGATGAAGCCATTGTCCTGTTTCAAGATGCACTTATGATGAAACCAAACGAATTTCACTTACTGGTGCGCTTAGGGGATGCCTGGAGACGTAAAAAAGAATATAAAAAAGCCATTTCTTATCTACAAAAAGCCCTGCAACAAGATGTCACTAATATGTATATTATCTCCAGCTTAGCCAGCTGTTACACCGCACTAAAACAATATGATGCCGCCGAAAAATTATACAATCTTGGTTTACGAAAAGCGCCAAACCATCCCTCATTGTTAGCGCAATTTGGGCAATGCCTTAAAGAACAAGGAAATTATGATCAAGCCGCCGCAGTCATTAAATTGGCAAAAGTGCACAACCCCACGAATAAACGCCTCACGCAACTGTTAGACGAAGTAGTAAACGCCGTAGACATGGCCAAACACCGCAGTTTCACACATGAAATTGCCCAATCCCTACAAAAAAATCAGTCTCCACAACCCCGTCCAGAACAAGACGCGGTAAACGCAATGTCAAATACAGTCGCGACCCAACAACAGCAACCTAAAATCTTCCGAAGCCGAAAATCGATTTAACAACCTACCCGCCATCCCCAACTTGATTGTGAGGCAGCGAATAAGGTGCGCGAAGCAATACCGCAATGAGCAACGTAACCAAGCTGCGCCGAGCAAGAGCGAGGGTGCAACGAAAGGCAACGCCCTTGAGTGGAAAGCAGCGCGGCTGCCCGGCTGGGCGTGCCTGTGGCATGCCCATGAAGGGGATCCCCATCCCAACCACCAACACCCCTAGAATACACCACATCACAAACAGATGATTTAAACACACAATTATGATAAAATTCAGCCTATGAGTTTAGCAATCGGAATTGTCGGTCTTCCAAACGTGGGTAAAAGCACCCTCTTTAATGCTATCACTGAATGCAGCATTGCAGCAGAAAATTTTCCGTTTTGCACCATAGATCCCAACACAGGGATCGTCGAAATCCCAGACACCCGGCTTGCAGCCCTATCTGAAATTACCGGTTCCGCAAAAATTATTCCTGCCACCATTGAATTTACAGATATCGCGGGATTAGTAAAAGGCGCATCAAGTGGCGAAGGTCTAGGCAATAAATTTTTAAGTCACATTCGTGAAACCGATGCCATCGCACACGTTGTACGCTGTTTCGACGACGACAACATTATCCATGTGGATGGACGAGTAGACCCCGTCGCCGATGCTGAAATCATCAATTTAGAACTTATAATAGCCGATCTGCAAACCGCCGAAAAAATGAGAGATAACCAAGCAAAAAAGGCAAAAGGAAGTAACGCTGAAGAAAAAGCGAAGT
>JAQBTH010000054.1 GCA_027623425.1 bacterium | reverse complement strand
CATTGGAATTCGTATCAATAATAGAATGAAAGGCTCGGCTGCGACCCACCACGCTAACATCAAACCCATAGCTGAAATACACCTGGTCAAACGTCGCCAATACAATAAACACCCCATATTCTGCCATCTCCACATCACCGAAATTAATATGAACCAATTGCGTCACATTTACCGTACCCACGTCCCATACAAACTGTTTAGTACCTTGTTCTAAGCGAATCGACAACGCGTAATCACCCAACGACTCAAACAACCCCGACACACTTAATTGCCCATTTTGTATAGAAACACTTTGCGTCACCAACCCACCAGAGCTGGTATATTTAAACACATCAGCCGTCTCTGCCGTAATCGACGACCCATCACTTAAAGCAACATTTGCAATAATAGTAATATCACGTACCACTTCAATCACGTCAACAGACTGGCCTGTCTCATCCACCAACGGTGTATCTGAGCTAGAGACTGTACCACACGACGACATAAGAAATACAACAAATATCGCCATATAACGGCCTAAAAATAGCCCGTTCCTCACAAATGCCTCCACATTTTCCCTTAGCAACTAAAGTGTAAATTTCATAATTTCCAATACACCATTATTTATAAGTATATCTCAGATAGAAAAAAGAGAAAGACAAGAAAACAAGAAAGACGATAAAAACTTAAGTCAGGTCGGTTCGAGAGGATTCTTCCGTGGTATTGGCAACATCATCCGTTAACACCGTGATGCCGGGCGCTGGAATAGGTGATTCGACCCTCTTACTCACCTTTTCAACAGCAGACGCCACAATCTGCAAAATAGTTGGGCCAGCCAACAATTCCACACTAGAAATCGCCACACCTAATACGCCTTCAATATCCACGGCCAATTCCAAGGTGGTTAATGAATCCACACCCAATTGACTAATAGGCACATGCACATCCACCTGTTCTTCGGTCATTTTTAATTTCTTCGCAAACACAGTAATTAAGGCATTTTGGGCAAAATCAGCACGCGCCTCATCTGGAATCATACGTAAATCTCGGGTATCCGTTGAATCATCTATTATCACAAATTCTCGGCACAATGCGGTTAAGGGCGAGCGCTGATTTAAGCGGCTAAACACCTGCCAGTCAAAACCACTCAACACCAATTGATCCACACCATAGGCCAACACGTAATCTAACGCAGCCATACACTGTGTGGAAGTAACAGCCAACACACCCATGGTTTCAAAATACCGATCTAAGGAATGACGCTGCACATACCCAGTATCCGAAACCGCACCCCAGTTGATTGATACCATCGGGTATCCATTCACACGATTATAGGTCGCATAATTATCTAAAAAACTATTTCCTGCCACATAGGCCAGCTGCCTTTGGTTGCCAATCACAGCCGCAATAGATGAATAATTCACACAAAAATCCAAATCAAGGTGGCGCGTCGCCTCCGCAATATTAATAACACCTTGTACCTTAGGGGCAATGGCAGCGAGTAATTTATCGCGATTTAAATCCAATATAAAATCCTCATCAAAACTAGTAGCGCCATGAATAATACCCTTTAATGGCATGGTAGGTGAAATCATATCCACAACACGACGTACTGCTTCAGCATCCGTCACATCCACACTCACTTGCTGCACAAGCGCACCCGTAGCCTGAATGGCCTTCAAAGTGGGTAATTCTGACTCGGACACCTTGCCACTGCGACTCGCCAAAATCAGGTGACGCGCGCCCGTTTCTGCCAGCCATTTGGCCGTTGCAAGGCCAAATCCGCGGGTGCCCCCTGTAACAAGGTAAGTACCGGTTCCTGAAAGGGCCACCCGCTGCGGCAATGGCCGCGCTGGCAGAGACTGGTTTTCAAAATTCAACACAATTTTGCCAATGTGTTGGTTGTCACGCAGCAGTTCAAATGCACTCTCATATTCCGCCGCTGGCACCACGGCAGTCGGCATCGGTGTTAAAATGCCACGTTCATAGCAAGTCGCCACACGCGCCATAAGTGTTTGTGCATCATTCGGTTTATCATGTAATAGGCGGTCTATATCCACAGATGCAAACAATAAATTTTGCTCAAACGCCCCTAATCCAATACTGGCATTATTACTAATGTCTTTTTTGCCTATTTCAATAAACCGGCCATAAGGCGCGAGTAAATCAAAGCTCAACTGCATGGTATCCCCATCTGTGGCGTTTAACACCACATCCACCCCACACCCACCAGTATCGCGCAATAACGCCGAGCTAAAGGCCAACTGCCTGGAATCATACACATGAGAAATACCCATATTACGCAAATAATCCCGACGTTCAGACGTGCCTGCCGTTGCAAAAATCATCGCCCCGCGCCACACTGCCAACTGAATAGCCGCCTGCCCCACCGCACCGGCAGCATTATGAATCAGAACGCGCTCCCCTTCTTTAATGTTCGCAATATCAATCAACCCCCGATAAGCCGCCATATGTGGCACCAAATTAGCTGCTTCTGGCATGGTAAGCACGGAGGGCTTCAGAATCACGCGAGTATAATGTACATTCGCTTTATTCGTATATCCATGTGGCAATATAGCCATTACCTCATCGCCCACGGCAAGCCCTTTTGACTCACGACCCACAGCCACAACAGTACCCGAGATCTCCATTCCGATTGAAGACCCTAGATAAGTCGATTCAAGCATTTCCCCAGATAAAACACCTAAAATTTTATCTAAATCTTTTTCATTCAAACCCGAATATTGCACCTTAATCTGCACTTCCCCAGGCCCTGGCGGCCCCACATAAACGCGCTGGGCAAACACCCGATCCAAGGTATTGCCGGGTTTTAATTCCAATCGCACCGCCGAATCGTCGGTATGGGTTTCTGCAATTTGTTCCCGTTTATCCAAATGCCGGGTAAATGCACGGGCATAAAATACCCCTTCACGCACCGCCATAGTGGCGTGATCCGTATGGCTATAAAGCGCATTTAACACCACGGGCAGACTCACGTCTAAACCATCCGTATCAATCACACGACACTCAAATTGTTGACGAAATTCATAAGCCAACACCTTTAAGGCATCGGATAAAATAGCCAAACCTGGCGTGCCCCCTGCATCCGAAGCCACCACATGAACAGCCCCATGGGTAATAAAATCCCACTTCATAAGCGGTAAACCCAGTTCCAATACATAATTAATAGTAAATCGTAAGTCTTCCAACAAGTCGGTTATTTTGACCGCTGAATCCGGCCTTGCATCACGCATAAAGCGAAGATCAATAATATGGGATACGCGCTGCTGCAACCAAAATTCCCGTATCGCCTCGTCATCTTCCAACACCACTTTAAGATCCGTGTTGCCCACCATATACGTTAAATTATCCTGCAGAACATGCGCCCTGGCACCCACATCTAAAATAGGGCCAACAATGTGCTCTATCCACTGTTCAGATGCCCCATTCGCCAGAATCACAATACCATCGTCCACCTGGGTCATTTGAGACGATGGGGCCAACTCTTCTTTCCAACGGTGTTCGTATAAATACTCCGATAAACGGGTTTGCGTACCAAACGATAGAGACTGACACACCACCCCATATAATTCCATCAACACAACACCGTCCATGCCATACACACTCATATCCACTACTTTTTTCTGCTTGGATTCAGACACCGGCCGAATCTCCACCCAACATTCACCCTCCACCGCACCATAACGCAATAATCGGGCAATTCGAATAGGGACAAAGGCGTCCTTCCCATCGGGATTCAAGGCCAAAATAGAATGAAACGCCCCATCTAAAAGGGTGGGGTCTAGGGCATAATCAGTGCTATCCATATCAGGATGTGCCTTTAAATGCACGCGAATCAAATCCTCAAAACGATAGGCATCTTTGACCACTTGAAACAATGGTCCATAATCCAATCCCGCATCGGCCAAACGGGCATAAAACGCACCAATTTGAACCGGTGTACCCAATTTAAATGCATCCAAATCCACATGCCGATCATTTTCAGCGCGTTCCAACGCTTTTGTGGCCACTCGCCCACGGGCATGCCGCGTCCAGCCCTTTGCTTTGCCATCCACAAATGTGGTGCTATGCATTTCTACCATTTGGCTATCGGCCACATAGCGGGTTTGCAACACTTGCATGGCATCAGCCTGCATGGCCAAGAAGGATTCAAAACCAATATGAGAAATCAAACCAGATCCCAATTTGGGATCCTGATTAAGCAATTTATCTTGGGTAGCAATAAGCCCAGCCACATAGGCTGCCCCGGGGAATACCGCATTGCCCTGCACAATATGATGGGACACATAAGGAAAAAAGTTTTCGTTTAAATCCACCTGCCAAGTGTGTTCGGCCGCAAACACGTTTTCATGAAAATAAACCGGCCCCGGATTACCAAATAAATCTTGGCGCGAGCGTTCCGACATCCGCTGGTAATGGGCTTTTTGCCACGGGTATTTGGGTAAATCTAAAAACGATGCCTGATTCGGGTGTAACACCTGCCAGTCTAAATCATACCCCGCCACAAACACATCACAAAGCGTGCGCCATAGGGCCGACACATCGGCTTCTTTGCGATGTAAGGTATGCACCAAGCGCACCTCTTTTCCACTTTGCAACACACACTCTTTAATAGCGCTCGATAAAACAGGATGAGGCCCCACCTCAACAATCAACTCCACCCCATCGGCGATCAGAGCTTGAACGCCATCGGCAAATCGCACCGCATCGCGCGCATTATGCCACCAATACCCATTCCCCCAGTCACGCCCGCGAGACAAGCCCCCAGATACCGACGAATACAACGGAACATGAGTATCTTGAGGAGAAATTGAGCCTAATGCATCTAAAATATCGCGGCGAATACCATCCATTTGATAACTATGATACGCCACATCAACCTTTAAAAATCGGTGAAACACCTCGTCGCTCGCCAATGCGCTAGCAATCTCGTTTAAGGCACCCACATCACCGGCCAAGGTAATCGAAGTGGGGCTATTCACCGCCGCCACATCCACATTACAACCGTCATACCCAACGTCACCGCCAACCCTATTACCGTCATCCCCGATCTTATTGTTACCGTCATCCCCAACCCTTCCGTCATCCCCGACGTCATCCCCAACTACGATCGGGGATCCCCCCGCTCTTCCACCAATCGTCTTCTTAAACTGACCCCACTCCGACTCACTCATACCCACCGCCAACATGGTTCCCCCACTCATGGTTTGCTGCAAACGAGACCGGTGATAGCTCACCAATAAGGCATCATGTAAATTTAAGGCACCAGACAAGTAAGCCGCGCTGACTTCCCCCACCGAATGCCCCATCATCATGTCCGCACTTACCCCATAGTGAGCCAAGGTCTCAGACAAGGCCACCTGAAAAGCAAAGTTCGCTGGCTGGGCAATTTGGGTTTCCCCAATACGTGATTCGGTTTCATTTTTAGCCAGTTCGTCTACTAATGACCAACCAGAAATAGGGTAAAAGGCAGTTGAAATATCATCGAAGACCCCTTTATACACCGAGTTATTTTCATATAATGCACGGCCCATGGCGTACCACTGCGGCCCCATGCCAGTAAATATAAACGCCGTTTTAGGGTGGCTGACGGTGGCCCTATCATGCACCACTGACAATGTTGCAGAGTCCGACGCAAAACCACTTAATGCTTTAGTCAATTCCGAAATGGCACGCACAGGCACCGCTAAACGGTATTCAAAATGGCTGCGACGCCGATGCAAATTATAGGCTAAATCACCCAAATTAATGTGTGGGTGTGCCTTTAGATAAGCCACATAGTCCCCAGCCATTTGCACCAAGGCTGATTCCGATTTCGCAGCCAATGGAATAATCGTCATACCAGACTCAATAGGCGTCATTTCGGACTCATCGGCCGTTATGCCCATATTGTCCGTCATCCCATACTGTCCGTCATTCCCAACTTGATTGGGAATCCAACACGTTCTCGCACAGTGTTTAACTCCGGATCCCGGATCAAGTCCGGGATGACGGAGGGTGAAACGCCGTCTGGGCCTTCGAAACGATCACCAGATGGCACAGACAAGGCCTTCGGAGAAAAGTTACCGGAATTTAGTAAACCTAAATGAGGACAGCTTTTCGAGAATGAAACACCGTCTGGGCCATCTGGCGCTTGCTCCAACAGCACACCGGCATTAGAGCCCCCATACCCAAACGAATTAATCAGCGCACGGCGCACCGCAACCTCTGGCCAGGGAGTAGCTTCTTTTGGCACCTTAATCAATAGCTCATCTAATTTTAAATTGGGGTTCGGGTCTTCGGTATGGCAATTTGGGGCTATTTCACCGTGATACACACTCAAGGCGGTTTTAATTAAACTGGCCACGCCTGCAGCGGCCTCCGTATGGCCAATTTGACTTTTAACAGAGCCCACAAACACTTTTTCGGTAGCGCCTTTTTCCGAAAGCACGCTGTGAATGGAACGGGTTTCTGTGGCATCACCAGCCTTTGTGCCCGCGCCATGGGCCTCCACGTACTGAATGTCCGCTGCCGACACACCGGATGAATCTAATAATGAGCGCAACATACGTTGCTGCGCATTCCCATTAGGAAAAGCAATCCCTTGTGTGGTATGGCCATCTTGGTTACTGGCCGTTTCGGCAATAACCGCATAAATACGATCGCCATCGGCCTGGGCCTGTGCCAATGGTTTCAGCACCACCACACCGGCCCCTTCGGCGCGCACATAGCCACTGGCCCGCTCGGAAAAGGTAAAACAACGCCCCGTAGGGGATAAAAAGCCGCCCTTAGACATACCAATTAATAATTCAGGGCGCAACAACGCATTCACTCCACCCACCAATGCCATGTTGCATTGCCCATCCCGCAGCGCCGTAACCGCCATATGGGTCGCCACCATGGAAGAGGAACAGGCCGTATCAAAGGTCATGCTTGGCCCTTGCAAATTTAACACATAACTTAAGCGATTCGATAACATAGTGTGGGTAATAGACGTTGGAGTGGACGCATCCAAGATATCCCGACTCAACACGTTTGATTGTTCCACCATATTTTCCATCATAAACCCGCCCACATACACACCGGTTCGGCTGCCATCCAGACTCTTCCAGGGCATCCCCGCGTCTTCAATGGCTTCCCAAGCCGTTTCAAATAACAAACGCTGTTGCACGTCCATGGGCTCCGCGTCTTTGGGGGAAATACCAAAAAAACCAGGGTCAAACCCATAAATATCCCCGCTTAAAAAGCCCCCATGGCGCACAGTGGTTTTACCGGCCTTTTTAGGGTTTTTACTATAAAATTTACGGTGATCCCATCGGTCAGATGGAATCTCAGAAATGGCATCTTTGCCCTGCAGCAAATTGCGCCAAAATGCATCGGGGCCAGTGGCCCCCCCGGGAAAACGGCAACCGATCCCAACAATCGCGATGGGCATGTGCGCAAATTTTTCCATACCATTTCCTTCTAATAACAAAATACAAAGACGCTACCCGTAGGCTTTTCCCATCGAAAATAAACCAGTACCCCTACCAGTTAAATACGATTTGAATCCTCGGGAATGTTAAAGGTGTTTTTGAAAATGTCTCGAACCTAAATTAGCACACTTTGTATTTTGAATCAATGCCGCCCAAAACACCCATTCTCGACACATACAATCCCCATTAATCCTTAGGCTGCCACTTACCGATAAAATACCCATACAAAACAAGCAAGGTAAGGCAATGAAAGAACTCATATCAAACACCACTAGTACACAAGATACTAGGCATATGCTGCCACTAAGCAACTTCATCGGCAATTCCGATTACAACGCAAAAGACCACTTGCGCATTGCCATTAACATCGTAGAGACATTATTAGACCTGCACAATAAAAGCTTAATTCACAGCAATTTAAGCCCACAATGCATCAATTTAGACTCTAAGACCTTTAAGTGCGAGATCACAAAATTAGACACCGCATCAAAATGGGGCTTCGAACAGCGCGATTTTGACGCCGCCAAACACCTAAGTGGCGACTTAAGCTATATAAGCCCCGAACACACAGGCCGTACCAATAAGCGCCTGGATTTTAGAAGCGATATTTATTCTATTGGCATGATTTTATACGAATTATTCACTGGCAGCACCGCCTTTGGCGCCCGAGACGCCCTTACCCTATTGCACGCCCACTTGGTGCGCATACCCACCCCACCCCATGAATGCAACCGCCAAACACCCGAAATTGTATCGGACATTATTTGCAAATGCATCGATAAAAACCCCGATTCCCGCTACCAAGGGGCAAGGGGATTATTAGAAGACCTTAGAACGGCCCTAAAAAAATGCAATCCAATTGGCCATATCCCCAAATTTGTATTGGCCAAACACGACACCCCTGCCCAATTCACCATTCCCCAAAAATTGTATGGCCGCGAAACCCAAATGCAAGCCGTGCATGCCATATTTTCAAACATCTGTGATGGCGATTCCCACCTATTATTGCTGTCGGGCCGATCAGGTATCGGGAAAACCGTACTCATAAAAGAGCTATACAACCCCATCACCGAAAAAGACGCCATTTTACTACGGGGAAAATTTGAAGAGTTTAACAGCAACGTGCCCTACCGCGCCTTCGCCCAAGCATTTAACGAATGGGCCAACATTGTATTTAGCCAAGATGAAGAGGAACAGTTACGCTGGAAATCCATTATACAAAAAGCAGTGGGAAACAATGGAAAATTGTTGGTCGACCTCGCCCCAGATATCGGGAAATTGCTAGGCGACCAACCCCCACTACCCGAACTAGGCCCTAGCGAAGCCCAACACCGATTCAACAACACCATTACTCAGTTCCTAAGCGCACTTACCAATGATGGTGAACGCATTGTGTTATTTCTAGATGATTTACAATGGGCCGATTCTGGCGCTCTTAGCCTACTAAAACACATCGCCCTAACCATCCAAATTCCCCGACTCATGGCCATTGGGGCCTACAGAGACACTGAATTTGATGTCGCAAACTGGCTTGGAACAGAAATAGACCGCACCACTACAACCGAAATGAATCTCGTCCCCATTTCCCAAGCCGATATTATGAACATGGTAAATGATATTTTTGGCAGCCAAAACCCCAAAAATCAGAAACTGGCTAAAATATTACACGATAAAACCCTAGGAAACCCTTTCTTCGTGAATCAAATCTTGCAACACATGCACCGCGAAAATTGTTTTACCCTAAACACCCAAACAGGCCATTGGGAATGGGACACTAAAACAGTGACAGGTTTAATGATTACGGAAAATGTAGTTGATTTTTTACTAAGTCAAATAACAGCGTCACCCGAAAGTGCACAAAACCTGTTAAAGACTCTTGCAATTATGGGCACAAAAGGAAATTTAATAAACCTAATTACAATTAGTCCGCTTGAAGCTAATAAATGCATTATGGCTATTTCATTACTTATCAATAAAAGCTATGTAACTACGAATGCAAGCTACACACAATTAACAACTGCTCTTCAAAATGATAACGCCTCCGAACAACCAATTCCTATCGAACTTGGATTTGCTCATGATCGCATTCAGGAAGCCAGTTATAAAATATTGCGATCAAAAGAAAGAATAGAGTTACATCTAGCCCAAGCCAGATATTTATTACAACCCCAAAATTTACAAGAGAATGACCAAGCGCTATACAACCTGCTCTACCACTGTGACCAATGCCACACACAATTCACCACAAACGAACACGTTAGAGTAAGCAAGCTCTATTTATTGGCTGGAAAAAGAGCAAAAACAACAATGTCCTATGCGTCTGCCATTCGATTTCTAACAATGGGCTTGGAACTACTCAAAGAAAGAAATGACCACCAAAGCCTAATATTCGAATTAGAGTTTGAAAAGGCAGAGAATCTATTTTTAGCGGGCAGCCATAATGAAGCTAATCAATTATTTGATGCTCTTTTACTAAAAGCAAGCAACGAAGAAAAAGTAGAAATTTATGATAAACGAACCATATTAGAATCATTTTTAGGTAATGCCGACAAATCTGTGGATTTCGGATTAAAAGGACTACGGTTAGTTCAACTTAAATTAAATCCACGCCCATCTCAACTTAGCATATTCATGCGAATACTAAAAATTAAGTGGCTTATAAGAAATAAAAAAATCACAGATCTAAGTCTACTACCTAAAATGACAAATACACAAGTTTTAACTCAAATGAGACTGATAATGAACATTGCGGGCCCAGCTTATCAGGCTTCACCAGATTTATTCACAATCCTTGTTTTAGAACAAACAATTCAAACCCTGAAATACGGATTAACTGAATTCGCAAGCACTGCTTTTTGTGGATACGCAATTATTCTAGGGCCTGGATTAGGAGATTACACAAGAAGCTATGAATTTGGGATTTTACATAAAAAAATCAATAAAGATTATTATTCCGAAACATTAATTGGCAAAGATTTATTCGTCTTTGCTGCATTTATTTCCCCTTGGAATAAACCCATTCGCGATGTGTATGAACTTTTATGGAAAAGCACAAAAATAAACTTGCAAAATGGGGACTTCGCATATGCCAGTTGGGCATTATTTACAAATTTACACCTACACTTTTTAAATGGTGAAACATTATCCAAAGTACAAACTCTTTTACATGATAATAGCGCAACAGCAAAAAATGAAGTTGGCTCTTACCACAACATGCTCATCACACAATATGCAATAGAATCTCTCACAGAAAACTCAGGCTCAATCGCCAAACTCGGTAACTCCGCCTTCGATGAAGAAAGCTTCGTGAATAACATCGAAAAGTTAGTCATCAAACCACCCCAATGCTGGTACTACATCGTCAAGCAAATGTTGTGTTACTTTGCAGGGGAATACGATGCTTCATTGGAATACAGCAAAAAAGCCAATAAAATGATCTCCGTCGCACTTGGGTTCTATTGGTTCCAAACCCACTACTTCTTCACATTCATGGCGTTGGCCGCTAAATACGATTCCGCCGGCATGCTTGAACGCATCGCGCTCAAATTTCGCATGCGCACGCCACACAAAAAGTTCAAAAAATGGGCCTATCACTGCCCCGAAAACTTCGCGCACAAACTATCGCTCATCCAAGCCGAGCTCGCCCGCATAAACGGGCACCCATCCCGGTCACTCACCCACTACGACAACGCCATTGCCCATTCCAACTCCCAGGAATTCACCCACCACACGGCCATCATTGCAGAGTGCGCCGCCAAAACCTGCCTGTCCATCGGCAATACTTCCGGTGCCACCCACTACCTTGAAACCGCCGTGTCCGCCTACCAAGAATGGGGCGCCATCAAAAAAGCCAATCAACTCTTCGAACACTACCAGGAGTACCTGCAAAACTTCATGACCAAACAAGACCAAGCCAAGCTTGAAGCGGAACTTGAGGCCCACAAAAACAGCCTAGATAAACCTGAAAACATGCACGACAATTTCGACTCCATGGCCATTATCAAGGCCAGCCAAGTCATTTCCTCGCAAATTATATTAGAAGACCTACTATCCAACCTTATTCATGTGCTCTTGGAAGCAGCCGGTGCCGAAGCCGCCGCCATTATTCTAAACCGCAACGACGAGCTTACAATCGTGGCATCTCGCAACGCACTCACTGAAAAAACCGTGCTGTCCCCCATACACCTAAAAGATACCGACGAGCTAGTCAAAACACTCGTACGCACCTGTTGGAATACCAAAAAAATCGCCATAATTGAAAATGCATCCGACGACGACGCCACACGACACAGCCCCTATGTAAAACAACATAAAATTAAATC
>JAQBTH010000002.1 GCA_027623425.1 bacterium | reverse complement strand
TACAACACTACCTGGAAAACTTGCGGATTGCTCTGAAAAAGACCCATCAAAATGCGAAATCTTCCTAGTAGAGGGGGATTCTGCGGGTGGTTCAGCAAAACAAGGACGTGACCGAAATTTCCAAGCCATCCTACCGCTTCGTGGAAAAGTGCTTAACGTTGAGAAGGCAAGATTAGACAAGATTCTTGCAAACGAAGAGATCAAATCCCTCATCACCGCCATTGGTCCAGAAGCCATTAAAAGTTTATCAACTCGTCAGCGCACCATTGATACAGACGCAGATGATGAAGAAGAAGAAATCACAATTGAAGACACACTAAAAAAACTGCGTTACCACAAAGTTGTCATCATGACCGACGCGGACGTGGATGGCGCACACATTCGCACATTGTTGCTTACATTCTTTTTCAGATATGCAAGAGAATTAGTAGAGGCAGGCGCGCTATACATCGCCCAACCACCACTATACCTAGTAAAGTCTGGTGGAAAAGGAATCTATGCCTATAACGATGAGGAACTAGACAAAGTTTTAAACGAATTAGGCAGAGACAAAGAGAAAATAAATATTCAGCGCTACAAAGGTTTAGGGGAGATGAACCCTGATCAATTATGGGACACCACCCTAAATCCAGAAAAACGCACCATGTTACAAGTGGACATCTCTGACGCAGAACAAGCCGACGAAATCTTCACTCTCCTAATGGGGAGCAAGGTTGATCCACGTAAGGAATTTATTGAGAAGTACGGTAAAACAGTCCGTTGGATAGACGTGTAAGGAGAATATCATGAGCGACGATCAAAAAAGTTTATTTGGTAATACCCCTGAAGATGAAAACAAGCCTGAAGAAAACAGTGGGCAAGTTACGCCCGCTTCTAACGACGTAATCCCAGACGTAGAAATGGACTCCGATGGCGGTGGCGTTATTACGGCTGCCAATTCTATCACGATCAGTGATGAGATGAAAAATAGCTACCTTGAGTATGCAATGTCCGTTATCGTAGGCCGAGCCCTGCCAGACGTACGTGACGGCTTAAAACCTGTTCACCGCCGCATTCTATACTCTATGTATGAATCCGGATTTACAGCAAACAAACCCTATAAAAAATGCGCCCGTATCGTTGGGGACGTCTTAGGGCGTTACCATCCCCATGGTGACACTGCCGTATATGACTCATTAGTACGTATGGCACAAGATTTCTCTATGCGATACCAATTAATTGATGGCCAAGGTAACTATGGGTCTATCGATGGTGACAACGCAGCTGCCATGCGATACACAGAAGCCCGTATGGCAAAAGTGGCCATGCATCTGTTACAAGATATTGAAAAAGAAACCGTAGAATTTGCACCCAACTTTGATGAATCTTTAGAAGAACCAAGAGTACTTCCAACCCGTTTACCAACCTTATTACTTAACGGAACCTCTGGAATCGCTGTTGGTATGGCAACGAATATTCCACCTCACAACATGAATGAGGTATTGGAAGCCATTTCTACCTTAATTGACAATCCTGAGGCCACCATAGACGACCTAATGGCATCAATCAAAGGGCCTGACTTCCCAACCGCTGGTATCATCTGTGGTACAGAAGGCATTCGTAGAGCCTATGAAACGGGCCGTGGTGTTATCACCATTCGAGCTCGTACCACGTTTGAAGAAATCAAAAAACGCACCGTTATCTTGGTACACGAACTTCCTTACCAAGTAAACAAAGCCAATTTGATCATTAAGATTGCTGAACTTGTAAACGACAAAAAGATTCCAGGAATCTCTGACTTACGAGACGAATCTGACCGAAACGGAATGCGTATTCATATCGAATTGAAAACAAACGCACAACCCGAAATCGTACTAAACCAATTATTCAAGCATACCCAACTACAAAATAGTTTTGGTATCAATATGGTAGCCCTAGTTGGTGGCATTCCAAAAACATTAAACCTCAAGGAAATCTTAGGGCACTATATCGAACACCGTCGTGTGGTTATTATTCGCCGTACAGAATACGATTTGAGAGTCGCAAAAGCACGTCAACACATTCTTGAAGGCTTACGCATTGCACTAGACAACATCGACGAAATCGTCGAACTGATCAAAAAGTCGCCAGACACAAACACAGCGCGTGAAAGTTTAATGACACGCTACACGTTATCTGAAAAACAAGCCAATGCCATATTGGAAATGCGCCTACAACGACTAACCGGACTAGAGCGTGAAAAGATTGAAAACGAATACAATGAATTGCTACTCAAAATAACCGATTTAGAAGATATTTTAGTGAATCAACCACGTGTGTATCAAATCATCAAAGACGAGCACCAAGAAATCAAAGACCGATTCGGAGACGCACGTCGTACCGAAATTGGGGCGCCAAATCACGATGTATCCATCGAAGATTTAATACCACAGCAATCAGTGGCCATACTAATGACCAAAAGAGGTCTAATTAAACGTATGCCAGTAGACATCTTCCGTTCCCAATTGCGTGGCGGTCGTGGTGTAAGTGGCATGAGCACCCGTGAAGAAGATGTTGTAGAAAAAATCTTAGTAACAAGCTCACACGATTACCTATTATGTTTTGCAGCATCTGGAAAAGTACACAAGATTAAAGCGTACCAAATTCCAGAAGGGTCTCGCCAAAGCAAGGGTGTATCGATCAACCATTTCTTAGAATTACCGGAAGAAGACCGTGTAACCGCATTAATACCCGTAAAATCTTTTGAGAGCGAGCAAGAAAACTTGGTCATGGTGACGGCAAAAGGCATCATCAAAAAAACCACGGTAAACGCTTTCTCACACTTTAAAACACGTGCCATCATCGCAATCAACCTAGATAAAGGCGATGAATTAAAGTGGGTATTAAGCTCAAATGGAAATATGGATGTGATTTTAGCCACATCTGCAGGGATGGTAATACGCTTTGAAGAAGAAAAAGTACGCGCCATGGGCCGTGCATCACGAGGCGTTAAAGGCATTAAAATCAAACCAGAAGACAATTTGGTTTGCGCCGACTTAATCGAAAAAGAAAGCAAAGAACTCTTCTTATTATTAACCCTTAAGGGCTATGGCAAGAACCTACGTGTTGATGAGTTTAAAACACAAGGGCGTGGCGGAATCGGAGTAAAAGCACTGAAATTCCGTAAAACGGTTCCTGGCGATCGCATGATCGATGGGGTAATCGTAGATAAAGAAGATGAAATCATGATGGTAACGTTGAAAGGTACTCTGTGCCGTCAAAAGATTTCAGCCATCTCGGTTCAGCGTCGCGCCTCTCAAGGTGTCCGAGTAGTCAAACTAGATGAAAAAGACGAAGTTCTTGCGCTAGCAAAAGTGGCCAAAGAAGAAGAAGGAGAAGGATTACCCATAGACGGTAATGATATTTCCGAAGCAACAAACACACCCAAGGACGCTAGCTAACTAGCGCCTTGGGCTGTGGCCCAAAACGATACCTTTATACGGCTGCGCCCCCCAAGTAAACACACCGTTAGTTCATGTTCCCAAATAAAGAACCCACAATAAACATAACATTATAATAACAATTTTCTGACTAACATTCCGCTATCATACAAAATTTTATTGTAAAAAAGATAAAAATGAACTACAATATCCAATGACATTTTAAGAGACACTTAAGGGAAAAAGTTTATGTCACACTCGAAAACGAATACCGTTACAACTGGATTAATTAAAGTTGTACAGTTATCAGACGACAAACAAAAGTTGCCTGACGGAAGTCGCATCGTATTTGCTGAAAGCAAACAGCAGTTTGTGTTGTATCGCCAAGCCCCAACAGACTCCGCAATCACCTACGTATTTGAACGCGACTCTGGCAAAATCTTCGTGAATGGATCAGAAGGTGGTTCCGACGATAAGCACCGCATGATCGAATTGGGCAAATACATGCTCTCATCTTGTAAAGAATCTGATCTAATCGCAATATCTACCAGTAACCCAGTATAAACTGGCATACATAACTGTTCTCAAATAGTCTCAACGCGCGCTCTTATCGAAAGGTTCCTTACTAATCCAAATTACGTAAGAGAAACAATTCCACTTCACGCTGCAAGGTCTTAATAAACGACAGGCGCTTATTTAGGGGCTCAATCAACACCGTATGTGCGCGTAGCCAGTTTCCGAATATGACATCCGTTAATACCTGATCACCCACCACAATCGTACGTTCAAAATCGATCATTTGACGCTCCGCCAACTCTTTCGCACCAAACACCAAGGGTTTGGTGGAAAAATACAATCCATCGATCATCAACTGCTTAGCAACACGTTGCACGCGGCGCTTCGAACTATTATTCGAGATAATAAAAACCCGAAACCCTTGAATTTTTAACCGTTCCACCCAATTGTACTTTTGCAGAGACAGTTCCTTTTGTTCATAGGTCATCAACGTATTATCAAGATCTAACAAGATTGTGCGAAACCCACGGCCATAAAGATCATCAAGATTAATATCTTCTACCGCATCGCAGATTTCATCCGGTGTTAACATCAACCGAAGCAACTCTTTATAATCATTAAAATTATTTAAGAACTGGCGCTTTAAGCTGGCAATTGGCATTTGATTGCCTCCACCAACGATACAATATCGTCATAACACAGCTTCATAATCACCGAATTGGCCACTAAATGGGCAGTAGAAGAAAATACAGTGTCAATCACATGTAAATCATGTTCACGCAGCGTAGAGCCCGTAGCGGACAAATCACAGATGATGTCGCTTAAACCTGTTAGTGGGGCCAATTCGATCGCGCCCGATAATTTAATAGGATACACGTTTAAACCACGGGATTGAAAATACTGCTCCGTACTATTTACAAATTTTGTACCCACACGAAGGTTATGAGGCAAGTCGGCCGCATCCATTTTATCGGGACCAGCCAATACCAAATCGCACCCACCAAATTTTAAATCGATTAAATCCACAACCCGCGCCCCATGTTCTAACATCACATCACGCCCAACTATCCCCAAATCAGCAGCGCCCGACTGCACATAAGTCGCAACATCCCAGGGACGCACCATCAACACGTTAATTTTTCCGCTTTTATCCATTCCCATCAACCGTCGGGTTTTAGATAGGTCTTCTATGGAAATGCCAATCGACTCAAACAATTTCAATGATTCACCCCAAAGATAACCCTTGGCAATCGCAATTGTTAATGATGATTTTGGCAGGTAATTAGACATCCATTAGCTCCTGTAGCCGATTAACGCGCAATGCAAAACCAACAGCAGGTGCAGAGAAACCAAACTGCCCCATCAATTCATCATAACGGCCACCAGAGCCTAAAACACGGCCACAACCTGGCACCACAACGTCAAACATCACGCCTGTATAATAACTAAAATCACGCACTAAACCTTTGTTATAAGTCACGTAATCGGCATACCCATTTGCTGTTAACGCTGCGTGAAGAGACACTAACTCCGGCACATCTTGCACCACTTCCACACCCCCATGCGCTGGAATACCCGCGGTATAATCACCGTAACGCAGTGCTTTTTGTTCAGTCTCACTAAGAGACGCCACATAACCCGCATACCCGATATCAATTTTTACATCATCGAATCCGAGCGATCTCATCGCTTCAATTGCAGTGCCTATAACCTTGGCATCTGCATCCACAGACGCGTCACCAATCATTTCTATTCCTGCTTGAAACTGCTCAATATCTTCGCCACTATTGCTACGACGAAAGATTGGGTCTAAATAATAATAATTTACCGGTAAATCCGCAGCTGTTAAACGACTACCTACCACACGTGCAATTGCAGCTGTATGATCGGGCCGCAATACAAGGTCGTTACCCTCGACACCATTAAATCGAATAGCCTTTTTACGCAAATGCGCCCCCATACCCGGAAGCAAGGCTTCATAATATTCAAATGTTGGGGTAACCACCCGTTCAAAACCAGCGGCTTTAAACACCTTAGACACACCGCGCAACACAGCCTGCCGGGCAGTAATCTCATGGGGTAAATAATCTCGCACACCAAATGGCGTTAAGTGACTCACTGTTTATCCTTCTCCAAGGCATCCGACATTCTGTCATCAACCAATGTTTTCAACGCATCTAAATGCAATTGGTCACCATCATACCACGCTCGACACAGTTCAAGAAGGCTTTCAAACTGCCCCGCTTGATAGGCAAAATGCTCAAGTTCACGGCGAAAGTATTTTCCGTAGCCGCGCCGAAACATCCTGTCATCCATGACAAACACCACACCCTTATCGGTTTTACTACGAATCAAACGGCCAATGCCCTGGCGAAATTTCAACACCGCTAATGGTACTAAATAATCCATAAACCCATTGCCACCGGCTTCTTCAATAGCCGAAATGCGCGCGTAATGCAGGGGGTCTGAGGGCACAGGAAATGGCAATTTTGTTACCACTACTGCGGATAATGCCTCTCCCATAATATCCACACCCTCCCAAAAACTATCCACACCTAAAATAACAGCGCGTTGCCCCACCGTTTTAAAACGCTGTAAGATACTCTCTCGCGTGCCATGTTTACCCTGACACAACAACTGAATACCCTCTTGAGCCAATTTGGGCTTAACCACACTGTACACCTGATTCATTGTGGCAAAACTAGTAAACAAAATTAGGGTCCTGCCATTAAAAGTCGTCGCGATTTTCGAAATATAACTCGCCATTGCTTTGGGGTGCTGATCCAATTCTTCATAGGATTCCATATCCACACCATTTGCAAATAACGCTTGTGTACCATAATCAAAATCAGAGCCTACAGACTCAGTAAACACGTCTAAATGCGATAGACCCACACGGTCCAAATAAAAATCAAACGAGCCTTTCGTTTGTAACGTAGCCGACACACACAACACACTACGATGCTGATTCATAACATTTTCACGAATCAACGCCCCACAATGCACCGGCGCAGCGGTAATGGAAATACCTTGCCAACTCACATGTTTACCCACTTCCAACCACGACACAAAATCCGAATCCGGCTCAAAAATAAATTGAACACGGCTAATCATGTCAGACAATTTATCGCGAACAACCTGCAATAAATAATTCAATTCACCAACGGCGTTTCGGTTATAAAGCACTAAAATAGTGGCACATTGTTCCAATAAAGATTCAATCTGCAACAACGATTCTCGCAATTGCTCAAACGTACTAAACACGTCTCTCCACGCAGGGTTCAGCAACACATCTTCGGTTAACATCAATTGGGATTTGGCAGAAAACATGTCTTGCTCACTTAGCACCGTTTCCAACCCACGCATTAACGTGCGATGGTGCTCTGAGGCAATATTAGATAGTTCTTTAATCGCGATAATAGACGATTTAAGCGAATCACAATCGTCATCATCAAACAGGTAAAGAGAGGCTCGTAGCGTACTCACAAATCCTTCTCTAGCCTTATCCACCAAACTACTCAAAAACTCTTGAAATAAGAAATGATAATAACTCTTTGAAAAACTACTCGTGGCCACTTCTTCTAAAGCATGTGCCTCGTCAAACACCACCACGGGGGCCTGCGGCAAAATACCCGATCCAGCTGCCGCATCCGCCATCACCAAGGCATGGTTTGTAATAATAATATCTACGGTTTTAAGTTGGCGCCGCAATTGCGCAAGAAAACAAATAGACGCTTGATAGGATTGGGTTGGAATCTCGGAAGAAAACCTAATTTTATGCCCAAATCGCGATAAGATCACCGGGTGAAGCTCATTCACATCGCCCGTATCTGTGGTCACGATCCACTTCAATAAACCCAAAAACACCAAGGCATCATCCTTGTCTTTTCCGGCTAAATCCGGGTCGCGCAGAAAGGTTTTATACAAGGCATCAAAACGACGCACATCCACATAATTATCACGCCCTTTGGCCACAACAGCACGCACTTCGCGACCCAATATTTTAGCCGCGCGTGGCAATTCATAATCAAAAATCTGAGACTGCAACACCTTTGTTTTTGTACTTACAATTACCGGCTCATCATGGGCCAACCCATAACGCAACGCGGGAACCAAATACCCAAGCGTTTTGCCAACACCGGTCGCGGCCTCTATCACGCCATGCTTACCACCCTCAATCAGTTCAGACACATAAGTGCTAAACTGTTTTTGCCCCTCGCGCGCCTCGAAACCGGCAATCACGTCTGACCAGTCATCACGACGTTTAGGTGTGTCGCGCAACACCAGTTCCACATCGTGTTCTAGACGCTTCGGCGCCACAAAATGCTTGTAATCCAATCGATGATGCACCGTTTCGGGCTCATAAAACTCAGCCACAAATTCCCTTAGATCCATATACTTTGGTTGAGACCGCAACAACCGCTGCGATTCGCGCAAAACAACAGGATTTAACTCATTTAATTGTGCCACCATCATTTTAAATAGATGAACTACCATTTCAGCATCCGCAAGTGCACGGTGCGCATCAGGATGCGGAAACCCACATGCCGGCCCCAAAATAGACAATTTATGTGACGGTTGATCCGGCAACAACATAATCGCCAAATCGCGCGTATCAATCGTACGATTTTTTAATCGCGGACGCCCTAAGCGTTTTAAAGTTCGGTTCACCATCCCAAAATCGAATGGCACATTATGGGCTAAAAATACCGCATCACCCAAAAAGTCGAGAAACTCATCAATAACAGCCTCAATCGGCGGCGCCTCTTTCAAGCGATGGCGATTGATACCTGTTAACTTAAATATAAATGGCGGCACCTTACCATTAGGTCTAACCAAGGTCTCAAAACGACCCACAATCTCCCCATCCACCATTTTCACAGCGCCAATTTCAATTATTTCGTTTTGTTCCGCACTTAACCCCGTACTTTCAAGGTCAACACTTACATAAATACCCTTCATAGCTTACATTATACCAACTCTCATCACACGATATATCCCCGAATAATCCCGATCAAAACCAATCGGGCCTAAATTGTATCTCGCGCAAATATCCCGAATCCCATTTTCTTGGCCCATCCCAAACTCGCAACACATGGAAACACGAGTACCCGAATCTAAAATATCGCGCATTAATTTTGCCAATTCCACATAAAAATCATAGCCAGTTTCTCCGCCATCAAGCGCCACTCTAGACTCATAATCCCGCACAGTCGCATCCAAACCCTCAATATCAGAAGAGGGAATATAAGGCGGATTAGAAACCAATAAAATAGGTAAATCAGACGGAAAATACCCACCGCTACGCACACCAGAAAAGAAATCACCCTGATATACCGACACGTTTGTTACCCCATGCAAAGACGCATTGTCTTTAGAAAGTGACACCGCTGTGGGATTTATATCCCAACCCGATAGTTGCGCCTTAGCACGATTTAAGCCGATTTCACACGCCACAACACCAGACCCTATTCCACATTCAAGCACACTAACATCTACCCCATCCGACACCATTCCCAATGCCGCCTCAACCAATAATTCCGTTTCAGGTCGCGGCACCAACACGTCTGCTGCCACCCGATACATCCGTGGGCCAAACCCCACTTCGCCTAAAATATAGGCAACAGGCTCGTGCAACTGACGCCGTTTTATCATCGATTTATACTGCACAAACTGAGCATTTGAAACACGTTCATCGGGATGCCCAATCAAATAGCTTAAGGGCTGATTCAAAGCAGAACTTAATAATAATCGAACATCATAAGACTGCTCTGTCCCCAAAACAGTACACCCCCACTCATGCAGTGAGGCAATTGTTTCTATCGGTTCAACCACTATTTCTGAGACGCCAACTTTAAGAGTTGGTCAGCTTGCACAAGCGCATCGATAATATCATCAATCTCACCATCAAGCACTTTGTCTAACGTGTGCGTTGTGTAATTAACACGATGATCAGTCACCCTATTTTGTGGGAAGTTGTAAGTTCGAATTTTCTCACTTCTATCACCACTACCCACCTGGCTCTTACGCAATTCCGCATGGGTTTTGCGTTGGGCTTCTATTTGAGCTTCGTAAATTCGAGCGCACAATAATTTCATTGCCTTCTCTTTGTTCTGAAACTGCGAACGTTCATCCTGACACGCCACAACCACACCTGTTGGCATATGGGTAATGCGCACGGCTGAATCCGTTTTGTTAATGTGCTGACCACCCGCCCCAGAGGCACGATAGGTATCAATACGAAGATCTTTATCCCGAATCTCAACATCCACAGCCTCTACCTCAGGCATAATGGCAACCGTCGCCGCACTCGTATGAATACGCCCCGATGCTTCCGTAGTCGGCACACGTTGCACACGGTGGGTACCCATTTCAAATTTTAATCGCCTGAACACAGAATCACCAGATACTAAAAAGGATGCCTCTTTAATACCACCAATACCCGTTGAATTAACAGACATAGTTTCCACTTTCCAACCGCGAGACTCCGCATACCGTATATACATGCGGTACAAGTCTTCAGCAAAAAGCGCCGCCTCTTCCCCACCTGTACCCTGCCGAATCTCAACGATCACATTGCGCTTATCATTCGGGTCTTTCGGAATCAAGAAAAGCTGCAATTTGTTATACAGCTTTTTTTGTTCATCCTTTAAGGAATCAACTTCATCTCCGGCCATGTCAGCCATGTCGGGGTCTTTTAACAATTCCTTTGCTTCTGAAAGTTCTTTATCTACCCGTTGATACCGCCGGTAGACTTCAACAACTTCCTTTATCTCAGCGTGCTGGCGAATTAACTCCTGATATTTCTTTTGATCAGAAATAATCTCGGGATCACCAATGCGACGCTCGATCTCGGCAAACTTATGTTCTATATCCTTAAATTGCTCGATCACTAAAAACGCCTATCTGGCTAATTCATTTTATATTTTTTCTTGAATTTCTCGACGCGACCTTCAGCATCCACAATTCGTTTATCACCAGTGAAAAACGGATGACACTGAGAGCAAATGTCCACACGAAGGGATTCTAATGTAGATCCTGCTTCGAATTCTGCACCACATGCACAGCTTATTGTGATTTTGTGGTAAGGGATAGTCTTGCTACCTTTAGTTTCGTCTTTTTTTGTTGCTTGTTTTACCATAATTAATGTCAGTCCTCTCAGCCTCAACAGAGAGTGAATATTAGTACTAAACCCTAATAGTTGTCAAGAAGCTGAAAATATGATTATATTACCCACAGCTTACTCCCCTAAAAATAAATTTAATATAAATAGAGGAACACACGATGCCTTTAGACTTCAAAATTACAACAAGTGAAACAAATTCCGTACCCGTTATCAGCGTAGATGGTGAGATCGACATTTACACATCACCTCGCCTTACGGAATCAATTGGCTCTGCGATGGCAAACCATCCTAAAGCGGTTGTATTAAACCTAGAAAACGTTCATTACATTGATAGCACGGGTTTAGGCGCCATTGCCCTTAGTGCTGAAAACCTATCAACACAAGGCGGTCGGCTAAACGTGGTTTGCACCAAGCCCCAACTCGTGAAAATTTTTGAGGTTTCCGGTCTTAACCAAAAAAATGTTAATATATATGACATTGAGGCTGAAGCCGTAAAGAACACCTAATAAAGGATAGTCAAAATGACCCCTACAGTAGAAACCATTAACCTTGAAATACCCTGTGCATCCGACTTTGTAGGCGTTGTGCGCCTCGCCGTCTCTGGAATCGCCACACGAATGAATTTCTCAATCGAAGAAATTGAAGATATTAAAATTGCAGTATCCGAAGCCTGCACAAACTCCGTTCAGTATGCGTACGAAGACAAGAGCCAAGGTCGCGTTTACATTACCTGCAACCTATATAAAGAGAAACTGGAAATCATTGTGGAAGACCATGGTAAAGGATTCGACATGTCTGAAGTGGAAGCCATCAAGGCGAACAAAGAAGGCGAACCAATGGGCGATGAGCGCTCCAGCCTAGGACTTGGTATGACATTTATTAAAAGCTTAATGGATGTGGCTGACTTTAACTCAACAAAGGGTAAAGGCACAAGCGTCAGAATGGCTAAGCACATCTAGTTTTGCCAATGCCTCCTGGAACTTTAATAATCCGACTCTTATCAGCGGCCTGGATTGGTTACTACGTATATCAACAACGAAAAAGCCCCCTACTCGCCATAGCGGCAGGCGTTGCCACATTTGCCCTGCCAATTTTAGCCATTGTTATCGTTATTTTTGCCAGAGAGCGCCGTCATCCTGGTGCGCCGCCCAAACCAAAACACAAGGCCTACACACCTAAACTATCTGGAACGCTGTGTAGTAAATGTGGCCATGAAGCCACACGGGCAACAGACACCTGCCCAAATTGTGGGAATCATTTAACCTTGGTATAATAGCAACATGATTTCGGGGGACACGTTTAATCAGTTTTGTGTGACACAATTTGGCATTTCATTTGATGAAAATCCAAAAACAAAGGCGTTAACAAACCAAGAGAAACTCCAACTCCTCATACAACATCATCACATCTCCGAACACGACATCCTTGAGCAACTTGCCGAAACATTTAATTGGCACTTTGAAAGCGACACCATTCCAATTCCTGACCCACTAGAAAAGGGAAAGTCACATCGCTATGGAATTCCACTCTTCACATCAAATGGAACCACATATGTGGCAACCAATTCCCCATTTACCCTACCTGAAACAGGCGATATCGTACCATTACTAATGCCAAGCGCGTTGCTACGCCAGCTGGCACAACCTATACAAACCAACACCATAAATGCCTCTCTTATGGAAAATCTGTTAATCGATATGGTTAGCAAAGATGCCAGCGATGCCCATTTACACCGTCATGCCTCTGGCATGACCATTTTCTTTAGGGTCTCCGGAAAACGGGTATTCTATAACACGCTAACTCTGGAAAAAGGCCAGCAGCTGTGCCAACAATTAAAGTACCATGCGCATATGACGCTAGACAACTCGCTTACCCCCCAAGACGGGCAAATCATACTGCCACAAGATGACAAAGAGGATATAAACGTACGAGTGGCAAGCCTACCGTGTATTTTTGGAGAAGAATTTGCCATACGTCGCATGGGCCACAACACACTAAGTGCAAGCTTAGAAGAACTTGGGTTTTCCCCAACCCTGTGCGCAGGGTTGCGTGACACAATGCGCCTGAAATCAGGCCTGGTGCTTGTCACGGGACCCACTGGGTCCGGAAAAACCACCACACTGTATGCGTGTATCAACGACCGTTTGAAAGAAGACCGCCCCCAGATCGTAAGCCTCGAAGACCCCATTGAGTGCCCCATTGCCAATGTGCGCCAATCGCAAATTAATACCGCAATTGGTTACGATTTTAAAGCAGGACTAAAAGCACTACTACGCCATGACCCAGACATCATCTTTATCGGTGAAATTCGAGATAAAGAAACCGCCAAAATAGCCTTGGAAGCCGCCTATACAGGCCATCTAGTCATGTCGTCTCTTCACACAAGCGACGCCAAAAACACACTGATTCGCCTTCTTCAGTTTGGTTGCGATCCGTTTATGTTGTGCCACGCTTTAAAAGGCGTTGTGTCTCAACAATTAATTCCAAAGCCATGTACTAGCTGTAACGGTGAGGGCTGCTTCAAGTGCCACTTCAATGGCTTCAAAGAACGAACTGTAAATGCAGAGTGGCTAGACTTACGAGAATGGAAACCGACAGAATTTAGTGCTGAGGCGCTGATGCATGCCATTCACGATGCGCCCATTTCGTGTACAATAAACACACCATGAAACGCATATCAACACCAGAAGATCTGAGAATCGCCCTTATAAACAATGAAGTTGGATTAGCCCATTCTGATACCATATTGGGAATAATTGCCTTACCAACACCAGAAAATGCCGCGCGCATTTGCCACCTTAAAAAACGAGACTTAAATATGGGCTTTATTATAGTGCTACCCAACATAAGCCATTTATCCCTATACACTGCAAATCTACCCCAAACACTACTAGAAACACTCACACAATATTGGCCAGCACCCCTAACGGCAATTTTACCAAAACACCCAAATGTAAGCCACACACTTACCGGAAACAGAGACACTATTGCCATACGCATTCCATCCACACACATTCCCCCTTTACCCATAATTTCCACCAGCGCCAACTATTCCGGTAACACCATCGCATGGAATCCTCTTAACCCACCCAAAGAGATTGAATCACACATTGATTTCGTCTATACACCCCCCACAGCCCCAGCCCAAACCACCGCATCTACACTAGTGGATTTCACGGCTCACCCCCCCAACATAATTCGACAAGGTGCGTTTAAACTATTAACTTAGCCGTGGGGTTAATAATATGGTCGTAATGGGTTGATACTCTATTTTGTCGTGTAACAACATATTGGCCAACACAAAACTTCGGTGCATACCATCCACAATACGCAATGTCCCATTGGGGCAGGCTTTAAGTTCCGCCTTATCCGGGTGAATCGTATACAGCACACCAAATTTATCCCAACTAAAATCAGCTTCTATATCAGCGCATTTTTTTAACCACGATGGGCTATAATTTCCCTTTACCGTTTCATCGGCAAAATCCTGAAACGTCCATTTCTTCTTTTTCATGCGCTCAGCCACTTCAATTAACATATTCGGTCGGCCTTGCCGCGTAACCAATGTTTTCTGGCTTAATACATCCCATTTTTCAAGATAACCAACAACCAAATGAAGGAATGCCTCTTTGGATTCTATTTGAAACCGATACCCATGATTATACTCATTCAACAATGCCGTTTTAAGCATGGTAGTCGTGGCAAAACCCTTTGCTTTCCAGGCGTCAAACTCGTCTAATATTTCCTTTGGAGTCATGTGTTTCATACGGGTCTCCTAAGACAAAATGCCACTAAGGTATTCATGTTCCTTTAAAAACCAGAACGCAAATCGCCCTTTTACAGAAGCATCCCCTTTAGGCAACCATTTTTCTTTCATCTTAGAATAAAATGAACCGCCTTTTTTAATACGCGGATGCATCATACGTGAAATGGGATTCAAACCCAAAAACCACTTTAATTCAGGCTGTTTTGCTAAAAATAGTTTTGCCGATTCACCCTTTTTATAACAACGATCGATCTCTTCTTGCTTTGTAACCACATGATAATGATAATTAATGGCATTCTTTAAAAAGCGAAGGGGAACACCATTTTTACTTAAACGGTATCCAAGTTCAATGTCTTCCCATCCATAACTCTGAAATGTTTCGTCAAACCCACCCTCACCATCAAAAATAGCCTTTGGAAAACTAATATTCCCGGTTAAAAAATAGTACCAACCTAACGCATCCCCATCGGAATAATCCTTTGTGATATACGGGTACAAATAATTGTCATTAATCGGCCAATGCAGATGGGTCATATTCATCGTAACCCCTTCAAAACAACACGCGCTCTTAGCCTTATCATGGGCATTTAAGTGCGTTGCCACCAAATCAGGATGAGCAATCATATCTGAATCCGTAATCATAATAAGAGGAGCCGACGCCTCACGTACGCCACGATTACGCGCACCGGCCTTACCATTGTTCTCTTGAACTATCGGTTTAAACAGAAATTTAGCCTGAAACTCCTGCATCATTTTATCAGTGCCATCGGGTGACGAACTATCCACAACAATGACTTCGAAAATCCGATCCGTTTTCTGCTCGTTAAATGAAAGCAGAACCCGTTCCAGCACGTCTTTCTGGTTATAACTACCAATTACAATACTAAGTTCTGGTCCTGTCATTATTTACCTCGCTCCCTGGCATTCTACCAAATATTCCTTAATCAGTCCTACCCCATCTGCCACCATCCCACTAATTTGCACGATTACAGGTGGCACATACATTTTAAGGGCCGATAGCTGACGCAGTGCGCCACTAAAACGCCCAGCTGGTCCACCGATAAAATGCCAAATTGTCACATCATTTACTGCCAAAAATCGCACCCACCGTCTAAACTGCCAAGGCCGCGCACAAAACACACTAGTGCCCAAATGACGCGACGCATCACGTGCCACAGAAGCCGAATACGAACTAACCAATACTCGCACCCCAACAGACTTCAAAATACGTCGAAAATGCATTGCCTGACTACCTGCGTCGTCATGCCAACGCTGCACATGTAGCAGTACCACCCCAGATTTTTGAAACCAATGCACTTTGTCTAACACACCAGGGCAACGTTCTGGCAGTTCCAACAATTTGCGTGCCGCATCAAACGCAGCGCTCACCCCAATGGCATCCACACAGAAAGGCGCACTACACGGCGTTTTGTATGTATTGCAAAAAAGCGGGCACGTTGACGTGTCAGTAAGAACCAAGTGTGGCACCTTCCACGGCCCCCAACGAAAACTTTTTATAAATTTCGTCGGTGACACGCTCAAAACAGGCACTCCAAGCGCGCTTGCCAAATGCACCGGCCCCGTTTGCGCCCCTATGACCAATTTGGAACTCTCTAAAATAGCCATCAATTCACCAATACTACTTTTGCCTGCCATATCAATTGGGCGCCGTTTGCATTTTGCAGAGATTGCGGCTGTTTTATTAGCTTCATTCGGGCCACCCGTCAGTACCACCTGAACACCCAGTTCGGCCTGCAACTTATCATTTAACGCGGCGTAACGTTCTGGGTACCATTCCCTATTCCCAGCCCCAATAGAGGGGTGAATAACCACATAGTTATCGCCCTTCAAACCCCGTTCTTTAAGTGTATCTCGCACACTATCCCGCGCCACATCTGTAACATAAACGCGCAATTTACCTGGTGGAATTTCCCCACCCAACCAGGGCTTAACCAACTGCATATTCAATTCCACTTCATGCTTAGACAAGTCTCTAAAATTCACCTTGCCACATTGCCGAGTAAGGTAGCGCCCAAAACCTGATCGGCCAGCATCCCCAATGCGCACCGGAATCCCCGCATCCGACATCACTCGCGCGTAAAACAAGTCCATATACACCAACACCACCGCATCAAACTTAAAACTTTTTATTGCAGCGACATAGTCCTTACGCGATTTTTCAGGCGACTTACGCTTAAAGTTTTTCCAATCTTCAATCACACCATCCACATCCGGATGCCCATCTAAAATGCCACGGGTATATGGCGATGCCAACACCCACACCTCAACCCCATTAAAATAGTGCTTTAAAGCAGAGATTAAAGGCAAGGTAAACACCATATCCCCTAATGCATCAGGGCGAACAATTAAAAGCTTAGTCGGTTCGCTCATGCCGAAACATAAAAAATAGTGGTGAGACCAAATACAACCCAACCAAGCTTAATAGCAACTCATAAGCATACAAATCTTGGGCGTAAGGCAAACCAGCAAACTTCAATACCGCTAGTGGAAAAGTAATCGCCGTTAACCACTTCAATACAAAAATAAAGCGCGCCTTTTTAGCGATATCCAAATGAGCATAGGGTATACGCGAAGTCATTAAAATACACACCATGCTCACCAAGGCTACAAAATAAATAGGGGGCAATGAAAAATCACAGATAGCATATAACACCACGGCACCAGCACCAGCAGGCGATGGCAACCCTTCAAAGAATTCCGAGTGACCACCTCGCGAAAATCGACGCAGACGAAATTGCACGCTTATAAAATAAAATATCGCCAAAGCAGCCCCAGCCCATCCCCATAACACTCCAAATTGGGTTAAAAATCGGTAGGTTAAAAACGCAGGTGCCACACCAAAGCTGGCAATATCAGCCTTGCTATCTAACGCCGCACCAAACTCCGAAAAGGCATCTAACTTTCGCGCCAACGCCCCATCAAAGGCATCCAAAAACGTACCTAAAAGCACCATTAATACCGCCAAATGCAAATTGCCATACCAAGCTAAAACAGCGGCGCCTAACCCGCACGCCAAATTCAAAAACGAAAACGTATTTGGCACAATAGACCTGACACGCCGACGGGCTTCATCATTATCTAAACCCCGCGCATTCATATAAAAATTCCAAATAAAACTTCCGAAATAATCCAAGAAGCTCCAAATCGTCACTAAGACTGTTAAGAACACCAAGACCGATATCACATACTGCGGCCAGGTAATTACCCACTGACGAAGCCATTCCAAAGGCTGAAGTATCCACGGTAAATTCGGCACAACATCAACGGGCACTCTACCCATTAAAATACCGCAAAGTGGGAATGTTAAGGCTGTTTTTAACTTGCCTGAAAACTGCGCCGCAACCACAGTGCCGCCTTTAGTTGCCGCCATGACCCGTAAGGCCATTATTGCAAATTCTCTCGCCAATATAATAAACACTGGAAATGAGGTAATCATTTGCATTTCCAATAAAGGCAAAAAGATTAACACTAAGATTTTATCCGCAAGTGGGTCCATCATTTTACCCAAGTCAGACACTTGGTTAAACCGCCGGGCCACCCACCCATCTAAAAAATCAGTGAGCGCCACAAAAATAAAAATGAGCACCGCAGTGAGCAACCAAAAATTTGTCGTGTAAGGGGTAACCCAAAAAATCAGGCCAACACCTAGAATACGCGTAAAAGTGATAATATTCGCCAGTTGATTGAATTGAAACATTATTCTCATTATACACACTCACCAAATCCCATACCACACCACCTAAAATCAACGGAACTAGGCAGCTTGAAAATTTTACGTTATTCAAGTATTTTTTGAATATATTTTACGTATAAAGGAGACATAAAATGGCAACACCTCCAATCACCCGCAACCCTGTTTCAACGCCTTCGACTCATCATCGTTCTGGAAAGGATGACTGCCGTGCTTTTGCAGGAACAGTCGGATGCGCTGCAGGAGTCGCCACGGTTGTCTCTGGTGCATTAGCAGCATATGCAGGTCAGTCTGCATGCGGAGCAGAGTTACCCATAGTATGTGGTATACTTTCATTAGTTGGGAATAGGAATGACGGCAGATTGCTCGTCAGACACCCTGCGCCAAAGGAAATAAAGTGGCTGTAACCCAAATCTATACCCATGAGCCGCGCAGAACCATAGCATGGGTCGACCAAAATGATGGCGATGCACGTGATACTCCATCCTCTACCAGCGAGAATAGCTTACCACCCAAAGCCGCCGTAACAACTACCGCACGCCGCGATGAAAGTGAAGTATGACACGCGTACACCCTACATCTAGCAATACTCAAAAACGCGCCATGGATGAACCAAAACGTGCCGCCGCTGCAAAGCGAATCATAGCCGAGAACAATGCCGCCGTTGGTTGTATATTAAATATCGGTGAAACCGCATGCGGCGCAATCTCAGCCGGCTTAACCATCGCTGCAGCAGCGACACAAACCCCCTCATTACTAATAGGTGCAGCTGTTACGGGTCTAATGGCATGCGTCACCGCACCGTTTGCCCCTATGTCGCAACAATGCTGTATCCGAACATGTGAAAAAGCATGTAGCGCATGTGACGCATGTGACGGCAAGACAACATCACCTAGCATCCAAACAGCCAACAAAGTAATCACTACACAACCCGAAACCGGAACAAATCCCGTTGACAAATAAAGCTATTCTATATAATATATTCTCCCTGAGGAAATTTTGGCCTTAAAGTAAGGCTCTAAGAAGGTAAAATTATGAAACGTACTTTTCAACCCAATCAACGCAAACGTCACAAAAAACATGGTTTCCGTGTTCGCATGAGAACAGTCGGTGGCCGCAGAGTAATTAGTGCTCGTCGCCGTAAGGGCCGTCATAAAATCGCTGTTTAGTTTCCGCTAAATGCAACCATCCCAACACTATGAATTTCCCGTTGAGCGTCGCTTGCGGGATAAGTCACATTTTCAAGCTGTCTTTAAATCTGGCCGTTGGAACCATACTTTATATTATCAAGTCATCTCATCACCAGCCAAAACCGAATTTGGAAAAATTGCCGTTGCAAGCCCCAAAAAAATAGGGAAAGCCCACGATAGAAACCGGTGTAAACGCCGCGTAAAAGAAGCCATTCGCTTACTTTTAGCTGATGCACCACCACAAACCGATCTTATTTTTCTGACTAAGCCCATTGTTTTAACCGCAGAATTTTCCCATATCGTTGATGCTGTAAAAGCAACCTTTTCCAAACTTAACAAATGATAAACAAGGTAATTCGGGGAATAATAACCCTATATCAATGGACCATCTCCCCGTTACTGGGAAAAAATTGCCGCTTCTATCCCAGTTGCTCAGACTATTGCAAAGAAGCTATCTCTTCTCATGGCACCATAAAAGGGCTACAATTATGCAGTACACGCATTATGCGTTGCCATCCATTCTCGGATGGCGGTATCGATCCGGTACCCCCCAAATCGTAAGGAGGAACCCCTATGGGCCCCATTAATTTTCTAGTTGAACAGCTAATGATACCGTTTTTAAAATTCACATACACGAGTTTTTACCCCAACTACGGCGTCGCCATCATATTACTAACCCTACTCATTAAACTCATTTTCTACCCTCTCACACAAAAACAATTCACCTCTATGAAACGCATGCAAGAATTGATGCCTGAATTCAAAAAGATCCGTGAAAAACACAAAAGTAATCCACAACAACTTCAACAAGAAATGATGAGGCTGTACAAAGCAAATGACGTGAATCCGTTCGGTGGCTGCCTACCCATGATTATCCAATTGCCATTTCTATTCGCAATCTTCTACACCATTTCATCGGATAGCTTCAATGCACTTATCAGTACAGTTGGCTCAAACCCAGGGTTTACATCATTCTGGATAACCAATTTAGCCCAACCTGACCCCTTCTATATTCTTCCAGCCCTCATTGGTCTTTCAACTTACCTAACTCAGAAATTAACACCGTCATCAACAGATCCAAACCAAGCAAAAATCATGGCCATTATTCCAATTGTAATGGTATTTGTGAGTTTAAAGATGCCGGCTGGTGTATTATTATATTGGGCGACTAGCCAAATGATTTCAGCTGCCCAACAATACTTTATTATGAAACCAAATTCGAATGCGGTCGTAATCGCGAAAGGACAAGAGAATGAGTAAAAAAGGACTTTTTAGCTTCTTTAAAGGGAAAGAATCAGAGGAAAGTACTTTAGAAAGTTCAGCGGTTGCCGATTCAAATATATCGCCTAAATTAGTAAATGGCGCAAAAGAATTACTTGAAGAGTTGCTAAAACGCTGTGGATTTGAAGGCGATGTTACCGCACGTATTGAAGAGGAATTAATTTCACTAGAAATAGAAGAAACCGACGACACAGGACGCATCATTGGTCGTGATGGAAACACAGTCGAAAGCCTCCAAACATTAATCAAAGCAATGATGTTCAAAACATACGGTGAACGGGTAAAAGTCGCCGTTGATGCAGGCGGATATAAACAAAAACGCATGGATAAAGCCCAAAATCAGGCACTGCAAGCCGCCCAACTAATATCTAAAGAAACGAACAAACAGGAATTGAACCCCATGTCTGCCGCAGAACGACGCGCCATTCACATGCTATTTAAAGAACATGAAGAATTGATGTCTTACAGTGTTGGTGAAGGCCCCACCCGCCGCGTGGTAATCGAACGACGCGCAGAAACCACTGCTTAATTTCGATACAATTGCTGCAATCGCCACCCCGCCTGGCTCTGGCGGCGTGGGTATTATTCGCATATCCGGCGATACGGCACACGCCATTGGTTGCAACATCACCGGGCTTGAAAAGCTAACACCCCGATTTGCCCATTTCGCCACGTTTAGAAACCCAGCAGACAGCTTACAAATAGATGAAGGGCTTGCTCTATATTTTAAAGGGCCAAATTCGTTCACTGGCGAAGACGTGGTAGAACTACAATGCCACGGCAGCATGGTGATTCTAGAACGATTATTAGGAATCTGCCTCAACTTAGGCGCAGAATTAGCTCCAGCAGGGGAATTTTCAAAGCGCGCCTTCCTAAATGGGAAGTTAAGCCTAACCGAAGCCGAATCCATTATAGATTTAATTGACAGCAAATCGGAAAAAGGACGACAAGTGTCCCTGCACCATTACCAAGGCGCACTGCACCAAAAAATAGCAGCGCTAAAAGCGGGGTTATTTCACTGTTTAGAACACATCGAAGCCTCAATTAACTTCCCTGATGAAGTAGATCGCATTCCAAGAGAACAACTAAATACTGCCATTTCCAACGCCTTAGAATTTGCAAAAAGCGTCCTTGCAAACAAAGATTACGGCGCTTACGTGTTTTCAGGCGTAAACTGCCTGATTCTAGGCGCACCTAACGCAGGCAAATCGTCTCTTCTTAACGCCCTTCTTGGCGAATCACGAGCCATCGTTAGCGATACCGCCGGCACAACCAGAGATTACATTAACAGCACCCTCACCTTAGGCGGTCTGCAATTCCAGTTTACCGATACCGCCGGTATGCGCCAGGCCACAGATGCGATCGAAGAAGCAGGCATCAGTAAAATAAACGAACTGATCAAAAACGCCCACGCCGTAATCTGGATGATCGATTCCAGCATCGCGCTACCAGACAATAGCGCAGAGATTTGCCGCATTGCCCACGAAAAAGCCCACCGTTACGCGTTACTGAACAAATCTGACCTAGTTCCAGTGGTGCGCGCTGATGACCCCGCATTGAGCACATTCACAACCATTCCCATCAGCGCAACAACTGGCACCGGTATAGACACACTCAAAGCGCAGCTCGTGCAGGATTTTGTAAACAGTCTTGAGCAACTCGATGAGGCCACCCTATGCAACGTTCGGCAGATCCACTGCATCGAAGCGATCAAAGCCGAACTAGATGAACTGCAAACCACCACCGCCGAAGGGCATGCTGACGATTTACTGGCGATTAACTTAAAAGCCGCAATTCGACAATTAGACGAACTCTCCGGCGATGAAATTAACGAAGACGTACTAGATGGCATTTTCTCACGATTTTGTGTGGGAAAATAAGCCGGCCTACATGCCTCAAATCAAAACGCCCAAATGCGTGTGGATTCTACCCGCTTGTGCGTAACATATCCAACGGTGAGGCCCCACTTTTGCGCTCGGTTTTCTTTTTCATCAATTTTACATCGTTCTGAGTTGTATTTGCTTGCTGTTTTAATTGACCCACTGCATGCTGTATTTTATCTAATCGGCCTTGAATCACCCGATCCCTCGCCATCTGACGCTTCATCACATAATGCACAACCCCATAGGCGACCAACACCTGAAACACGCCCAAAAACAACAGTTGAATAATCAGCATCATCGCGCCACTCTTAGCCAAAGAATTCAATACAAAAACCAACGGGAACATCCGTTCTTGTTGGTCTTTCTTTACTTCCTTTTCATGGGCGTCAGCTGCCAACGGCATATCCACACCACCATCTGAATCGGTACCAACAACAGCAACAGCATCTCGAATATTTTGTACCCACAAACTTGCTAACTGATACTCTGATGTTGAGTCATTCGCCAATATATCACCTTTTGTAATAGTAAATATACGGTTACGACCCACATATGCCGTATACTCACGATTAATACGACGTACGCGAATGTGCCCAATTTCCTGGCCTTTTTCTTCCAACTCCACAAGGTTTAAATAGATTTGTTCTGCGCGGTCAAAATTCGATTCAAAACGCCCCTTTGGCCCCTTGTCTTGAATACGCACAACTTTTTTACCATTAATCTCGATCTGCGGCACCAAACGACCATTCACCACATCACTGCGTAATTGAATGTCATGGGCATAGGCAACACTAAAAGTGGCCATCACCAAAGCAAGGCCAAAAACAGATCTAAAAATAATGTGCCTAGTGCTCAAAGTTGCCTCCAATTAATGCGTCCATTTTACCATAGCTTTATCCGTTGCGGCAGCATTCTTTCCCTCTAATAAGTCACAGAATGCTTTAAACGTCCCCGCATGCGAACAATCGCTTTGGTATGGATCTGCGACACACGAGACTCGCTCACATTTAAAACACGGCCAATTTCTTTAAAGGTCAATTCTTCGTAATAATACAACGTCAGCACTAATTTTTCTTGCTGTGGAATCGAATCGATATGAGTCATAATGGTTTCTTTTAATTCCAACGCTTCCATTGCCTCTGCAGGCTCTGGCATTTTTTCGTCTTTTAAACCATCCACATACGATTCAGAATCATCATCGCTATACGTATATTCATCCAAAGACACTAAAAAGGAATGCGCCACTTCAGTGTATAAATGACGTAATTTCTCTATGGTAATCTCCAATTCCTTCGCCACTTCTGAATCAGGCGCCTTTTTACCTTCGTAGCGACTTTCTACCAATCGCACCGCCTTTTCCAAGGCTCTGGCTTTTCGGCATAATGTTTGCCCGCCCAAACTATGACGGCGTAATTCATCTAAAATAGCACCGCGAATGCGAGTGATCGCATACGTTTTAAAAAGAACACCTTTTGATGTATCAAATTTCTCAGCAGAATCAATCAAACCCCAGCAACCAATACTTAAAAGGTCATCACGCCCCATTCCTGGGGGTAAACTCACTGCCATCCGATTTACCACATACTTTACCAAGTGAAGGTGATCTTCAACCAATTGATTTCGAGTAGGCGCTGATTTATCAGTCGACTGTGTTGCCTGCTTAGGCGATGCTTTCTTTTTTGTAGGATTCAATTATCCTGTTTCCTTCCCAAGCCGCGGATACATAACGTACAACAACGGGCTTGCTATGAAAATTGATGAGTACGTACCACTTATTATTCCCACAAGTAGTACAATCGTAAACGTCTTAATTGTAGCTCCGCCAAAAACCAGCAATGAACCCACTACAATTAGGGTCGTTATAGAAGTATGAACAGACCGAGTAAACATTTGTGTAACAGACACATCAATCAATGTATCCAAGGTGATTTTATTCCTTTTGCTTGTAATTGCTCCCGAATACGGTCAAATATGACAATAGTATCATTAATCGAATACCCCAATACGGTTAATAACGCAGCCACATATGCCGTATTAATCTCTAAGTTCGTAATGGAACTAAAACTAATAATCACCATCGCATCATGCAACACCGCAATTAATGCCGCCGCACCAAACACCAATTCAAATCGCCACGTAATATAAATTAATAACGCAATACTAACCATTAACACAATCCAAAAAGATTGCTCCTTAAGCTCTTGCCCGATTGTGGGGCCAATAACATCCACTTCCAACAGTTCCATCACGCCCACCCGTTCCTCTAACGAACGCAGCACCGAAACGCGTCGGTCATTATCTAAAGCCACAGTACGAATGATAACCGCTTTATCCTGGGTAATCTGAATTTGACTTTTACCCAGTCCAAATTGCGACAACACACCTCGTAATTCTTCTATAAATGCAATTTGAGTGTCCTGTTCATTTCCCTTACCGAGCAAACGCGCATTAAGGGAGTCAAATTTTACAATAAAACTCGTGCCACCCGTAAAATCAATACCAAAGTTAAGAACAGGCTCATGACTAACCGCACGCAACCCCATCAATCCAAAACCCACCGCAATGATAATTAATGAAAAACCAAACCATAAATTCCGTTTTTGAACCAATTTAAAGCGTTTCATCTGATTCATGATTTCACCCCACCAAACAACCACTGCGCAGTCATTCCACGCATTCTGGCCACTCCTGTTAATAATAATTTCGTTACGAAAATAGCAGAAAACATACTCACCACAATGCCGATGCTAAGAGTAACCGCAAAACCTTTTATGGTACCCGTACCCAGCCAAAACAGCACCACCGCCGCTATCATCGTGGTGATATTCGAATCTAAAATCGCAACAAAAGCCTTGGAATACCCGGAGTTAATCGCACCTAAAACTGTTTCACCTAAGCTAATCTCTTCTTTAATGCGCTCAAAAATAATCACGTTAGCATCTACTGCCATGCCCAAGGTTAAAATAACCCCTGCAATCCCTGGCAATGTGAGAGTGGCATCAAACACCTTCAAAAGGGCCATAACAATAAGAAGGTAAGCGCACAACGCCAAATTGGCAACAAAGCCACCTACGCGGTAAAACACCACCATATATAACGAAACAATAAGCAAACCAATCATGCCTGCAACCTTACTCTTTGCGATAGAGTCCCGGCCCAAAGTAGGACCAACAATGCGATTCGACACGATTTCAACCGGCACTGGCAACGAACCGGCTTTTAATTTAATAACCAAATCACGCATTTCCTGAACTGAAAACCCACCCTCTATAACCGCTTGACCATTATTAATAACCGCACGCACATTCGGTGCTGAAACAACTTTGCCATCAAGCACTATTGCAATCGGTTTTCCCATATTCGAACGGGTTAAGTCAGCAAACCGTTTAGTTCCTTCTTTTTTAAAGGCAATACTGACCACTGGGTTCCCCAATTCATCCGTACCCGGATTCGCATATTTCAAATCAGAACCCGTCAACTCTGTGCGATGCAGTATTAATGTCCGCGTTGCAACAACTTTTCCAGAGGCATCTGTAATTGGCATCGAAGCCACCTTTACATTTTTACCAACCAAAATTTCCTGTTTTTCTTTTGACAAACTTGCCAAATTTTCAGGCGCCCAATCTGCCGCAACAAATTCCAGTAACGCTGTTTCCCCAATCAACTTTATCGCGCGCTCTGGGTCTTTTACACCAGGTAATTCCACCACAATTTGCCGCAATCCCTTGCGCTGCAGCACGGGCTCAGTAACACCCAAACCATTTACACGGTTGCGAATAACAGACATAACACCTATTACGGTGTCTGAATCCACAGGTTGGTCTGGTGTGTCTTTTGCTTCCAATACCAAACGCGTGCCACCTTGCAAGTCCAAGCCAAGTCGCGTAGGGATTTGGGTGAAGGCCACGGCAGCACCGATCAATATAACAATTAAAAATAGTAGTCTGAAATTTTTCATAGTGTGATTGTCTAAGTATATCAAAACTCAAGGGGAAGTTGACAGCTATTTTTGCCCATCGTAGCATTAATCCATATTAACGGGTAAATGAGTGTAAACACTTCGAGAAAATGAGGAAAAAATGAGCCAGACAACAGAACAAACGCAATACGATGGTTTAAGTGAATCGGAAGTTCGTCTTAAAAAATTAGCGCACTATCGTGAAAAAGGCGAAGACGCATTTAAATATAAATTTGACCGATCCCATTCCATTAAAGAGATATGTGAAAAATACGCGCACTTAGAAAGTGGCGAAAAATCAGAGGACACGGTAATTTTAGCCGGCCGATTAATGGCCAAACGCGGTCATGGAAAAGCCTCTTTTGGTAATATTGCCGATGAAAATGCCGCCGTTCAATACTATGCCAATATCGATGAATTGGGCGACGAAGTCTACCACGATCTAATACATTTAGATGTGGGCGACATCATTGGCATTGAAGGAAAACCCTTTGTTAGTAAGCGCGGAGAGCTTTCCATACGCCTGGCCAAATTTACCCTTCTTACAAAGTCACTACATTCACTACCAGAAAAATTTCATGGCCTACAAGACAAAGAAACACGCTATCGCCAACGCTATGTGGATTTAATTGCAAACCCAGAAGTGCGTCACGTGTTCCAAGACCGGGCCAAAATTATACATTTTTTTCGCGACTACCTACATAAAGATAATTTTATGGAAGTTGAAACGCCCGTGTTACAAACCATTTATGGTGGCGCATCGGCGAGCCCATTTGAAACCCATCACAACACCCTAGACCAAAAACTATACATGAGAATATCCCTGGAATTGCCATTGAAACGCCTCATGGTGGGCGGATTTGAACGCATTTTTGAGATTGGGCGCGTGTTTAGGAACGAAGGGGTAAGCTACAAACACAACCCTGAATACACCCTTTTGGAACTTTACCAGGCCTACACTGATTACCACGGCATTATGGCATTAACCGAAACATTACTAAGCGAACTGGTAAAAGCCCATACAGGCAGCACTAAAATTACCTATCAAGGCACTGAATTAGATTTTGCACCACCATTTCGTCGCCTCACCATGAAAGACGCATTAAAGGAATACGCAGACACCGACATTAACCTTGATGAAGCAGGGCTTGCCAAACGCGCCAAAGAATTAGGCTGTGATATTCCTGAGCAATACCACCGCGGCGAATTGATCAATTTAATTTATGATAAATGCGTAGAAAACAAACTCATTCAGCCCACCTTTATTATGGATCATCCGTGGGAAACGTCGCCACTGGCAAAGCGCAAAGCCGATGACCCACGGTATGTGGAGCGATTTGAGCTGATTATTAACACGATGGAAATCGCGAACGCATTTAGCGAGTTAAACGACCCTATCGACCAAAAAGCCCGGTTCGAAGACCAGACAAAAGCCCGTGAAGCCGGCTTCGATGAAACCCATATGACAGATGAAGATTTTGTGACCGCATTAAGCTATGGCATGCCACCTACGGGCGGGCTTGGGATCGGTATTGACCGTGTGGTCATGCTACTTACAGACCAACCTTCTATTCGCGATGTCATTGCCTTTCCGCACATGAGAGACAAACAGATCTAGGCCATAGTCTCTGAACTTGGTGCCCATGCCATCAGTTGATACATAGATAACATATCAACACGACTTACAGGACTTCTAGAATACGTTATCACGGCCATTGGATCACTAGATGCATCAATATCTAATCCTGCACACTTATCTGCAAATGTTAATCGGTCTGTACCAGGTTCATACCCGGGAGCAGCTAAACTTTCGCCTACGGAAAGCAATAGCGTTCGCAACACCCCTTGCATGGCCGGCATCGTGTAGAAATGATTTGTGGAAACTACTTTTCTAGGCACTGCTGAACCCGCTCTTGCAATATCACCAAACGCTGCTGAAACCCGTTTAAAAGCCTCTAATCTCGCCTCATTCTTAAACGCACCTGGTAATTTAGTTTCCATTAAATCATATGCATTTTCACTCAAAGCGGGCGCCCCTTCTTTTCCATCAACACATACAACATCTCGTTTAACGGGCTCACCTTTAAATGTGAAGCTCGGCACTTCTTGGTCAGGAAGATACGTCAACCGCCCTTCTTTAGGTAATCGATCAAAACGATCCGTCTGAACCGACACTCCACCACTGTTTTCTGACACCATTAATCCGCCTTTTGCGATATCTGCAAGTAGCGCAACTGCTCGGTACGGCACAATAGGAAACGGAAAGGACTCACGAAAGCGGTCTCGGGTCGCTTCCGCAACCCCTTTACCCCTAGCTGAGTAGGCGCCCTCAGTTTTTGATAAACGCAAATATTGTTCAGGGTGTAAATCATCTGTAACAGACCCTCCCTTTGCCTCATCTGCACGTTTTTGCGCTGATCCTACCAACTTCGTTAAACCCGTAATTTGGCCGCTCTCTACTCCCAGCTTGCCATCCATCCCTTCAAACAACGCGTTAACAGCCATCGTTCCTACCTCGGTGCCATACCACGCATCACCAAGAGCATCCATCATGTCTTTAAACTGCTGCCCTAAAGGAGGCTCACCTGAACGCATGTCGCCAACTGACGCATGTTGCACAACCTCGAAAAGTAAATTCCGTGCAACAACTAAATCATCGGCGATAGGCGAACAACACGCATTTTCAACTACCAAATCCAGAAACCCCAGTTTTGTAGCGGTATCCACCCCCAAAAAGTCACCATTACCCTGACAAAATGCCATTAATATGCCATTAGACTCAGAACCTGGAGTAAGATAATCCAGAGTTGTTAATAAAGGCATAATTTTTTCCATAAAAACGTTACTAACCGCCTCTTTTAAACCATCCAAAACAGAAGCATTCCCTAAATGAGCCAAACGTTCAGTATGCTGAGTCAATAACCTAATTAACGGTTTAAATTCTCCAGCCGTTAACTCTGTTTTATCCAAAAACGGAACAAGCCCGCACTGATGAAGAACAACCATATCTTGGGAGTTTTGAACAAAATCACCCAGATCATCTTTCAACTGCCCCAATGGCATGTCTCCACCCGTTAATACAGAATCAAAAACCGCCATACAATTGTCCAGCGATTCCGATCGCAAAGAAATACCTTTAGAAAACGCATCACTTAGCAAGTCCGCCAAAGCAATAACATCCGCTTTTAAACGAGCGTGTCCTTTAACATCTACCGGTTTTCCTCTCAATTTTTCGATATTGGAAAGCACATCGCCAACCGCTTTTTGAAATCTCTCCAATGGCGTTGTAAACGCGTCAGTTTTAACCGCTGATTTTTGCCCCATTCTAGATTTAACCTCATACATTGGCCCTTTTCCACCAGCCTGAGAATAATTCAACATTGCCGAGTTAAAGGCGCCCTTATCACCACCACCCATTCCCGTTAAGAACACAGCAACAGCGCTTGCGGAAAACCCCTTCATTTGCTCCGCTCCACGCAAGTCTTCAGTTGCAAATCGATTTTCTAAGGCCTGCAATGCCGCATCCCGAGAATCAACAGCCTTTTGACGCATTCCTGCAATAACACCTTGTCCTTGTAGCCCACCTAATGCATCTGCCATTTTAATTTCCTCCTATTTATCTGTCTCAGATTGCTCTGGTTTATGTTCAAAAACAAACGCTTGGTTTGCTTCCACATCTTTGGCAATCTTGGCTAGCTTGTCATAAAACTCATCTACAAAATCTTGCCCTTTTTTAATACCATCCATTTCAAGGGAATCATCAGTAAACGAATAGGTATAATCGCGGCGCAAGGTCATTGATTCTTCCTTAAGCTGCATGCCATCCATGGTAACCCGTAAATAATAATGCCGATAATCACGGCGATTGGTATCCCGATGATTCGTAATTAACACCGATGAATCGGGCGCACTCACTACCTGCTGAAACTGTTCTTTAATCGTCATATTGTTAATCCTTTCCATTTGATTTAGACTGCAGCTTTCGGATAACCATGAACAGCCATTGCCAGTACTATATTAGCCATATCACCCACAACAATACTGCCAGGAGTTTTGTTCCCAGGTAACGGAGTTTTATCGGCCGCTCGTAGCTCAACGAGAGGGTGATCTTTTCTCTTCCCTTGAACCATTCTTGGCATTACCGCAGTTCCCCCAGTGAGGTTGATGCGATACCCCTCATATTCAACGTTGCGCTTTGCGACACCCCTCCTTTAAAGGGTAGTGGGGCCGAAACGGCGCCTACATCACGACAAACATCAGATAATTTACACAAAACCTCATATTGTGCAGGATAGCGTTGACTCATAAGTTTTAAATCAGCTTTAAAACGATCCAATTGTGGTTGCATCTCAGAAGTAAATTGAACATCCTCAGAGAGATGGCTACCCCCATCAGCCACAGCTCCTTTGCGATCCACATGAGTACTACAATCGCCCAAAATAGCATGTGCAGCATTTTTTAAATCAACAAACATAGAAAGAGGCACCAAGCTTAGACTAACATTTTGAAGCCCCCTCTTAGCCTCCTGTAATTCCGAGCGCATCGTCCTATTTGGAACCACCTCAGAATCAGTCTTTACTGCTGCTCCGGGTGCATTTTCTCGTATAACAGCCATAGGGTTATGCAACTCAAATACATACTCTCCCTCCAAAACCAAACTAACTTGCGCACGTGCAGTAGCAGTAAACACATCTAACGGTTGCTGAAATGACGCCAGCTGAGCCATTCCCACTTCAGTCCGATAAAAGTGCGTAGCAATCGCATCATAGCTATGATAAAGAGTCTTCAAGTTTGCATCCTGCGATGGGTCACCTGAACGCGTCATACAACCTAAAACAACTTCTATTAAATCCGCTACTTGCAACATGTCATTCGCAGCAACTGAATCATGAAATGCGATAAGGTGATCTGCCACTTTCACAATAATTTCGGATAAAAATGAAATTTGACCCACAAACAATCCTCGAAGTTCTTCAATCTCTCTAGCATCTGAATCACCCATTTCAAGTTGCGATGCCTGATCCAAAAATAAGATAGAATCGGAAACAAAAGTAATCATATCCTTCAAAGCACCTACCTGTTCAAGGTTAACGTTAAAATTCGCTGATGCAATTTCAGTAAACATTTCCAAACTTACTTTTCCAACTAATTGTGGCCCACCTTTAAGAGCGTTGACCGTAGGTTTAAATACCTCATACGAGTATGGAACTATATCAAGTACATCTCTATTCACTTGAATCTTAGGAAACCTATTCTCAGAAATAGCATCTTGAATGCCTTCTGGGTTTAATCCTAAATCTTTACTAAGTGCCGTTGTTCCAATCTCTTGAAATAGTAAGTTAGCATACTGAATTAATTCTTTAGTAACACTAGGCGATGGTGAGCTGTGTGCCAAGTCATGCACAAATTGAATATGTGCTATTCCAACATCCTGTTTGGCCTCTAACAATCCCTGAATGGCATCCAATCGCGCAAATTGTGCCCCTAATAATTTATTATAAGTTGTATCCTTAACAGCTTCAGTAGTCTGCATTTTACTCACAGCCTTACCCATTGCCTTTACTGCTAAACTCAATTGGGATTGAAATCGTTCTACATTTGGACTGACATCAGATTCGCCTTTAATTGATGCTTTAACATCTCTTGTAAGCTGAGCATACTCACTTTTTACGAGTTCTTTTTGATGAGAAAAACCAGACAACATAGTAGCCACTTTTACCCTATCAGCGGCACCCATCGCTGTCGTTTTACCACCTTTAACTAATAAAGCAGCAAGACACGCTGAACGCGCTAAGTTAGTATTTTGCCTATTCGAATCTGACACATCGCCCTTAACTGAACGGAAATTTTTTGCACCACCTACGGCACCACCTACATCTGCCATAATAAATACCTCCAATAAACTGTTAAACAGTTCCCGACTCGGTTTTGTTCCCAAGTCATTCTGTTGGCATTATCGGTAGCCCGCACGCAAAACTTTATTACATCCACACTCACTCCTTGCGCTAGAAAAGTGCATACGCATCATGAGTCGGTTTCAAACCACACGTCGCAACAGTCATTTCACAGGCGTCATTCCCAACTCGATGGGAATCCCAAGGTCACACCCTAGCGTGACATATGACACATTTTAGTTACTGTTTATCAATATACCTAGGAAAAACCGCATCTAAGGTAAACGGCATTGCCAACGGCGACCAAAATACCACATGATCTTTCAAAGACGCGCCAGTGCCAGGTTTTTTAGAGCCCCACCTAAGATTAATATGCCACGCAAAATTAAACCCGCTTACAACACCATCGTTTATGGGAAACTCGGTATAAGCGGCCGTTAATTTTTGTTCCAAACTAAAAAACAACGTTTCTGTAGTAAAACGGCGCCACTCAACACCGGCTTGAACCGCAGGCCCACCCACAAAAAATCCCGCATCCCCAAGCCCCTCACTGGAATCTAATTTTTGGCCACGCACCTTGCTTTCGGCATGCCCAATCACAACACCGCCACCCACACGCCAAATACGCGGCCCAATTCGCCTAGCGCGGTTTAGCATAAACATATTATACCCATCACTCACATTAAAATAAGCCACTTCATCGGGGGTATTTTCTAAATAAATTTTATGATGAATTAATTCAAATTCTAACGCGTTATTCGCATTCCAATTTTCAAACCGCATGGTCCAATAAGGATAATCTTCAAATGATTTATTAGAATAATTGGCAAATACGCTTACATCATCTTCACCTTTTTGGCGAAACTGCACATTAGTGGGCGCATTAAACGCACCACCAATTGCCCCGGTAAAAAACAAACCATCGGGGTGAGTAGATGACTCTGATGCAAAAACAAGTGATGTTGAACCAAAAAGAGCCATCGCCAAAACAAACAGTGATATAAGGTGTCGTTTATTCATGGCACCAGTATAACGCGCAGGCACAAAAACAAACACCCACTTATTTGGGAACTCCCTCTGGCCAAATGCGGGCCAGGGTCGCATTAAATGCAGCTAAATTAGCCGCATACGGTACCCTGAAAAACCCCTTCGCACAACTTAAAATCGAATCAAAAACTGAATTACTACCAAAACATGCTTTACCAACAGAATCCCCAGACTGAGAGGTTGGCCATAACGCAACAAAATCATTTCGAATATCTGGACGGCCAATAACCACTGGTAGCACGCCCCCTCGAACACCAGATGATTGCAATACAAATTGCGCCATTTCCAAACTTATGGCAGCCCCAGGCACACCCACAACAGGGGTTTCAAACGGCCCACTTTTACTAAGTAGGCACTGCATACCCACGCGAAACGCTCTATGGGTAGTAAAAGCGGTTTCTGAATCAGATAAAAGCGGTAAAACCAACGTCGGAACAGGTATTGGCTGACCGTTCGAATGGGCAAATAAATTCAACATTGCAGCTTGAATATATAATGGCATGGGATCCGTAGAACCACCGCCACCTATTTTAGGCACGTCACCTTCAAATAGGGTCACATCGGGCAACATTCCAGGCACCCCAAGTGCAGTAACATTACGATTTCCTTTGCGATGCTGAAACCGAACACCCGATTCAAGCTCTGCTTTTTGGCTACCGTACAAACGAACAGCATTTGCGGGTTCGTTACCAACAATTGCACCCAAACCCTCTCGAGCCGCCATAGATGAAAAAAACACCGTCCGCACACCAGTTCCTGCCGTAGCAGCCATAAGCTGAAGCGGGGCTAATACGTTCACTTGATGCGCAAGATCCGGGTTTCCCTCTGCATCACCAGAGCACGCACCAATGGCATATATGATATCGGCACCATCAGGATGGCGAGTAAACACGGTTTCAAGTAATTGTTCAGCATGATCTGGCGCCGTCGCATCATAATTAAAACGTGTTACAGTTACGCCATTAGGAGTGGATTCTCTTTTGAGGGCCCCCACCATTGTTGCACTAGCCTCACGGGCAAAAAGACCCCCCAATTCACCTAAACCCACTACAACCTGAGGCCGTGTGGATAGCACCTGAGTCCCCGCGTTGATTGAAGAAGAAAAACTTCTTTGGATTGAGCCCGCAACAGCAGGAACTACCCGCCGTGTACCACTCCGAACTAAACGCAATGCAACGCTGGCCATAAAAACTCCTCTGATAATATAGATTTTGGGAATGTAAATTTAAGTATATGTGAAAAAAACAAGAATAAAAAGAATAATTCAAAATTTAAATAAATTAAAAATGAAATAGTAGCCCAACTGAAAGCGATAATTGATATGGAAAATATAAGACAAACAAGTACGGCTCCCCCTTGCTATGTGTCATGGCAAGACGGCAGAAACAGACTAACAGCTCGTGCTGCATCACCAGTAAACGTGCCTCCACAATACGCCGTGAGCGCCGTACATGATATTCCCATAAACGATGAGTCTAGGCTGTTAACAAACATCTTTCCCCATCAAACCAGTTCGCCACAATTTCTATTGGCATACAACCTATTATCACGTTTCTTAATGCCGGTTGAAAGAAACACAGTCATGACCATTTTGAATCAAGACGCAGTAAAAACCTATTTAAGTCACACCCCAAACGCACTAGGTGGCTTGGTAGAAATACTAGAAGAAGCACAAATAAATTTACCATTAGCAAAAATAGCATTAGAGAATATACCTGATTTAATACAAGAAAACCCAAATCTTCTGGGAGAAGACACTCTTGCGCTCGCCAAAAAAAACATGAAAGACGCATTATTTTGGGTAAAAACATGCCAAGAGAAGTGCCCTCTCCTATATGAGATTCAGGAAGGGCAATATGCTGCCATTTTACTAGAGATGTCCTCTAAACTAACGCCTGGCCAATGCGCTATATTACTAGAGTTTCTACCAAAATGCCACGTAAAACGTGATATAACAACGGTGTTAATGACTATAAAACAACCAGAATTATTGCTTGAAGATAGCAAAAAAAAATTAAGCCGCTATTTTACATCATGCGCGATACAAGCGCGCTTGGCGCAATAGATTTATCACATCAACCATATGGTTGAGTTTTAGGTCAAACACAAGATAAATTACACCCCAATTTACCTGTCACTACATACACCTATCGTTTGATAGCAAACACCATCAACCATATGGTTGAGTTTTAATAAATACACACCTTGGTGGATAGTATCGCCATTTCATATGAGGCATTATTGCTCTTGAAGACATTGAGGGATTCCTCGGAATACCCAAAGTAGTATTTTTTACATCGTTGCCATGTCTTCATCTCCTTCTACTAAAGCCAGCGTGTTGCCGTCACGCTGGCTTTTTGTTAGAATACGCGAACCAAACCAATGAATGATATGCGCGCGTGGCGGAATTGGTAGACGCGCTAGACTTAGGATCTAGTGCCGTAAGGCGTGGGGGTTCGATTCCCTCCGCGCGCACCACACAAAGGATGTTTCATGATTATTGTTACTGGCGGTGCAGGATTTATTGGAAGCGCTTTCGTATGGAAGCTGAACCAAGAAGGCATTACCGATATCATCGTGGTGGATGAATTTGAAGAGCACGAATCCTGGCGCAATCTGGTACCACTTAAATACACCGAATACATTCATAAAACCGATTTTATTGAACTCATTCAAGAGAACACTGAATTTGCGTCTGACTGCAGCGCAGTAATCCATATGGGGGCCTGCTCAGCAACCACTGAAACAAACATGGATTACCTGTATACAAATAACACCCAATACACCCTGATTTTAGCAGATTGGTGCCTACAAAATGACATTCGATACCTATACGCCAGCAGCGCAGCCACATACGGTGAGGGTGAAAATGGATTCGATGACAACCATGACACAATTGAATCCTTACGCCCCATAAACCGCTATGCTTATTCCAAACAGTTGGCCGATTTGCATTTTCTTCGAAACGGCTTACTAGACCACATTGTTGGACTGAAATTTTTTAACGTTTTTGGCCCTAACGAATACCATAAAGGATCCATGCGGTCGGTGGCGTGCCAAGCCGTGCCACAAATCAAAGAACACGGAAAATTGCGTTTATTTAAATCCGACCACCCAGACTATGAAGATGGCGGTCAAAAACGAGATTTTGTGTACATCAAAGACTGCGTCAATATTATGTACTGGCTAATGACCAACCCAAACGTAAATGGCATTTACAATGTGGGCACAGGCCAAGCAAAAACATGGAACGATTTAGCCAACGCGGTATTTCATGGTATGGACATCACCCCAAAAATCGAGTACTTCGATATGCCCGACCATCTGAAAAAACAATACCAGTACTTTACTGAAGCCAAAATGGACAAACTCACCAGTGTAGGATGCCCCATTAAAATGACATCGCTTGAAGATGCTTGTGCCGATTACGTATCAAACTACCTCGATCCAGAGCGCCCTCTTTCCTAACATGCCACAACCGAAGGAATTCCGCTTTAAAGAAGTGGGGTCAACTAACGACGAAGCAAAGCATCTACTAGAAGCCGGTGAATCGGAATGCATTGTCATTAGCGACACCCAAACCAACGGTCGCGGCCAACATGGGCGAGTATGGGAAAGCACGCCCGGCGGCCTGTATATTTCATTTGGGTCAAAAAACATCGGTTTATCTCAAGAAGACATCCCATCTATCACACAAGCCGTTGGAAAAATGGTGGTCAGCATCACCAAAAGATTAACCCAAATACCCGTTGAACTAGAGTGGCCAAACGATATTATCTTAGGCATTAAAAAAGTGGGGGGAATTTTGATTGAATGCAATAGCTCCGCCTCTCAAACCACCCCTAATTATGTTATAATCGGAATCGGTCTCAATCTAAACCAAACTCAGTTTTCAGGCTCACTCGAACCGGTCACAACATCGCTTCGATTGTATGGCAACACGCCAGTGGATAAAGAGACTTTTATTACCGAATTAACAAAGGAGATACCCAATGCCTGTCAGAGGAATTAGAGGCGCAACAACTGCCGATCAAAATAACGAGTCAGAGATATTGGCTGCCACGGAATCCTTGCTATCTGAAATGATCACCAAAAACAAACTCCACCCTGACGACATTATTTCCATTTTCTTTTCTGTCACAAAAGATTTGGACGCCGTTTTTCCTGCAAAAGTAGCAAGAGAAACCCTTCAATTAGAAGATACGCCGTTATTATGCCTAAATGAAATCGCCGTTCCAGGCTCATTGGAACGCTGTATTCGCGTACTTATGCACGTGAACACAAATACAGACAAAACCAAAATTAAACACATCTACATTAATGGCGCCACAGTGCTGCGCCCCGATAAAGCCGGGCACCTGTAACACGACCCTCCACTATACTGAAAAAGGAATAGAAAAAACCAAAACGTCAGTTTTAAAGAATTTGCGAAATCATGGACATCATCCGCCGATTTTGGTTTATTACCCTTAAATTTTGTTGTGGAATTTAACAGAACAACATGACACACTCTCACAATGCCCCTTGCTGGTTGTTTTTAAACTCTGCTATGGTTTAAAAAATGAATACCCCAAAAACAAATCAAAAATCGCCCTACCAACACATCGCCATCGTTGGAACCGGTTTAATTGGTGGCTCACTAGCCCGCCTTATTCGATATCATTTCCCCGACATTACGCTAACTGGTGTGTCACGCCGTCTCGCTGCCGCCAAAGACGCTGAAAAGTCCGGCATAATTGACCACGGATACGACTCCATTAATGCGATTAATTCCGATGTGGATTTGGCTATCATTTGCACTCCCATCGACACCATTCCTCAATTCACAACGTCCTTGTTTGCAAAAGGCGTTAGCGTCATATCAGACATCGGAAGCACCAAAAGCAGCATCGCTAAACATCCCAATTGCCAACCCCATAACGACAATCAACTCTTCATCCCAGCCCACCCAATGGCTGGAAATGAGCTAAGAGGATTTGAAAACAGCACAAAAGAGCTTATACAAGGGTGCAACTATTTAGTATGCCCACCCAAAAATGCCCAAGAACACCCCGGATATGGAGTATTTACCAGTTTCTTACGCCAAATGGATTTTTCTGTTATTGAAATTGACGCTGAAAAACATGACCACCTGGTTGGAATCGCATCTCACTTACCCTATTTCATGGCATGCGCCACCGTTGAAGCCGCAAAATCACTTGTTGATAAAGACGATTTCGACGCATTTAAACGCATTGTATCCACAGGGTTTGCATCCACAACACGGGTCAGCGCGTCAGACCCCAATTGGGGAAAAGACATCGCCGAAACAAACCACAGTGCCATTGAAAAAGGCCTGCTAGAAGCCATAAACACACTCACAAAATGGCGAGCTCAAATCATCAATCAAAATTTAGATCCCCTAAAAAAAGACCTACAAGAGGTCAGCGCGCTGCGCAATAAGCTGGGCCACCGCAGTTGATGCGTCTGTTTCATAACCAATAGGGCTTAGCTCACCCATCCCCCGCTGCTTGTAATCGGCAAGCAATCGCGCCGCCAGCTCCGCCGATCCCCGAGCATCCAAAAAGCAAATCCGTTCCCGCCCCATCAACTGTTCCTGTTCACGCAACCGCTTCTCAGTCGATTGCGGCCCAGTACCCACAAACGTATACACAAACCGCCCATAATGAGCCGCCTGTTCGTTCGCCGTACCCGCCATACCAATGCACCAACGCGCAGCATTTATCACGTCTACAAACGCCTCAGACATCAACACTTTAACAGCAGTTTTACTGTGCACCAAACTAACACGTCCACCATCTTGAGCCACGTGCCAGGCCGTTGATTCCAATCCCTCTTTAATTGCCGACACACTCAACGTCGGTGCTTTGGCAACTACAAAATTAGCCTGAAAGCCTTGTGAGCAAAGCGCCACAACCACATCCAATTGACGCGCCAAATTCAAAATCGCCTCACTTCGGCTACCTGGTATCAATGCCACGACATCCTTATCATTACCATCCAACACACCTGTCAACGAATGCCCAACCATCAACTTATCCATCATCGGGTTTCCACAATAGATGGCATCCACACCTTGGGCACGCAGCCCCGCAGCCGTGTCTTCATCACGGGGAACAACAACATTGGCAATGCGCTTCATAATCCCTACTTCTAAACCTGTGTGAGGCATAAACCGATCACTTTTCGCGGTTGGCATAAACACAATTGGGCCATTAAAGCCCTTGGCCGCAATACCCAAGCAGTACACATCACCAACCGCCACGATGGCATGGGTGTGAGCATGGCGTTCCCGCAATTTGATGCGATTTTGATAGTGCTGGCGAATCACGCCTCCAGCTAAATCCTTAGCCACACTAACAAGCGAACGCATAAAACCACCACTGGGTGGCATTTCAGCCACATTAACCACATCAATACCCCGATTGCGATAGGCCTTACCAGAACCCAAAAGAGGAAACCCTAAACAACTTACACCAGGTACCAACTCACGCAGCGACTCAGCCACATTTGCAGCGATTCCATCTTCACCCGCCCCATTACTAACAAATAGTATCTGCATGATTAATCTAGAATATGATTAACCACAGCATCATACAAGTCCTCCGCAATTGCATCGGGCACAATCTCGCTGTTTTTCTTCGATTGTTCGGCGCCGTACCCAGTACGCACCAGAATATTCTTTTTCAATTTCGCACCCTGACCTGCAGCAATATCTATTAATTTATCTCCCACCATATAACATTGAGCTGGGTCCAACTGAAACTGTTCCAAACCTTTAAAAATCATACCTGGTTTTGGCTTTCGAAATCCACATTCCTGCTTATATTCGCCCTGACCTTCTTTAGGGTGATTCGGGCAATAATACGTCGCCGCCAACGGCACTTCATTTGCCAACAAACGTTGCGTTAAATGCGCTTCAACTGCTTCATATTCAGACACGGAAATAATGCCCCGCCCAATACCCGACTGATTCGTCACAATGATAAGCTTAAACCCCGCAGCAACCAGCATGTGCAACGCCGGAACAACACGGTCTTCAAAAGCAACCTCATTTACGTCTCGCAAATAATGCCGATCCTGAATGATGGTTCCATCTCTATCTAAAAAAACTGCTTTTCCCATAAGACTCAACAATATAGCGCACGGCAGGAAAAACAAGCAAGTTAATTCACTTATTGCGCTATGCAAGTTAATAACTCTTTTTACCGATAATAATGATAGAATCTGCATTTAGGAGAATTATCATGCGTTTAGAAAGCTTAATAATGACGTTGACCAGCCAAATTGCCACCGCAGGCAAACAAGGCGGCATGCCCAAAGGCGAATTAGATGTTTTAATGTCACTTTTAGCGCGCATTCAAAACATGATTGGCGATGGCATACAGCCCCACGAAATTGATACGCTAGGTAAGTTACTAGGCAAAGCTGGAGACATGATTCAGGATCCAGAATTAAAAAATGAAATCAAAAAAATCCAGAAAAAACTAAAATTCCTTAAGGAAACTGGCTTACTTGAACATTTGTTAAAAGACCCTGCAAAAGCAGGTTTTGGTGGCAGTGCCGGTTCAATGGGTGGCGCCATCAAACCAGGCGAGGCAATAAGTGGGTCAGGCGCGATAACAGAAAATACCGTTAGTGGTGTATCGGGCGCAAAGGGCATTCAACAACCCAATATGCAAAATCCGTTTGAAGAAGTGCATCCAGACCAAATTAATGAATTATTTGACGTCGCAAAAGGCGGCCTTATGGATAATGAATTTATGCGAAAAGCAGGCGAAACATACAAAGCAATGCGCCGCGAAATTGCAGAAGACGCGGTTCAAGCACTATTACAACGCAGCATGAATCGCGTTATGGGCATTGAATCTACCGATGCGGATATGACGGGTAATTCAGGTGACTCCGCTCATAAAACAAATGATGATGCGCTTAACTTTCAACTGGAACGCCTAGGAAATCTAGGTGGCATATCCGGAGTCTCCTTCGATAATGGCCAAGTTTCATCCACACTCTCAAAAGACTCTGTAGGTAAAGTGGGAGGCATTCAAGAAACCACTATTGATAATGCAAGAAGCATGCAACATGACGCTGAAAAACAACTACAAGACCTACTCAATAATTTAGTTAAGCCCTCCACTGAAAATAAAATTGAGGGCGATGTCGATTTACAAAGTCGCGTTGGTTCAGCGGCCAATAGCGGTGCAGCCAGCATTATGCCTCAACATAATGGTCAAGCTCCCGAACAAAGTGGTGCTGTAGATAAAGTAAATCCAACACCACCAAGTGAATTCGGCTCTGTGGTATAATTCGGCGTATGAACTCTCTAAAATCAAATGCCTTAGGGGTGGGGCTTTGTTGCGCGTTACTCGCGGTCGTAATATCGTGTGGAAAAGTAACCCAAGAAGTAGCCCCCAATGACACGAAAGAACGCAAAGATTTTACCGTAACAGCCGTCGTAAACGTGGTAAGCAGTAAAAATATAGCCTCAACATCAAACACCACGCTTCCGTCGTTTTCCATTTTAGACACCACCATGTACTTCGCTGTATCTGGCATATTAGATGGTGAAGCCCCTGAAATTATGAGTTGGGGCCAAGGGGATATTGAGGAAGAAAAAGACCCCTCAGAAAATATTACATTTAAATCCATCGCCTCTAACAAAAACAGCGTCACCATCACCGCATCAAACCTCAAAGAATCCTTATTATCGTTACGTGAAAACCGTGCAAAAGACCCCTCAGGAAATGCGTGGATTTGGTCTGGCCGCGCATCTAAACTAAAACACGAAAAAACAGGGTATCTCGTGCAGTTCTTTACGGATAAAGACAAGTTTCAACTGGTCTATCTCGATGAAACAGAGGTATCTGGCAACACCCTAATTTCCCTCGAAACCATCACCCCATACGATAATTTCATGGCCACACTCGTCTTAACAGACTTAACTCGCATCGAATACGCGTTAAAAGATCGTATTCCTGTTAAAACATTAAAACATCTATTCACACCAGAATTTTACGACAACATTACCTACAAACAAGCGCCTAATACGGTAAGCAATTTCAGACTAAAAACACCTCAATTTGAGTTTAAAAATACGCTTGAAACCACGCTACTTAAAATCGTTGATACCATCCATAACACTGACAAAACAGAAGCAGAAGAAATGGTAAGAAAAGCAAAGTGGACGTGGATGAATGAAAAGGCCAAAAAAGAATTAGTTGCCGCAATCACCAGCTACAAGTTACCGGAATCCCCAGTTGAAGTTAGTACCGAGGAAAATAAATCTGAGCAAGACATAAAAACCGACGATAAGGCCAAACCCAAAAGCCAAACACCACCAAAAACATCAAAAAAGAGTCGTTTTAATTCCGACGATGACGAAATGAATATGGACAACCGCCCAGGCTCTGAAATTGATATGGACTTAGACCCCGAATAAAATCTGGTACACTAGGCCTTATGTTCGAACTCATAAAAACCGCAAAAAACCATCGCGGACGCGTTGGAAAATTACACACCAACCATGGCATCATCAACACCCCTGCCTTCATGCCCGTTGGCACACAGGGTAGTGTAAAAGCCGTTACCGTAGACATGCTACACGACATAAACACCCAAATCATTTTAGGAAACACGTACCATCTAAGTTTGCGCCCAGGTGTTGATCTCATCAAAGAATTTGGTGGTCTGCATCGCTTTATCAATTGGAACAAACCCATTTTAACGGATTCCGGTGGCTACCAAGTGTTTAGCTTAAAAGGGCTACGAAAGGTTGATAATGATGGCGTTACATTTCAGTCCCACCTAGATGGATCAAAAGTACGCTTTACCCCTGAAGGCGTTGTAGACCTTCAACTTGGATTTAACTCTGACATCTTAATGCCACTCGATATTTGCACGCCTTACCCTGCTGAAAAATTACAGGTCGCCGTCGATATGGCCATTACCGCCAAGTGGGAAACCAGACAACGTGACCATTGGGAAAAACACCGCGACAAAGGAAACTTATTATTTGGCATCATACAAGGTGGAATGCATGCCGACCTGCGAGAAGAAAGCGCAAAAGACATCACCGCTCTCGACTTTCCAGGCTACGCTATAGGCGGACTAAGCGTTGGCGAATCGGCAGACATCATGAGTGAAATGACCGCGATTACCACCGCTTTTATGCCTGAAGACAAGCCGCGGTACTTAATGGGTGTTGGGCTACCCGAAAACATGCGCGCAGCGATTGAAGCGGGTATTGATATGTTTGATTGCGTCGCCCCCACACGTCTTGCGCGCCACGGTCAGTTCTTTGCAAGTGAGCACCAACGCTCAAACATCTCAAACGAACAGTTTAAAACCGACCAGCGTCCGTTGGTTGAAAGCTGCCAGTGCATGACCTGCCAACACTATTCCAGAGCCTACATCAGGCACCTGTTCAAAGCAAAAGAAATGCTTGCAGCCACACTTTTAAGTGTTCATAATTTGGCGTTCTTAATCCATCTTGTGGATGAGATTCGAAACGACATTTTAAACCAGTGACAGCACAATCTCATCCAACACTAAAATCCCGGTTCGTGACACGCGCACACCTCGGTCATCCACAATCATAAATCCCTGCGCCGCCAGTTCGGTGCAGCGGGTTTTAAACGCCGTACACGTCGCCACACCAAAGCGTTCCAACACTTCCCCATACGTCACCCCAGAAACCAGTCGCAAACGTAACATCACATAATCCACCCACTCATCTTCAGCATTTAATACAGGAAAGGTCTTTTGACGAAACGCCCGTGGCACAGGGTTTTCAACATACTTCGCCAAATCCCGCGCGTGATGATAACGCCCACCATTAAAGTAACTATGTGCCCCCGGCCCCATACCTATAAACGACGCCCCCATCCAGTAATAGGTATTATGGCGAGATTCAAACCCAGGCAAGGCATAATTTGACACTTCATAATGGATAAACCCACCTGCTTCTAATTCATCTCTCAACACATCAAACTGCTCAGCATCTTGGTGCACCGAGGCTTTTTTAACACGGTTTCGTTTGAATGGCGTGCCCGGTTCAATACTCAAACTATAGGCCGATACGTGCTGCGGTTCAAAGGTCCTCAGTTCCTTTATCGTACGAACCAACACATCATCATCAAACCCAGGCAACGCAAACATCACATCCACACTCACATTATCAAAGCCAACATCGCGTAATCGCCCAAGCGTGCGCCGAGATACATCTGCAGTATGGTTTCGCCCTAAAAAAGTTAAGCAGCTATCATCCAACGATTGCACGCCCAAACTGACTCTATTTATCCCGGCCTGCTTCAACCCACGCAATTTCTCCATCACACCCAAACCGGGGTTCATTTCCATCGTAATTTCAGCATTAGGCAATACGTCAAAACGATCGTAAATCAACGCCATAATCCGCTCTACTGCAGACAGCCGCAATAAATTTGGCGTGCCACCACCAAAAAACACGGTGTCAATTTGAAGCTCCCCAAACCGCTGCGCGTAAAAATCGATCTCGCGGCATAACGCCTCGACAAAATCCTGCTCCAATGATTTTTCCCACAATAATTTATAAAATCCACAATATGGGCAAATCTTGCTACAGAAGGGAATATGAAGGTAAAGCGCGATAGATTTTGACATCGCCCTATTATACAGAAGAAAACATAAGCCCAATTCGTAATTATTCAAAGACATGGTTGATTGGATTTGATATACTACTGCATATATTCCTCTTATCTGAGGCTAGGGAGTCCTTTACCATGCGAAATTTCTTATCAAAACTGTTTCCAAGCTTAAATTTAGACCTAGGTATCGACCTTGGTACCGCCAACGTTCTCGTTTTTGTCAAAGGCAAGGGCGTTATCATCCAAGAACCATCGGTTGTGGCCTTAGATTCGAAGAAAAACATGGTGCTCGCCGTTGGAAACGATGCCAAACGCATGATCGGCCGTACGCCAGGAAACGTCATTGCGGTTCGCCCACTGCGTGACGGTGTCATTGCTGACTTTGAGATCACCGAAACCATGCTAAAACATTTCATCCGAAAAGCATTGGACAAAAAATTCTTAATCGCAAAACCCCGTATTATTATTGGTATTCCATCCGGCATCACTGGCGTTGAAAAACGCGCGGTACTCGACGCCGCATATCATGCAGGTGCTGGCGAAGCGTATTTACTAGAAGAGCCTATGGCTGCCGCAATTGGTGCAAACCTACCTGTAAGCGAACCATCTGGGTCTATGATCGTAGATATCGGTGGTGGAACAACAGAAATCGCGGTTATTTCACTAGGTGGCATCGTTGTGTCGAAATCCATCCGCGTTGCTGGAGACGAAATGGACGAAGCGATCATAAACCATTGCCGCGAAAACTACCGGTTACTTGTGGGTGAGCGCACCGCAGAAGAAGTAAAAATTCACCTGGGTTCAGCCTTCGATATGAAAGAAGAAAAAACCATGGAAGTACGCGGACGAGACTTGGTATCCGGCTTACCTAAAACATTTACATTCACCAGCATTGAAATACGTGAAGCATTAAAAGACACCATCGCAACAATCGTAGATGGAATACGCACCACATTAGAGCGTACGCCCCCTGAACTATCGTCTGACATCATGGACGCGGGTATTACACTTGCGGGTGGTGGCGCCCTTTTAAAAGGGTTAGACCAACACATTCAGTACGAAACCAATATTCGCACAACTATTGCTGAAGACCCACTAAAATGTGTGGCATTAGGCACAGGAAAAGCGTTAGACGAAATCGACGTTCTGAAAAAAGCCCTCATCACAGAGTAAGTTCACACTAAACCGTCATTCCCAACTAGATTAGGGATCTCGCACACTTAGTTGTTTTAAACACCTCTTTTAGGGGTATAACTGAGGTATGAAAACGCGTTTAATTTGGACACTACTAATCGTCTTTTGTTTAGGCGGAAATACCATGGCTGAAGACAACATTGATGTATTCAGTGGTAATTTTGTGCCCGATCAAGCTGTTGCAACAAACGAATCAAACACCTTCGCCACCACTGGTGTGTGGTTCATCAACAACGGCCAAAGTACCCTAACAGATAGCACGGTATTTCACCTCATTTTTGATGACATTATATTTGACGACGGCGCAGGAGAGCTGGAACTATCTGCAGGCGATTTAAATGGAACTGTCGTGCCTGCACTATTAAGCGAGCCATTGGTTTACCCAAACCCTGTTAAATTTAGCCGAGGAAATTCGAATTTAGGCTACGTGCTAAATACCGATGTGGATGTTCGCTTAGTCATATACAACATGTTTGGTCATAAAATATTTGATAAAAACTATCCAAAAGGCGCAAGTGGTGGCGCACAAGGCATCTCAAACCGCATCCCCATTAACGAGGTTGAAATGGGCGCTAGCCTACCATCAGGAGTCTACTTCTACATCTTACTTGCCAATGGCAAGGATAAGCTAGGCAAAGGTAAGTTCGCCGTCGTGCCATAAGGTGCTGTCTGAAACAACACTCGTAAATAAGAAACAAATCAGAGAGATTTGTTCATTTCCAATTCAGTCAAAGCAAAATTGCGCCCAATATTGGGATAAAAGCAATTTGCACTTGAGCTTAATTGGAGAAAAGCCTACCGGAGGCGTATTCAACATACGTCGAGGACAGGCTTATTCGCTAAAATGGGCAATGATCGCCAAATACCACCGCAGTCGTTATAATAACCAGATGAAAAAGTTATTAGTAACCAGCGCCTTACCATACGCCAACGGCCCCATTCACCTGGGTCATTTGGTTGAATACATCCAAACGGATATATTTGTACGGTTTCAAAAAATGCGCGGAAACGAATGCCACTATGTGTGTGCAGATGACACCCATGGCACACCGATTATGTTATCAGCCAAACGCCAGGGCATCACACCAGAAGAACTCATCGCAAAGTTCTCAAAAGAGCACCAAAACGATTTTGCCGCGTTTCACATTGAATTTGACATGTATTCCAGCACAAACACCGATAAAAACCGCGAATTATCAGAAGCCATTTACACAGCAGCAAATGAGGCGGGAGTCATTGCCAAGCGCACCATCGAGCAACTGTATTGCGATAGCTGCAGCATATTTTTACCCGACCGTTTTGTAAAAGGAACTTGCCCAAAATGCAACGCCGAAGACCAATACGGCGATAACTGCGAAGTCTGCGCGTCTACCTATTCACCAACCGATCTAAAACACCCGAAATGCGCCGAATGCAGCAGCACACCCACTCTAAAAGAATCACTGCATTACTTTTTTGAGTTGGGTAAGTTTGAAGCCCAACTAAAAGACTACATTGCAGGGGACCACCTAGAACAAAGTTTAAAAAATAAGATGCAAGAATGGTTTAAAGACGGCCTCAGAGACTGGGATATCAGCCGAGACGCGCCTTATTTTGGATTCAAAATTCCTGGAACCACAGACAAATATTTCTATGTTTGGATGGATGCCCCGGTGGGTTATATTTCTGGTACCTATGCATTAGCTGAAAAATGCAAGTTAGATGCTGACGCCATATGGCGCAACAACGACTACGAGATTCACCACTTCATTGGCAAAGACATTCTATATTTCCACGCACTATTCTGGCCGGCCATGCTGCAAGTCGCTAATTACAAAACCCCCACGAAAATTAATGTGCATGGCTTTTTAACAGTAAACGGTGAAAAAATGAGCAAAAGCCGTGGCACCTTTATTTTGGCGCGCACGTATTTAGAACACTTAAACCCTGAATTATTGCGCTACTACTACGCCAGTAAATTAAACGGAAAAGTAGAAGATATTGATCTTAATTTAGAAGATTTCGTTTTCAAAGTAAACGCTGACGTGGTGAACAAAGTCGTAAATATTGGGTCACGACTTGGTAGCATTATTCAGAAAAAATTAGATCTACAACTATCTACTCCTGATGCTGCTGGGCAAGAATTATTAGATAAAATTGCCCATAGTAGCGACGAAATTGCCACATTTTATAACGCGATAAATACCCATGAAGCCATGAAACGCATTATGCTGTTAGCCGATGACGCAAACAAGTACATCAACGACACTGCACCATGGGATGTGGTGAAAGAAAACCCCGATGCTGCCCGACAAATTTGCACCGCCGGAATTAACGCACTAAAAATGCTCTCTGGCTACCTTACCCCTGTTCTACCCGAGCTCGCAAAAAAAGTAGAGACTTACCTCAATATTGCACCACAAACCTGGGCAACAATAACCGACCCTGTCATAAACCAAACCATCAATCCCTACGAACGTTTGGCCGAACGCATTGATAAAGACGCTGTTGCGCCGTTAGTGGCCACTAACTAACGGGAATCTGGATCAAAAAAGGCCTGAAATCCTTCAAAGATAGTAATACATAGCGGTAACGATATCGACATTTGCATCACGCGCCAAAAACAGGCCGAACTCTTTAATGCTTGCCCAAACTCCCTCGCAGTCATTCCTTTTTCCAACGCGTTAGCAACAAAACCAGAAAACTGTTGAAAAGTGCCACTGTAGGCTGTCGCCACACGACCCATAGTGCGCCGCACATTAAGCCTTAACCCTGCCTCTACGTCAGCAAGCTCTTGAGTTAAACGGGCGCGATCTACCCCGCTTAACGCATCCTGACCTGTAGTAGATAACTGACGTTTAAGGTGATCCACATGCTCCAGTGTTCGAGTAAGTTCTTCATTCTGCAAAACTTTCGCTCCATCTAAAGGAAACAGTGCGGTAAAAACTGGCACTAAACTCGGTATAGCATAAGCGGCACCGATTAACTTTTGCGTCATGGGAGATGCATTCGGATAATCTGATTTAGCCGCAGCATTCGCTTTTGATTTGGCAAAATAAGCGGCAAAAAAAGTAGTGTTATTACGCCACATTATTTGAACACCAGTTTCAGCCACAAGCCCCGGACGACGTACAACACTGCGAATAACTGAACCCAAGCGAGAATCGGCCCCTTGCGCAGTGCGTAAATCAATCGTTTGCTTCACAATATCAGGAAGCACAATAACCGGCAAAACAGCCGTTGAAGCAGCGGCGCCCGTTAACGCACTTGCCACTGAGCCCGTAAACCCATATTGACCTAAAAACGACTTCCACTGGGAGCTACCACTGAGAATAGATGCAACACCAATAGTAAGCCCACGCTGCCCAGCCCGGTATGCACCAGCAGCAATTGCATTTCGCGCTTGAGCCCAAACATGTTGCCTGGGGGTCAACTCCAAACCTTGCAGTTCTGGCAATCCAGCAGCCTTTACCACACAGCCCGCCTTATTTTGACCCAGCTTGTATAACATACCTTCTGTAATACCAGCTGCACCACCACCCATTGCAATCTCGCGTAAAGTATCCCCTGAGAGATGAATAGAAAAGGGAGTAGAAACCTTAGGAACAGAAACTTCGGGTTCGGGTTCGGGTTCGGGTTCGGGTTCGGGTTCGGGTTCGGGTTTGCAATTATGTTCACAAGACAAGGGAGATGCGCAATCCGAAATATCCACATGACCACAATCTCTGTGCTCAAAACGAGACTGAGACTGAGGGTTAGAAGGGGCAGATAAAAAACCCGCTACCGAAGAAGCCAAAAGTCGCATTTTATCCATACTATATCATCCTTTTTAGAAATTAATGTATTAAAACATTAGCAGAATTTAAACAAAATCTCAAATTTTTCACGAATAAAAAAACAAGGACAAAAAGACAAACACACTTGCCAAAACACCAAAAAAGCGTTAAAAAATTGAACATATGGGACATCAAAATCTTCAAGCAAATAGCTTTCTCACCCAACACCATGCCGAAATTTCCGATGCATGGCTAAAAGAAGTTGAAGAAAACCCCCGTTACAAAGATGCTCTATTCACCACAGACGGCGAATTTTCAAGTCATTCCCAACTCTTTTTAGATAAATTGTCAGCCACATTTGAAAACACCAATTTACCCAATTTAAATGCTCAAGCGCTAAAACCAGTCATCACACTGTGGCAAGAAATACGAAAACACCACCGCCAACATGGCTTATCGGCTAAAGACACCGCACTACTTATTTTTTCATTCAAATCCACTATTGTAAAAGCGCTACAAAACCAATATAAATCCGATGAATTTGAGTTAAATGAAGACGTGGGTAAACTAAGTAATTTATTAGATTTTTTGGGCATATTAACCTATGAACTCTATTCCGACGAGCAGGCGGCTATTATGCCTGAAAAATCAAAAACGCCATCTCTACCCCAACACATTGAACGAAACCATTTTATTGGGAATAGCCGGGCAATGGTGCCTGTATTTAAAGCCATACAAATCGTTCTAGACAACGACATCACCATCCTATTAGAAGGTGAAAGTGGCACAGGAAAAGACGTATTGGCAAATCTAATTCACAACAATTCAACCCGTAAACCAAAGCCATTTATTACATTAAACTGCGGAGCCATCCCTAAAGAATTAATCGAATCCGAATTATTCGGCCATGAAAAAGGCGCATTTACGGGCGCAACAGAAACCCGACCAGGAAAATTCGAACAGGCCGAAGGCGGCACTTTATTTTTAGACGAAATTGGCGAGCTATCGCTAGACTTACAAGTTAAATTACTTCGCGTACTGCAAAACCGAGAAATAGAACGCGTGGGTGGGCGAAAACGCATTCCAGTTGATGTGCGCATTATTGCGGCAACAAACCGAAATCTAAAACAAGCTGTTGAGGCCAAGCAGTTTCGATTGGACTTATATTACCGTTTAAATGTGTTCCCCATCAGCATTCCACCATTAAGAGAACGCAGCGAAGATATTGTGCCATTGGCTCAGTTTTTTCTTGAAAAGTACGCGAAAGAATTTAATCATCCCACTGCCAATTTATCCCAAGACGCAGAAGTTTTCTTGCTAAAACAACCTTGGGAAGGCAACATTCGAGAATTGGAAAACCTCATGCAACGCATGACCATTATTGCGGGTGGAAAAACCATCACCGCCACTCTTTTAGCCTACCTACCTGGCCAAAACGCCGCCCCACTACTTGCAGAGCCCACCCAACAAAAAGACACTATTACACCTCAATCCAATCATATTCCAAGCCTAGAAGAAGTGGAAGAATCCGCAATGCGACACGCCTTAAAAGTAACCGCTGGAAACATCAGAAAAGCCGCCGAAGCATTGGGCATTTCCCGCACCACGTTTTATACCAAAGCAGAAAAATATGGCATCAGCATTAAATCCATCATAACAGTGGCATTAACCGCCGCTCTGATTATAGGAACAAGCACCAAGGGCGTTGCAGAAACAAAACACCGATACCCAAAAGAATTTGCGGAATTAAATGGTTATTCAGTGGTATTTCGATACGTGTATCGAAGCACAAATCGGGCCATCGTCGGCATACAAACCGTTGGTGCAATTCCGGGAGCCAAAGCAAAAGACCCACATTTCGGCGAGCTTCCCGCCACGGCCCAACCGCTCGAAGCCAGCAAGCACCTTGGATCAGGCGTTATAATCTCCAGCTCTGGCACAATCATTACGTCTTACAACAATATTTGGGAACGCGAACAGCTCGAGGTGGTTTTATATAATGGCCGTACAGTGCCAGCAAAACGAATTGGTGTCGACCCACAAAGTGACCTTGCTGTACTAAAGATTGTAGGTAATAGCCATCCGTTTCTTACCCCTGCCCCAGAAAGCGAAACAATTCGACTCGGCGACTGGGTAATGGGCATTGGCCACTCTCCAGACCACGGTATCACCATCGCAACAGGAATTATTTCGGCCATACCAAACCCAACAAAACGTCATGGATTATTGGCCACAAACACGTTGGTTCCAAGTAGTCATTCTGGTGGGGCGCTAGTAGACCTGGATGGCCGATTGGTCGGAATAACAAGCATTGCCAGTTCACCCCATATGACCAAAACACCCTTTAGCACCGCTATACCTGCAAATACGGCCCTACGTGTTGCGCGTGCATTGGAAAAATACGGTGTGGTGAAACGTGGGTGGATAGGCGTACAAGCAAAGCCCGTTCCAGTTTCAGCGCAACGCCAACACAAATTAAAACGCCAACACGGCGTAATGCTCAACAATGTCTTAAAAGACAGCCCTGCTGATGTGGCAAAATTACGCCGCGGCGATATCATATTGGCAGTTGGAAACACTGAAATCACATCACCCGCACAATTCAACACAACCATAGAAGAACTCACTATTGGTAAACCCACCAAGCTTACTGTGCGACGTGGGCAAAAAACAACGCTTTCCATTAGCGTAAACCCGGCGGATTCGCCCGACACAATGGCCCTACCAATTGATGCCCAAATCACCGACGCGCTTGGCCTGATTGTTACTGAACCCGACATTAACACCATTCCCGACGAAACCGATTATGCCGTACTCGTAACATCGGTAGAGCCAGATAGCCCTGCCGCCCGCGCGGGTTTAAAACCCGGTGATTTTATTTCCGAATTAAACGATAACGCCATCATCAGCCTAAACCATTACGACACCATTTTAGATGAACTTGAAGGCAGTAATACCATACCGGCCACCATCGTTCGTGACAACACGCCATTACTCCTTAAAATATCCCTCTAACTGTTGTGTAAATTTACAAAATTTGATATAAAAGGAATATGGCTGACGCAATAAAACAAACAGTATGTTCAGTGCGCACATTCGCTGAATTCAAAAGTCATCACAGCACGCTACCAAGACTTGGTTTGCCACGTCATTTTTCAGACACGACACCCGTAAAAGAAGGCCCACTCAAAGGCAAAACAGAAGGCGAAGCTTTTTTTCTACTATTAGGTCTAGATAAAATTATAAGTAGAGATTATGGACCAAATTCGTAATACATTTAAGTTTTGTTAAACTATGAATAAGGAGCGCTCAAAGTGGCTGAATCAAGAAAAGTTAACGCCGAACAACCCGCTGGCACACCACCCGCAAGGCGCCATAGGCGAACACTTCCGTGCATAATCTAGCTGACATAGCCGCAGGAGCTGCAGTCGCCACGCCACAGGCCTCTTCAGGTCGCCACCTTGAACCACCCAGCCAACATCATCAGACGTCTCTCGCCCACACACACTCAGGTAGTCGCCCGGCACAACAAGGCCACTACCGCGCCGAACAAGTCGCCACGCACAAAAACGCCGGCATAGATGGCGCAGTAGACTTTAACGCCACAACGCTTGTATCTCCTGGTGTGTCTCCTGCCTCCTCTCCAAGAACACCTAGAAAAGCAGAGTTTACCACCACCTCTGGCCAAACGGTATATGTAAGATCAGTCGCAGGAAGCCTTGATGATTTAAGAGGCGCCGACCTAGGAGGCACCGTTGCCTTAACGCCAAATGCGGCAAGAGAATTAGCTAAATTGGCAAGACAAATTGCTGCAGAAAAAGGAGCTTCAGCACCAGAAACTCCGCCCCACGCAGAAGCAACCCCAACAAAATTACCGCCTGGCCACCCGCCTGCTAGGCGACCATTACAACCTGAATTAAGAAGAGCCGATGATCGACACGTGCGTTTCAATATCCCAGAAGGACAAGGCCCTGGTGAAAGCCCAAATGGAACGGCATAAGGTATAAAATAGGTAGATTAAACACACCACTTGTAAATTTAACGTTTTTTTAGTATATTATCTTATCTCTCAATTAGAGAGCCAAAGGAAACTAAAATGACAGCAACCGCACTCCCCTCCGTTGCAAAACAAAGCCCTTCAGGGGCGAATTCACCACGGAAAAATTCAAACACCCAAACACAGCTTAATGTGGCACGCTTTCAAGCTGGCGGTCCTTATGCCTCTCAATCAGTGCGCGCAGCCGCACAACAGGTAATCGCCCGGCTTACCAAAAGCGCACCTCCGTCTGTAAATACCTCACCAACGAGAAGCCCCCAAGCACAGTCACCAAAACCACAAAGGCGCCTTGAGTCACTAGACAGACCCGCATCAGCACGGCCTGAACGCACACCAACTCAAAATATCGGCCTCTCAATACTTCCTCAAGTGGCACGACGATTAAAATTAGGTGGTGCGGCAACACCGCCATCAAGCCATAGCACAACCGTTAGACGAAAAAATACGTTCCTTCCTGAGCCATTTGCGCCATCAAGTACATCTACATCACGATGGAAACCTGCCAATACATTAGCAGCAGATTCAGTTTTAGAAGAAGAAGAAGAAGAGCCAGCAGATGAACCCGTACAAAGCCCACAGCAACTAGTGCCATCACTAAGAGAAGAGCAGCTAGCACGCCAAAAAAGACAAGAGATATATCCTAAAACTTTTTCGCGACCTGCAAACCAATTTCTAGCTGGCTTTAATGAAGACAGGCCCATGCTAGCAATTATCCAAGAGTAGATCCCCAATCAAGTTGGGGATGACGGAATTGAGTTTATAATCCGTCATCCCAACACGCACCGTCATCCCACATACACGCCGTCATTCCCGTGAAAACGGGAATCTCGTCATGCACCACATCATACTGAGGCGTTCAACACTATCTCCCCGTCTACAACGTCCACTTTCACCGATCCACCATCAGACACACGCTTTTCCAAAAGCAACATCGCTAACGGGTTCTCTAGTAACCGAGTAATCGTTCGCCGCAACGGCCGCGCGCCAAAGTCCGCATCAAAGCCAATCTCGGCCAAATGCGCCTTCGCCACATCCGTCACATCAAGCGCAATATGCCGCTCTTTTAATCGCGCCGCCAGCTCATTTAACTGAATGGTCACAATCTCGCTTAACATGTCCTTGCTTAAGGGTTTAAAATCCACAATATCATCAATTCGGTTCAAAAATTCGGGCCGAAACGTGGCTTTCAAGTCCTTCACGTTACTGGTCATGATAATCACGGTGTTCTTGAAATCCACGGTACGCCCCTGGCTATCGGTCAAGCGCCCATCATCAAACACCTGCAACAGTATGTTAAACACGTCAGGGTGCGCCTTTTCCACTTCATCCAGCAACACCACTGAATACGGACGACGACGCACCGCCTCGGTCAACTGACCGCCCTCTTCGTGACCCACATAACCCGGAGGCGCCCCCACCATGCGCGACACGGAATGTTTTTCCATGTATTCGCTCATATCAACGCGCACCATGTTCTTTTCACTATCAAACAAGTAATCGGCCAAACTCTTCGCAAGCTCCGTTTTCCCAACGCCTGTTGGCCCCATAAACAAAAACACACCAATGGGTTTGTCTGGGTCAGCTAAACCCGATCGCGACCGCCGAATGGCGTTGGCCACACTATCCACAGCCTCATTTTGACCAATCACCCGTTCATGCAATTTTTCTTCAATATGAAGCAGCTTTTCTGTTTCAGTGCTTAATAATTTTGTAACCGGAATGCCTGTCCACTTGGCTACAATTTCACTAATATCCTCATCATCCACTTCTTCTTTTAACATGCGTTTTTGGCCATTATTTGATTCCATCGCGGCGTGCGCCTCGGTAGATGCGTTTTCCAATTCAGGTATAGTTTTAAACCGAATTTCAGAGACTTTTTCGTAGTTTCCCTTGCGCTCTTCTTCCTTTTCTTGGGCTTTTGCCAATTCAATTTTTGCCTTAATATCCTGCATATGTTGAATCGCATCTTTTTCATTTTGCCAAATCGCCTTTAAGCGGTCCGACTCGGCCTGTATTTCAGACAGCTGCGGTTCCATTTCAGCAAGCTTACCGCGCGCTTCATCGGTGTCATCACGTTTTAGCGCCTGCATTTCCACACGGTACTGAATAATTTTACGTTCAATTTCATCAATCTCTAATGGCATACTATCAATTTCGATGCGCAACTTACTCGCCGCTTCGTCTACCAAATCAATGGCCTTATCAGGTAAGAATCGGTCGGCAATATAACGATGCGATAGCTTGGCCGCAGCCAATATAGCACTATCTAAAATCTTCACCCCGTGGTGCACTTCATACTTTTCTTTTAATCCGCGCAGTATCGCTATGGTGCCATCCACTGAAGGTTCTCCCACATAAACCTGCTGA
>JAQBTH010000053.1 GCA_027623425.1 bacterium | reverse complement strand
GACTTAACCCAACATCTCACGACACGAGCTGACGACAGCCATGCACCACCTGTCATTCGGCTCCCGAAGGCACTTCTCTATCTCTAGAGAATTCCGAAGATTTCAAGCCCTGGTAAGGTTCTTCGCGTATCATCGAATTAAACCACATGCTCCACTGCTTGTGCGGGCCCCCGTCAATTCCTTTGAGTTTTAACCTTGCGGTCGTACTCCCCAGGCGGTTCACTTAACGAATTATCTTTAGCACAGAAGGGGTCGATACCTCCTACACTTAGTGAACACCGTTTACGGCGTGGACTACCGGGGTATCTAATCCCGTTCGCTCCCCACGCTTTCGCACCTCAGCGTCAGTATCATCCCAGAAAGCCGCCTTCGCCACTGGTGTTCCTCATAATATCTACGCATTTCACCGCTACACTATGAGTTCCGCTTTCCTCTGATGACCTCTAGTAACCCAGTATCAAATGCTTATTGCAGTTGAGCTGCAAACTTTTACATCTGACTTAGGATACCGCCTACGTGCGCTTTATGCCCAGTAAATCCGGATAACGCTTGCCACTTACGTATTACCGCGGCTGCTGGCACGTAATTAGCCGTGACTTCTTCTGCAGGTACCGTCATTATCTTCCCTGCTGAAAGAGCTTTACACCCCTAAAGGCGTCATCACTCACGCGGAGTCGCTGCGTCAGGCTTTCGCCCATTGCGCAATATTCCCCACTGCTGCCTCCCGTAGGAGTCTGGACCGTGTCTCAGTTCCAGTGTGGCTGATCATCCTCTCAGACCAGCTACTGATCGTAGTCTTGGTAGGCCATTACCCCACCAACAAACTAATCAGACATAGGCCTATCCCTAAGCGAAAAAACTTTCCTCCTCTATACTTATGTAAGAAGGAGATTATCCGGTATTAGCAGCCTTTTCAGACTGTTATCCCAGACTTAGGGGCAAGTTACCTATGTGTTACTCACCCGTCTGCCACTCACCCGAAGGTGCGTTCGACTTGCATGTGTTAGGCACGCCGCCAGCGTTCATCCTGAGCCAGGATCAAACTCTCAGTTCATTTAAGAACTTAAATGTTATACACCTAGTTCTGATGAACATCTGACTTCAATAATAAAAAAGTAGTCAAAATGTTCGTTATTTAAAAATTCATTGGAATATAAAAAAAAGGCTCGCACTTCTACTTTAGAAGTGAGCTTGTTATTTAGAACTTATTGGTTGTTCATAAAACACTATTTGGATGTCAAGGATCAGGACCGGCGAACGTCTTGTTGTTGACCGGGAGAAAGGATATTACCGTGTTTTTCTTTCTTCTGTCAACACCATTTTATAAGATTTTTTAAGATAATATTGCGGTTCGAGTGTAAATTAAAGTACTTACGTGTTTTATTAAATATCCAATGACCATATATCTCGAGTAGATCCGCCACCAATCACCCACAGTTTACCATCATAAGATACACAATGAGGTGCCTGCCGAACAGACCACATTGGACCTTGAACCTGCAGTTGGGCCCAAGATACTCCATCACTGCTAAACCACACTTCATTTAGAGATGAGCCTAGCGTTTCGCCACCTCCGATAATCCACATCTTATCGTCATAAACAACCAAACACGAAAACATCCGATCAGACCAAAAATCCCCTACTGGAGACACCTGTGTCCAATTAACACCATTTTCCGTATACCAAATATCATTTGTAAAACTATCATCTTGACCACCCGCAATTACCCACATCTTCCCATCAAAAACAACGGACCCGTGATAATACCGATCTGACCATATAGGCCCAGACACAGTAACTTCATCCCAAGTCTCCCCATCCACACTTTTCCAAACATCGTTTAAATAGCTAGTCTGAGAAAAGGAATATCCCCCAAACATCCATAATGAACCATTAAAACTCAGCACCGTTTGACCAAATCGGTCAAACCACGCACCTGTCGTCACCAAATTCCACGTTTCTCCATTTAGACTCGAATAAACACTAGATGTTGAAACGCTAGGCCCTTCATAACCAGCAATAATAAAAAAGCTATTCTTATGTTCAAGCATAGAAAACACGGCACGATCTCCGTATCCTGCATTTTCATTAATCTGTTCCCACGTAATTCCGTCATCTGATTGATACAAAGCATCGTTGCTTTGAACATACGTTCCTCCACCAAAATAAAGTTTGTTATTAAAAACAGCCAAGCCAGCAACATTCGTAACAGCTCAAGGACCATCACCATGATTTACCCAACGCGCCGCTTGCACAGACACAGATAAGGTTGCCGTAATACTAGGCGCCAATATAGACGTAACAGTGACAACCACATCGCCAGTTGCCAGCCCAACAATCTCACCATCATTTGAAATGGCAGCAAGGTTTGTATCAGATACCGTCCATGTTACAGCAGTAGACGCGCCCAGTGGTGATACAGTAAGACTAACGTCTCGATCTAAACCTATATATACATTGGTAGTTGCCACCGCAATGCTTAGCGACGTAGGTGGCAATAAAGACTCTTCAGAAGAATCGTCAAAACGAGCTGAGGAACCTGTACCAGATGAGCACGAGATCAAAAAACAAAAAAATCCTAACAACAGAATCCGCGTTAATAAAAACATGGTCTCATGTCCAACCTGAACCTCTAATAAACCTAGTTATCGGTAAAATGCGCGACATCAGTATATGTAGAAAATTAGAAAAGCAAGCCCCATACGCTATAATTAAACGCATGAAGATGTTATTACTACCCCTAAGAACGTTACTACGCCTCATACGAGACATAGATAGTATATTTACCCATATTGTAAGCATCCCCTTCCCTTCACCATACAAACTAGGCGGAAATTGCCTTCAACGCGGCGTATGTTGCACCAAAATTGCAATTGGATTTACACCATATATATGGAAAACAACGTGGTTGCGTAACTTGGCCAAAAAATATTATGAATTCGTATACAATTTCAATTGCCATACCGAAGACAATGAACATCAGGTATTGCTATTTAATTGCCGCTATTTAAAAGATAATAAATGCACCATACATTGGCGTAGACCCTATATTTGCAGACGATACCCTCGCCCTATAAAGTATTTTTTTCAACCCGAGTTACTACCCGGTTGCGGATATAAGTGGGTAAATCGACAACACAAAACTATCGATTAGATGCCGACGCTCTAGACCAATGGAACTGAGAAACTGGGTCTAAGTTTTGATGAGGCACTGCCGCCCAGCTAACACCCACCCCACTTTGTCCCCAGCCTACCATTGCGTTTTGAAACACGCGTGATGTCACCGGCTCGTTCACTCGGCTTGAGCGACGCACACAAGTGTTTTCTGACAATATATCCACGTTCCCCACAACAAATTTTTTAATTTGAGCTTTCGCATAGACTAAATCATCGGGATGACCATCTTCTCGGCCCATATTACCGCCTAAAGTTACCCTGGCAGACAACGACACTGTGCCATCATCATTACGTGTCACACTCTCTGGCATGGGCGTTAAATGAAAATTAGATGTCGTTGCAATAGGTAACAACTGCCCTGAATGCACATAATCAAGAAGATCCACTCCTTTAGGTAAGCGATCCTGCAATTCACGCTCAGTTACCGTAATGCGAATGTTCAAAGACCAGCCTGCAATGGGGAAATCCTCTGGAACTAACGGAAGAATATCCCCTTCAGTTGTAACCATACGTAAGGAATTATTCCCCAATGAAAAACACGTTAAATCCGGCGAAACGGTTACCGAACCAGAGCTTCCTTGAAACTCTAGAGATCGAATACGCTGAGAATCTGGATCATATGTACCGGAAGCCACTGCCATCTGATCGGCACGAAATCCAGGGCACTTCCATTCTAAATACGAACTAATCCGTGCATCAGCATCAGGCAATAATTGACCATCCTTTGGCATATATAAGCCAAATTTTGCCTGCTCGGTTAACACAGATTGCTCCCGTAACTGTTCCGGAGTTGCCCACTGCACCTCTATACCAGCAGCCTGCCAATACTGCATGTAGGTTTCCAACTGAGACTTATCATCGGAAAAGTACATACGCCCGTTTTGCACCATAAATGGAGAAAACCCATCAGCCACCATTTCATCATTTAATGCACGATACGCCGATATCGAATCCTGCACTTGGGATACAAATTCGCGGTCAGAATCGGTCATATTGTAGTGACTACTACCATCAAATTGACGCCCCAACCACTGTAAACCAAAATCAACAAGGTGGCTCGCATCTCTAAGATTTGATAGAGGCATACGAAACGGCGTATATCCAGCCCGTGTGGGATGTTGAGAAGGAAGAAGACCTAATGATCACCCCAAAATTGGAGCCGTGCTAGACACCGGCATTAAACCAAGCATGGATGGGTGTGCATGCAATTGACGACCTGAACTATTTTGAATTGCCGCCTGGCTAGGTGCTCCACCCATATACCGCACCATTGCATAGGGATTCGCATTTAAATAATCCGAACATTGCATCAACGCAAACAAACCGCCCACTCCCACAAAATCAACATGGCCATTTACAGGAGCTGGGCCATAGTCCGGTTGAAACACAATTGAAGCCAACGATGAACCGACACGGCCCGCCGGTTGGTCTGGTTGAGATGGCCATAAACGCCCCCATTGTTGGCGTTCATTAGGCGTCACGGCTCCACTAGAAACGCGCGCCATTGATCGAGAAGAGAGTGGCCGGACCATCGAAGGCGCTGAATGACGAACTGCCCCCATCGCCTCTAGCCCCACACGAACAAAACGATTAATTGGTAACGCCATATGAATCCCTCCATCATAAATGATTAGTCAAAAAACATAAAATTAATTGGAGACTAGTAATATCATATAAATAGAAAAGATGTCAACACAATTTGTACACTATTATAAAAAGAAACTTCTTAACATTCCACCACGTTAATCGCTAAACCACCCTGTGAGGTTTCTTTGTATCGGCTTTTCATATCTTCACCGGTAATTTTCATGGTTCGGATTACCTTATCTAAACTCACCTTTTGTGAGCCATCGCCTCTTAAAGCCAACCGTGCCGCGTTTATCGCCTTAACCGCCCCCATTGTATTACGTTCAATACAGGGAATCTGAACCAACCCTTTAATCGGGTCGCAGGTAAGCCCCAAATTATGTTCCATACCGATTTCAGCCGCACTTTCAATTTGTATAGGAGTACCGCCCATGAGCGCAGCCAGTCCCCCAGCAGCCATGGAACACGCCACACCCACTTCTCCTTGGCACCCCATTTCCGCCCCCGAAATAGAGGCATTTGTTTTGTACAGGATACCAATCGCGCCAGCCGTAAAAAAGAACGTGCGCAACTCATCACGCCCAACCGGCGATACAAACTTATCATAATAATGCAGCACAGCAGGAATAATCCCCGCAGCACCATTTGTTGGCGCCGTAACCACCCTACCTCCAGCGGCGTTTTCTTCATTCACCGCTAAGGCAAACATACTTACCCAATCCAATATAGCAGCAGGGTCTTGCACACCCGTATGTGCTTCCAAATTGCGTCGCAATGCTGCCGCTCGGCGTTTCACATCTAATCCACCGGGCAATATCCCTTCGGTTCGCGCACCGCGAGACACACAGTCCTGCATGGTGTTCCAAATCGCATCTAATCGTAATTCTATTTCAGAATTAGTGTGACGCACCTGTTCATTTTCACACACCAATTCAGCAATGGTTTTTTGCGCTTGCTTTGCCTGCGCTAACAAATCTGCCCCCGAAGAAAAGACATGTGGTATTGTATAGGTTTCCACAGGAGTAGGCCCATTTTTTAAATCCAATTCGGACACAACAAAGCCCCCACCTATGGAATAATAAACAGCCTCACTAAGTGGCACACCAAGCTCATCACTGGCAACAAAACGCATTCCATTGGCGTGCCCTGGTAATTTTTCGCGCTTAACAAACCGTATATTTGCGGACTTAAACGCAATATTGTGCTCACCAAGAACGGATAACTGACCCGACTCTAATACCGAAAGAAAGGTATCATCCGGGGAAACAACGTCTTCAGGTGTTTCTCCTAACAAACCCAACACAATCGCCTTATCCGTTCCATGACCTTTACCTGTCAATGCCAAACTACCATGTAAAAACACATCTACACGTGTAATACGCTCAAATACAGGCTCGCTTATTGACTCTAACCATTGCTTGGCGGCCCGCATCGGCCCAACCGTATGTGAACTAGATGGACCAATCCCGATGGTAAACAGTTCAAAGATACTAATCATATATATGGTATAACATAAAACGCAGATCAATACAAATTTATGATTTTTATATAAATGTACATTATTTAAAGATTGTCTGATAAAAAAGACAAGCCCAAGATTACCAATTTCCAATTAATCGTTTACAATAAAAGAATCCTACCACAACGTTAAGAGTTAATACCAAAAATGCCGATCAAACACGCCTATTTTATTATTCTCTTTGCATTACTTTGCATAGAAGCCCCGCCATTATACGCCAAACCAGAACGGGCCACGCGATCTCACCTAATAGCTGAACAGTACAGCAGAACTAAAAAAGGGGACCTGCTCGTTGCTGGATTTCAATTCGATAAATTTATAGGAAAAAACTGGTTTTACAGCCTATCTATTCTAGAAGCAATCGGTGGAGATAATCACGCAGGCTATGCCATCGCATCCTATGGATTAGGGTATTCAAAACCATTAACCCACACCTTAGAATGGAATTCTGTTGTATTTATTGGCGGCGGTGGAGGGGGACAGTTCAACAAATCCGAATTAGACGGTGGCTATACGGTTAAATACCAAACAGGGCTACATCATACTATAAATTCTAGGATTGGAATTGAAGCAAATGTGGGCTGGCTTACATTTCCTGAAGGGGATATACAGTCATACATTTATTCTATGGGAATCACCCACCAAAACAACCTTACACCCAAGAAAAAAGAGAAAACCAGCACAAAACCTAACGATATCATCTCTTTTGAAACCAAACAGTTAATGTATAACAAAAATACAAAAGAAATCATCACGTTAATTGGAGGCCGACACAAACACTTCACTCACCCAAATATGTACCTAAGTTATAGCGGGTTTGCTGCAACAACAGGTGGTCGACATGGTTATATTGAAGGCGCAGTAGGTATTGGTTGGAGAACCACCATTCTAACGCACTTTTACGCAGACTTTGGAACAACGATAGGAGCGGCTGGTGGCGGTGGAAATGAAGAAATTGAAGGCACAGGGCTAAATTCGCAAACCATCCTTGAAGTAGGAACTCACCTTACTGACAAAGTGAGCATCGGGGGCCAAGTGGGTTATCTTGCATTTTTAGAAGGTGAGATTAAGAGTCCTATGGCTGGCATAAATCTGTCCTATCACCTTCCTCCCGGCCAAATGAGTTTAAAAAATAACACGCAAACCTCCCGTGATAATTTATTTTGGGAACAATACGTTGGCCCAAGGCGAGATGGGATAGAAGCCCTTGTTGCCTATTATCACGATATGTTTTTAAACAAAAATCTGTTTGTTAGTTACGGGACCTCATGGTCAACGCTAGGAAAACGCCCTGGTTATGGCAAAGCGATGGTTGGCTCAGGTTACCAATGGGAACTTACAAAAAACTGGACGTATGACATACGTGGTTATGTGGGAGTAGGTGGCCATCAACAACTTGAATTAGGAGACGCGTATGTATGGATGATACAAAATGGATTAACGTATCAGATCAACGCTCATATTGCGGCTAAAATTCAATACGGGTACCTTGACTACCCAAGCGGGCATTACAACGCAGGAGTGATTAGCCACGGAATTAGCATCACCTTATAAGCGTGATGATGCCACTCGTGCCACTTCTGCCAATACAGCGCCACCAACAAATATCGTCTCATTCGCCACAACAAACTGCGGCGAATGAGCATGAGTATAAACGTCCCCGTTTTCTCGAGAGCCAATACGAATAAAACATCCCGGAAATTGGGACAGGTAAAAACTAAAATCTTCAGCTCCTAAATTAGGCTCTGGCAATTCGCACACGTTCTGCGAACCCACTACGCTCTGGGCCGCCTCTTTCACCCAATCGATCTGGGGTGAACAGTTAATAATCGCAGGAGGCCCCTGTGCAATATCCAGATCACACGTCACATCCCACATGGCCGTGCTATGACTCACAATACGCGCCAAAGCACGATGCAACTCATTACGAACGTCTTGCGTTTGTGCCCGAATGGTACCGCGTATAGTCACATCACCAGGAGTGATGTTATGCGCCGTGCCGGCCTGAATTTGCCCAACACTTATGACCGCAACCACACTTGGCGATAACGAACGTGCCATAAAGGAATTAATACCCTGTAAAATCGCGGTCATCGCAGGCAATGGATCTTTACCTTCCTGTGGACGCGCTCCGTGTGCCGACACACCGTGAATCACAATTGTAAATGTATCTGAAGATGCAGAAATTGGCCCTGGTTGAACCACAATCTGCCCCACTTCAAACCGGTTATCCACATGGGCACCAAAAATTGCACCCGCACCGCTCAACACACCCGATTCAAGCACCTGTTTAGCACCTTGGGCAATTTCCTCTGCGGGCTGAAACAGCAAATGAACGGGGCCCAACGCAGGCTCTTTCGCAAGCAAAATTCCCGCAGCCATAACCCAACACATATGAATATCATGACCACATGCATGCATCTTTCCAGGAGATTGCGAGGCAAAATCCAAAGACGTATCTTCTTGTATTGGAAGCGCATCCATATCACCGCGTATTACCACTGGAGGAAGCGTATTATTTTGACCAGGAATTCGAATTAATAATCCGGTCTGTGCAACCGCCTCATAGGATAAATTGGTGAGGAATTTGGAGGCCATTTCTATGAGGCGGCGCTTAGATTCCACTTCTTCAAAGGCCAGCTCGGGGAAACGGTGCAACTCTTTTCTAAGTTGGACCAATGAGTGTATTTGATCTTTGGAGTATAAGTGGAGGAAATTTCTCATAGTCACCTTATCGATGCGTGGGAATAAGTCTGAAGTTGTTTTTTAGTAAGATCATTTGATTTTAAAAAGTCAATATATGATTTTTCAAGCTCATTTTGAGGGCAGAACCCACCATAATATTTCGATATAATTCCGCGCTATTAACGGTAAATCGTCCGCGATCATCTGACGCAAAATCTGTTTGCAAAACGTCGGAATCCCAATGCCAACGCGCATCCGAAATATCATGAGCTAGCCCCCCATCACACACACTAGCCAAGGCTAAATTGTATGATTTACCCAATCCCGACTCATACATACCCCCAATTTTTACGGCAATATTAGCCGCATTACACTGGGTCATCATGCCTAAAGCAGGCGAGAACCCCCCAACTCTACCTGGCTTTAAATTTAAAACGCCTAGCGCCCCTGCTTCTATTGCAATTGTTAATTCTGATTGGTTTAGAATCGACTCATCTAGCGCCACCGGTGATGGGGAGTTTTGTTGCAATCGACAATGTAAATCTTGTCTGCCACGCTCGAATGGCTGTTCAATGAAGGCCAAACCCGTTTGCCCCATTTGCATAAGCATCGTCATATCGTCTTCACAAAAACTCTCGTTTCCATCCACAGCCATTGTAATGGACTCAGGTAAAACTTGACGCACCTTTGATACATAGTCTAAATCATACCCAGGTCTTATTTTCAGGGTCACACGAGAGTACTTTTCAATAGACGCAACATCATGCGTTCCTTTTAATAAAGCTGAACCATCATCAAAACCCAACACTACCCCACCTGGAATAACCCCGTTGGTACCGCCTAAAACCTGCCACAGCGGCTGCCCTTGTTCCTGTGCGTACAACGCCCAAAATGCCATTTCAATCGCGGCCTTGCTCATACTGTACCCTGGCGCCACCCAATCCAAGGCCGCCTCTACCTGTTCCGGATGCGAAAACGAGCGATTCTTAAGGGCAGGCAATAATTCACCCACAAGCACATCCCACGCCACACTTTGTGTTTCACTACTGTATCCAGCCTCAGGCAACGCCACACATTCACTCCACACCTCTAACCCACCATCAGATATGAATCTAAGCGCCATAATGGGCCGCTCGCTAAGCACCGTACTGGCCGCCACCATCGGGCGTGCCACAGACAAGGGAATCATATGCAAAGAGACCTGAGAAATCTTCATAGGATTAAGTGTAACATTTTACATTAAACCAAAATCAACAAACTACAATCCACATAAAATAACCATCTACTTATGCAAAAATACTGTAAAATCATTAGGTAAATAATCGTGGCGTAACGACACGTAGGGCGTATAGTCCAAACACAATGCCAATACCTCTTCTGGCACAAAATACCGAAACCGCGATCTATCACTTCGATACTCATTTGGTGCCTTAGTTGATAATAAATTAAACGCCATTCCTTTGCGAATCATGGGGAAAAAATAATCTAAAAATGCGCGCACAACAAACAAGTTATCCACAGGTTCATAATGAAAACTAAGGGCACCACTAGCCACCAAAAAGTCAAGGGGGTCACTTACGGAATATTCACGCCAATCTGAGGCAATAAACGTCACTCCAGGGTGATGTTCCCGCGCCGCCTTGACCATGGCTCTAGACACATCAATTCCCGTATAATGACAGGGCAAATCTTCATCTTGAAGGTACTGCCAAAAACCGCCTAGTCCACACCCCACATCTAACAAGCTAGAACCGCGTAAGTCACCCACAAGACTTAATATCTCATAACGCAATTCCTGAGTTGACTTACTGAGCCAACCACAGGCCTTTACGCTATCACCTGAATACTTACCCACAAGCCGATCATAGTAATCTGCAACTTCCATTGCACCATTATACTACCCCAAACCAAGCACACAACTTGAAAAATCAAGCTAAAACCAGTATAGTCTGTGCCTATGTCAACACAATATAACATCGCTGTAGTAGGAGCCACCGGGGTTGTCGGCCAAGAGCTCATTAAAATATTAGAGGAACGCAAGGTACCCGTTGGGGAATTACGCCCATTGGCCTCTGCACGCTCTGCTGGTAAAACGGTTAAATTCAACGACACACACATTGAAGTACAAGAATTAACTCCAGATTCGTTTAATGGAATCGATTACGCCTTATTTAGTGCGGGCGGCGCCATTAGTGAAGAATTTTGCCCACACGCCGTAAAAGCAGGGACCGTATGCATCGACAACACATCACATTTTAGAATGGACCCAACCGTGCCACTCGTTGTGCCAGAAGTAAATGCGGCAGACGCACATAAACACAACGGCATTATTGCCAACCCAAACTGTTCGACCGCCCAATTGGTAGTCGCCCTAAAACCCATTTACGATGAAGTGGGCATCGCGCGGCTTGTTATTTCCACATACCAATCCGTATCTGGCGCAGGGAATGAAGCTATCTTTGAATTAGAAGAGCAATCGCGCGCCCTATTAAACGGCCAAGAACTCGCGCCAGAACAGTTTCCTCACCCCATTGCATTTAACGCCATTCCCCACATTGATAAATTCACAGAAAATGGCTACACCAAAGAAGAAATGAAAATGGTGGGCGAAACAAAAAAGATTATGGGCGACGATACCATTGCCGTCACAGCAACATGCGTGCGCATTCCAGTATTTATATGCCATTCAGAATCCGTAAACATTAAAACACGCAAAAAAATTAGCGCGGCACGCGTAAGAGAATTGCTACAAGCAGCACCTGGCGTCGAAGTCGTGGACGATGTGGCAAACAACGTTTATCCGTTACCACGAGCCGTATCTGGCAAGAACGACGTGCAAGTGGGTCGCATTCGCGACGACATCAGCCAAGAGAACGGAATCGAATTATGGTGTGTTGGCGACAACTTGCGCAAAGGTGCTGCACTAAATGCCATACAGATTCTGGAAGAATTGATTAAATAGCAACCGAACTATTTATTTTTTGCATCGCCACATCATACGCGTCTTTTAAATGGGGTGTACTTTTAAGTATGGCAAGCATATTAGTACGATTAATCTGATTTGTGTAACTATTCTTTAGCGTAAGATCAGACGTAAGATAACCCACATCACAGCGACTAATAAGAATAACAAACAAAGAGTTCACGTCCTCAACTTTTGGACCACGCAATTTATAATACAAATTTCCAACAACATCTTCTCGCCATTTATTATCAGTCAAACACACCCAGCTTAAAG
>JAQBTH010000052.1 GCA_027623425.1 bacterium | reverse complement strand
CCGCGACTTCATAGGTACCAATTTCATCTCCCTCCTGTGGCACTTGTATCTGAGCTTTATATACACTAGCATTGCTGCCCGACCCAAGCCTGTTGCGAGACAAAATTACTGTTGCACCTGGCAACGCAAGCAAGCGCGCAATTGAATCGTGGGTATCCGTTTCCAAATGTGCAGAGATGGACCATTTTCGCCTAAATCCCTTTATAGGGCGGCTTGGCTCAGAAGCGCCATTGAATGATAACGGTGACGCAAGACTGGGTCGATGTGCGTTTAGTTCGGAAATTGCAATGCGTCTGCAGAATATGGTCATATTATTAAAATAACATAAAATTAAATCGTTAGCGTGGGAATTATAATAACGTTCATAAACCGTTAAGTATTTGATAGAATACCAATATGAAGCTAAAGCAACCATTTTTGTTGTTTTTAGGTAATGCGCCATCACGTGCCAAATTAAAAATGGCCAATAGTGTGATGCATTTTATACCCAATGCGGCGATGGGGTTTCACCGTTTTCCAGACTGCCAAATCGCCATTGATGGGCTGGAAGAATTCAGTATTGAACAGGCAAAAGAGCGCGGCGCCAAATCCCTTGTGCTAGGCTTGGTCAACAATGGTGGATACATCGAAGATGCGTGGCTGCCGGCTATCGAGGCGGCAATTTATGCAGGACTAGATATTATCAGTGGCATGCACACCAAGCTCGATGAGTGTATGGGGCCAAGTGGTCGGTCACTACGTGAATTGGCCAGTGATAGGGGCGTGCAATTGCATAATTTGCGTCACCATGATGGCCCCTTATCCGTTGGAACTGGTTTAAAGCGCGCCGGTACCCGAGTATTAATGGTGGGCACCGATTGTGGGTCAGGCAAAATGTTTACCGCCATAACACTAACCCGCGCTTTGCAAGCTGCCGGCAAAAACGCCCAGTTCGTAGCTACTGGCCAATGTGGTATTTTGGTCGCGGGTTCTGGCATTGCAATCGATGCCGTGGGTGCTGATTTTATATCTGGCGCCGTGGAAACAATGACCCCGGCCACAAGCGGGATTCAAGTAATAGAGGGGCAAGGCTCATTGTTTCACCCCGCATACGCGGGGGTCAGCCTAGGGCTGTTACACGGTGCCCAACCCGATTACCTTATTGTGTGCCATGAATCGGGCCGCGATCAGATGATTAATTTTACCCAGCCACTGCCCAGTATTGCCGACACAATTGCGCGAAATGTTGCCTTGGCACGTGACACGAATCCCCACTGCCAATGTGTGGGTATTTCACTTAACACGGCCTCGCTAACCGAGGGTGATGCCCTGTCACAAATAGCCATTCTTGAACAGAAACACCATATGCCAGTAACAGATCCTTATCGCTTTGGTGTGGAAAAATTTTTGAAACGTCTGGGTGTCGAAACCGATCAAGATAGGCTGTAATATGGCCTATACCTGTACTGTTTGGCACGACTCTTACCCACTAAAACAACCCTTTGTTATCGCCCATGGCTCCCGTACTCAGGCCGATGTGGTGCGTGTGCGAATTTCAGATGGCAAAGGCAATGAAGGCAACGCCGAATCCGTGCCTTATGCCCGCTATAAGGAATCCATAGAGAGTGTGCTCGCGCAGATTGCCGCGTGGCAGGAATCCATCGTGGGTTCCGATCCAGAACAGATGCGTCTCGCGCTGCAAACCCAAATGCCACCAGGTGCAGCGCGAAACGCGATCGATTGCGCGCTCTGGGACTTGCGATCGAAACAAGCCAGGCGCGCGCTTCACGCGCTTGCCGGCGTTGACCAACCGCCTGCGCTCCCGACCGCATTCACCCTATCGATTGGCGCGCCGGAAACAGTGGCGCGAGAGGCGATCGAGATGGCGCACATGCCCCTGTTAAAGATCAAATGTGCGGGTGATGGGCAGGATGTGCCCCGTGTGGCGGCCATTCGCCAGGCCCGTCCGGACGCGGATATTATTATCGATGCCAATGAATCCTGGGGGGCGAATGCCGCGCCCGACCTTTGCCGGCAAATGGCCGCCCTTGGTGTCAGTATGATTGAGCAGCCTCTGCCCGCGGGTAAAGACGAAGCGTTACGCACCTTTGCCCACCCTGTTCCTATTTGCGCGGATGAATCTTGCCACACGAGTCAGGATTTACCCTCACTCAAAGGCAAATACGACATGGTTAATATTAAGCTTGATAAAACAGGCGGTCTTACTGAAGCCCTATCCCTATATAACGCAGCCCGTGAACATGGTTTTCAAGTCATGGTGGGCTGCATGGTGGCCAGTGAGCTTGGCATCGCGCCAGCGCGTTTGATTGCCCAGTACGCGGATGTGATTGATTTGGACGGCCCGTTACTCCTACTGAATTAAAAATAGTAAATAAGATTGATGATGGTTTAGATTCGTTTACAGCGGTAAACAGCCTGTTGGTAGACTGCCGAAGCTATATGACCCAGGTTGGTAAACACATCTTTTGTGGCGCCTTACTTACTTTGTGTTGAAGGATAAAACCATCGCAATGGACGGTTCCAAAAGAGTTGGCTACGGCTCCATCGCGCGATGACTTAATGAAGCGCTACTTCCCAGATGCCTTGCCTGGTTTTGTATCAGATAAAATCCTAAATGCAATGCGTGAAAAGGAAATATCTGCACCCGAAAATGGTGGTGCAGCGGCACAACACCTGCAGGGGATAAGTTGGGCAAGAGTAGTAGATGCCGGCGCTAAGGGACCAAAACCGTAGAGCTGATACAATAAATCGAGTGGGCTTGTATTTCTGAAATAGTAGTCAAATAAATAAATTGTTGAAAAATATAAAATAAATTAAAATGATCCCTAACATATCACCATAATTAAGGAGACAACTATGAACTTATATCGACGCATTGCAGCGACTCCCACGCTTCATTCTCAATTAACATTAAGTGGTCTAAAGACGGTTTATGACCGTACTAGGGGTACGTATGGGGCTGCTGAAAAGGACATTCAAAAAACCGCAATTAGCCAAGCAATCACCCAAATTAGTGATTTAGCGGTGCCCGTTCCAGGAAGAGAGCATAGAGCAGTGCCCAGCATCGTCGAGATTGGAAACTTACTTGCAAGTCTGATTGCACTTCTTGAAGTCTATAAAGGGAAGGGGTCGAGTGAATTCACTGCCCGTAAAGCCCTTGCATCAGGTTTAGACCAAGCACAACGATTCGAAGAAGGCGAAAAAGGTCTGAAACCAGGTGTTAAAAATACGGCAGAAAATGCGCATCTTGCACAGGTTTCGAAAAATACAAGGCGCGCCATTGTGGATGTAATTCAAGCCTTAGAGTGGGTAGAATGGAGTGTCCCAAAGCAAATGGGCCATTTGAATTTTAGTCAAATTCCCAAGAACCTTCACCACTTGGCAAAAGAATTGAGTGCATTTTTATTTATTAGAACTAAAATGCTAACCTTGTCTAAAAAAGAGTATGAAAAGGGATTAAAGCAATACTACTTGGGTCTAAATATTCAGGATATGTTGGGTGGCCCCCCTTCTATTTGGTTGAAAGAGCTTGAGGAGAACCCAGATCACATACTGCGAGCTGAGGAAAGCCATGCTTTATTTTCTGGTATTACTACGTCCATCCCAACGCAAGAACAATTGGACAGGCAGCAAAGCGAAGCTGTATTTATGATGGACTTTACAAGGCGATTAAGCCAGGTCGCGCTATTGGATGATGAGGGATAGTGTAATTTCAAGTGACGCATATGATATAAAAAAAGCCGGCGATGAAGCCGGCTTTTTTATTCGAGTTTTGTGAGTAACGTGAGTTTAGAACAAGTATCCAAAAATAACACGTAATCGGTATTGCTCGTTATTAACCAAGTCAATCTCTGAGTTTTGCCCGTTGTCAGATTGAACCAATGTCATAAACGTACCTGTTAACCACCATTTACTGTTTCCGTAGTGAACATTAGGACCCGCATAGGTATAGCCGCGTTCCCATGTACGGTAATCAGACGCCTCGTACTTACTTACATTTAATGCTTCAAGACCCAGGCTCCAATTGGGAGTAAGTTTGTAGCTGCCGCCTAAGCTTAGCTCGAACTTGCCCTCATCTTCAATCTTTCGGCCTTCATACTCATATTCCTGTTCGAAAATGATGTTAGACACTAAGGTAACTTTTTCACCAGCATTGTGCTGAAGAATGATTTTTTCTTCTAATGCACTTTCAAGGCCCGAATAACCCGCTTCAAAATAGGCGAGTACACCTACTGGGCTTAAATATGGATTTAAAACTTGGTATTTCCATTCCGAAGAAACGCCTGAAAATTCAAACTCCGTGCCGTCTGTTTTACCAGGAACGCCTTTGTAGCTTTCTTGTGCAGTGTTTAAATAGAAACCAGTTGTTAAACGATCTGTAATACCATACTCAATTTCTTGGCGTTGTTCCCATTTTGAAAGAGACCCTTCTTCGGTGCCAAACTTGTGTGTTAACCAACTTTCATATTCAAACTTTCCTTGTGGCAACGTGTCTGCTTCATACGAAAATGTAAACAAACGTTCGTCAGCATGTGCCGAAGACATGGCCGTAAATGCAATAGCGGCTCCTAATACAACAGTTTTTCTAAAATTCAATGTAATTCCTCCTATTTATTTTATCATTTTAGATTGTGATACTGAGACTTAATCTCAATGCAATGTAGTGTAGTGGATTGCATCGAATAATTCAAGAAGAAAGTAAATAGTGAAAAATAATGAAATTTAATAAAAAATAATACGATAGTTTCTAAGTATTATAAGGAGACAGTCATTATGTATAGACGTATTTCGTTGCACTCACCCGATAAAATCAAATTGCCAGTACGCCCACAAGAAGAATTAGCCCAAGTCTGGACCGAATCAATTAAAAATCATTTTCCAACAGAGCTAAGCGTGGCAAAAACAATAGGAAATGCCATTAAACGTAATTATGGAGACGCCTTTCTGGGCCTTGATTTAACGGGATCTGCCTTGTTAACTCCAGAAAAATCCAACGACCTTGACTTTGTTTTAAGTATATCTGACGACTTGTTTTTCGATCAGAAGGCGATTGCCGATGTTCAAATGTTATTAGCATTTCCTCCGTTAAATAAATATGAGATTAATACCGAATTATGCCGTATTACAGGGGCTTATACTAATATTGAATTAACGCCAATCGATCATGCATCAGGATTAAAACCGATTACAATTTCTGTTAAGCCACCTGTTGCAAGGGGGCGAGAGGGAGTGGCCAAATCGTTTGGTATTTTAGATAGTGTCAGCTTAAGGCTTGTGTCAGGCAATGAAGAAGTGAGCGACATGGTGGCCGTTGATAAAGACCCACATTACACACAAAACCCTTTTTCAATGCGATGTGCCGAGATCTTGAATTTGCTAAATGGAGAGCTGGTTAATTATTTTGCACATGCCAATAACACTTACTCCTTGTTTCATGCGCTTGTTGTAAAAGCAAGAGTGGGAGACAACCTTCGTATTACAGAAAGAATGTTCCAGAAATGGCTGGGCTGTAATCCGTCTAGTAACCTAGATTTTTTAAATAAAGTAGACCATTTCGCATCAAAATTAGGTGTGCAACGCGCGCAATTCTTTGAAATGCTGTATAAGGTGTATTCCAGCTATCCATCTAATAATCAAAGTTATTTGCACTCATGCCAGACCTTGTATTGTCATCCTGAGTTTGTCCAAATTCACATGCAACACCTACAAGTGGCGAATTGGGCTCCCTATCAAGCGCATAATCAAACTCAGACGGAAAGATCGCGCTCTTCTAGTTCGCTGTCTCCAGATGCGCGGCCGTTTACGCCCAGTTCAAGTAATAGTCTCGACAGATCAACGCCTAGTTCTGTCGATAGATTATCTCCAGGTTCAGATCAAAGTGCCGAAACGCCCCCTGAAGCTGCAAGCAGCGACGGTTCTCCTACCTGGTTTGATGGGACCCTATTTCGAGAAAGCCAAGATAAGAGTCAAAAGCCCACTGGTTCAGTTAAGGAGCCACGCCGTAGAGGACAGCCACGAAATGCGACAGCAAACTCAGCAAACTCAAGAAAACCGAATGAAAAGTTCTAGACAAGTCTTGCCTTAAAAGAGGTTGTCGCCAACAGTAGCGTTATGGGTTAGTCATAGCGCCAATGCCGTTTTGATGTCTTTTTCAATTTCGGGGGCGTTTGGTTCTACTCTAGACCCATAGTGCGCAATCACCTTGCCAGTTCTATCCACTAAAAATTTATTGAAATTCCAACTCACTTTTCGTTGAAGCTCTGGGTTAGATTGAGTGAGATACTTATAAAGAGGGTGCGCTGTTCTTTTTACAGAAATCTTTTCGGTTAACGGAAAAGTTACCCCATAAGTTAAAGAGCAAAAAGACGCGATTTCCTGGGCATCTCCAGATTCCTGATAAAAGTCGTTTGAAGGAGACCCAATAATAATCAGTCCATCGTCTTTATATGTTTCATAAAGGGTTTGTAACCCCTCATATTGGCCAGTGAACCCACAGCGACTTGCGACATTCACAAATAGCACCACTTTACCCTTTAAAGCAGCCATGTCAAAAGAGGTTCCATCTAACGCGTTAATTTGAATGCCGTAAAGGCCTTCTCCTGCTTTGTTGGCCATATGAGATTTTAGGCCAGATGTTGCAAATACCACACTACCTGTTAATAAGGTAAGAAAAAGTCCATAAACAAAACGCATATATCCTCCTTGTTGTTCTAAGGTGTTATCCGTTCTTGCGCAACGTCAGGTTACATTGTCTTTAAAACTTGCTCAATCGGGCCCCATATTTTATACTCAAATCTCGGTTAATACATAAGTTTAGGACGCATATGAGCAAGCGCAAACCAGACCCACTACAAACTGGCACACCATTTCCGTTTCCAACAATTGGCATAATTGGGGGTGGGCAGCTTGGAAAAATGATCGCTCAAGCAGCAAGAAAACTCAGCATTCCAATTGCCATTTTAGACCCACAACCAGATGCGCCAGCGGTGACTTTGGCCGACACCTACATACAAGGTGAATATAGTGATGCCTCAGCCATTTCCAAGTTAGCGGCAGTATCAGACATTGTGACCTATGAATTAGAAGCCGTGAACGTGGCTGCATTAAAAGAGATCGTGGCATCTGGTACCCCGGTTTACCCAGACCCAAGCGTTCTGGAAACCCTACAAGATAAATTGGTGCAAAAACAATTATTCGCATCCGCAGGCATACCCACGTCTGAGTTTGTTCACTGCGCGGCCCCCTCGCAAGCGGCCTTCGAGTCGTTTGGGTTTCCTTTGGTTCAAAAAGCACGTAAAGGCGGTTATGATGGCCGTGGCGTTTGCGTGTTGCGGCGCACTGAAGACGCGGCGGATTTCCTGCCTGCCGACTCGATTTTAGAGCGTTGTGTTGATATAGAAATGGAGCTGGCGGTTATTGTGGCCAGTGGGCAACATGGAGACATCAGCGCTTACCCCGTAGTCGAAATGACCTTTTACAAAGAAGGAAATGTATTAGACACCCTAATTTCACCAGCACGAATTTCAGCCAGTATTGAAACTCAGGCGCGAGAATTGGCCATAAAAACTGTGCGTGCATTGAACGGTGTTGGCGTGTTCGGTGTGGAATTATTTTTAGACACATCTGGCCACTTATTGGTAAATGAAGTGTCACCTAGGCCACATAACTCTGGGCATTATACAATTGAAGCGTGCGCCACCAGCCAGTACGAACAAGTGCTTCGGGTTCTGATGGGGTGGCCACTGGGGTGTACGGCACTATTAAGCCCTGTCGCTATGGTGAATCTACTTGGAGTAGGCACAGGCAATACCCACGTCGAAGGCCTAGAAACGGCCTTAGGTATTGATGGCGTTTCAATTCATTTATATGGCAAAACAAAAGTTTCACCGCGACGAAAAATGGGGCATGTTGTAGTATTAGATCAAGATATTAATTCGGCATTAAAAAAGGCAGCACAAGTGCGCGAATGTGTAAGAGTGTATGGAGGGTAAAAATGACTAATAAAATACAAGTTGGAATTATTATGGGAAGTGATTCTGATTTAAACGTAATGAAGGGTGCTGCAGAAGTACTCGAAGAATTTAACGTTGCATGTGAAGTGACCATTGTGTCGGCTCACCGCACCCCAGAACGCTTGGTGGAATACGCAAAAAGCGCGGACCAACGGGGGCTAAAAGTAATTATTGCAGGAGCAGGGGGCGCAGCCCATTTGCCAGGAATGGTAGCCTCAATGACACCCTTACCTGTTATTGGGGTGCCAGTGGATGTAACACCATTAAACGGACTCGATTCACTCATGTCCATCGTGCAAATGCCAAAAGGCGTTCCCGTGGCCACTGTGGCCATAAATAATGCGGCAAATGCCGGTTTGTTGGCACTTCGAATATTGTCGACTCACGACAAGGTAATTAAGGCTGCCATGATACGCTATTTAGAAACCCAAAAGGAAACCGTTATTAAAAAGGCCGAGTCGCTTGAATCCGAAGGATGGAAGAATTATGCTGGATAATCTATTAGACCCAGTCATTCTTTGTTTTGTCGTTGGTATTATTGCTGGGTTATTAAAGTCCGATCTAGAGGTTCCAAAGCCCATCTATGAAGGGCTAAGCTTATATTTATTGTTAACAATTGGTCTTAAGGGTGGCGTTGAATTAGCAAAAGCCAATTTGTTAGAAGCGGTATTCCCCACAATAGCCGCAATGACCTTGGGGATTACAATTCCATGCGTGAGTTATTTTGTGTTGCGAAAATTGGGTCGCATTAACCGTATGGATTCGGCCTCGATTGCCGCGCATTACGGCTCAGTCAGCGCGGTTACGTTTGCCGTTGTGTTGTCCTATTTGCACCGTATAAATGTGGCTCATGAGTCCTTTGTGACAGTGCTGTTGGTTCTGTTGGAAATTCCAGCTATTGCAGTAGGAATTTTATTTGCGCGCTTAAAAGGTTCCCAAGATGATTTAGAGCCAGGGGAAGAAAAAACGCCAATTGAATGGAGACCGCTTTTACACGAAGTATTTTTTGGAAAAAGTATTTATTTGCTAGTGGCCGGCTTGGTTGTTGGATACGGAGCGGGCCCAGAACGCATCGCTCCCGTAACTCCTCTATTTTTTGATTTATTCAAAGGCATGTTAGCGGTGTTCTTGTTAGAAATGGGGCTAATCACGTCTAAGCGCGTAGGGGACCTCAAGTCTACAGGGCTATTTTTAATTGCATTTGGTATCCTGATGCCCATATTTAATGGTGCCATAGGAGTGTTGCTTGGGTATGTCAGTGGGCTTTCTATGGGTGGGGCCACTGTGCTAGCAACGTTGGCCGCCAGTGCCTCATATATCGCAGCGCCTGCAGCCATGCAAATGGCATTGCCAAAGGCAAACCCAACACTGTCGTTAACAGCGGCGCTTGCTATTACGTTCCCATTTAACATTGTATTTGGTATCCCACTGTATTTTTGGATGGCACAGCACGTATTTGCGTAGGCACTAATAGGAGGCGCTCATGACTAACCTTTCATTTATTACTATTGAAGAACATTTAATAGCACAGCAACAGGAGAATCCTGTTCTAACCACTGATTTAGTGTACATACTAAACGACCTGAATTTGGCGGCCAAAGTGATTCGCAATGAAGTAATTCGGTTTGGTCTTACCGAACAGCAAGGCCGAGCAGGGCAGGAAAATGCGTCGGGTGAAGATGTGCAAAAATTGGATGTATTTGCCAACGACGCCGTCAAGAATATCTTGCGAAAACATGGCCGTTTTGCCGTGATGGGGTCGGAAGAAGAAGAAGATGTGGTGGCCTGTGACGAAAACAATGGCGAGTACGTGGTGCTATTTGATCCGCTTGATGGGTCATCCAATATTGAAGTAAACGTTAGCGTGGGTACTATCTTTTCAATTTATAAAGTCGCGAATCCTGGGCAAAAAGGCAGTCTAGAGGATTGTTTACAGCCCGGTTCAAAACAAATCGCGTCTGGATATGTTATTTATGGCTCATCAGTCATGATGGTCTATACCGCTGGAAATGGGGTGTATGGGTTTACCTATGACCCAAGTTTGGGCGATTTCTTTTTATCGCACGACCGCATGACGTTTCCTGATAAAACCAAGTGCTATTCAATCAATGAATGTAACTGGACGCGCATGGACCAGGGTTTACGTGATTATATCGATTGGATTCGTGAACAACCAGGCGTAACTGCACGCTATGTGGGTTCCCTTGTCGCAGATTTTCACCGCAACTTACTACGTGGTGGTATTTATGTGTATCCGGCAACGACAAACTGCCCGAACGGGAAGCTGCGATTGCTCTATGAGGCCAATCCTCTTGCCTTTATTGCCGAACAAGCCGGTGGCTCTGCATCAAATGGCGACATGAGAATCATGGACATAAAGCCAACAGAGCTGCATGAAAAATGTGCGTTGTATATTGGCAATAAAAATCTTGTTAGGAAGGCTGAAGAATTAAAGCAGCCGTTACCTGGATTGGTCCATCTATAGTATCGTAATCGATGCGGTAACAGTCACGCCGCCCGCACCGTAACGTGCGTTTTCAGATAATGTTGCAGCAGTTATAAGTTCCACATCATCAATTTCAGAAACATCATCCATGTCTTCTATGAGTAACAAGTTGTTGACTGAGAAATCCAATGTATTCAAAATCCCGTTTCCACTAAGTAAAATGCTGCGTGTTAAATCGATGGCTTCGGTCATTTCAACGCTAATAGAATAGAAATGCATGTCTGGTTGATGCTCGGACCCATCAAAGGATGCAATTTCACTCACTTTAGCTGGGTTGGTAGGACGGGTGGTAACAAATTCTAAACTATCGGTATCATACCATTTGAAAGTATCGCCAAATTTCATCAGTTTATCCCCTTTTATCATTCCTTCGACAGAGCCGAATGCAATGCGAATAACATTGGTGGATGCGGTTAAATTAACGCTGTCTAATGCGATATGAAAGTCCATGTAGCCAATGACGAGCTCCATGTTAGATGTTTCTGCGCCAACGTAGTTGTCACTAAGTTCAGTGGTGCCAGTGATACTTAATTGCTCGCTTAAATCAAATGGTACTAATACTAAATCCGAATCATCCGGTTGAATTTGGTCAGGTCGTTCAGGGCCAAATACATCAAATCCTTCGTTCGGGCCTGTGGTATAAATAAGCGCAACCGCTTTTCCCGTGAGGTTGTTGGGAATAACATGAGTGCCACTAAGTGTTTGAATGGTAATTGATTTCGGCGTAACCTGGGGCCCACTAAAACTGGATACCCCAAAACCATCAGTTAAACCGGAACTGGTAAATTTAGCCGTGGCATTTAGTTCGGTGCCACCGCCACTTCCTCCGCTACTCGGTGCGGTACAGCTTAATAAGCCAAATATTACTAAAATACTAAGAAAGCCTAGTGTGTTATTACGAAAATAGGTCATAAATATCCTCCAAAATTCTTTTTGTCATTGGATTTTATCGGTTATTAGAAAAAACCCTTTAACTGGGCGTCTTACAGCGCATCAAGAATTTCAGCGTTACTTAGGCGTACTTTGTAGTCTGCATTCACATAGGCAAACTTAATAATACCCCCACGTTCAATAACAAACACAGCAGGTTTCGGTAATAAGTGGTGGTCTTCGCCGGACGCTTTATCCAAATCGATGCCATACCCCTTATATTTCATGATAGTCTCGTCATCAACCTTAAGCGCGATGCCTAAGGCCTGGGCACCAGTCATCTTGCTATCAGAAAGTAGGGTGTAACCCATTTTATGTTTAGCGGTCGACTTTGCCAACTCTTTAGGTGAATCAGGGCTAACAGCAAATAGTAAATATCCCTTTTTCTTAATTTGTAATTCAATCTTTCGTAATTCAGATAAATGAGTGTTGCAGTAAGGGCACCATCCGCCACGGTAGTAAATTAACACAATTGGGGCGCGTTCGGTGGCGTTGTTTAAATTGAAAGGTTGGTTATGCTGATCCACCAAAATTATCTCAGGTAGTTTATCTCCTGCTTTGGCCTCTACAGGTGCGTCTTTTGCACAACCACCCAAAAATGAGACAACTACCAACATTGCTACCACGCAGAGATTACGCCAAATGTTCATTATAATCCTCCAAATGCAGTGTTTTCTATCACTTTAACATATTCGTTGGTTTGGATGAAAAAGTGTCATATTATGCCAGGAAAGGGTCGGACATAGGCTCAAACGTGCTGAATCGTGCGGTTTGCATGGTTCAGAAGTTGCGCTGTAACAGTGTCGCGTAGGGCTTCTGGCACACATCCAAGACAACTTCTCATTTTGCCGACCATATTACCGCCTTTAGGCCGTCGTCGCTTAGCTCCTCTGGGGATCTCATCCCTTATA
>JAQBTH010000051.1 GCA_027623425.1 bacterium | reverse complement strand
TATACAATTGATATTGAGTGCCGTCATTGCCACTTTTTGCGTAGCGAAAACTACCTGAACCAAAATTCCCCAATGAAAAGGTAACAAAATAATTGCCAATATAACCACTCGAATTCACATCAAAAAATTTCTCTTGGGAATAACTTTGCGCTTCGAAAGAACTATATCCGTAACCGTTCCATTGTATGGTAGACATACTGACACGCAAATCACCGCTCGCCATAGGCATGGTCACCTGCATCAGTAAGGCCGCACTAAGTGCACCAAGTCCAATTGCAATAACTCGTACTAATTTTGCCATGCTAAATCCCCCCTCCTAAAAAATTGGGCGTACTTTCACCGCGCCATAAGTTAGCTGTTTCGGCCATGGCACAGTGAACACACGTGATCCACTACTAAGCATATTAAATGCACCATTAAACTCTGTATCGGAAAAATCAATGGCCTTTCCTGCATCTTTACCTAAAGCATCTAAGGGTATTGCGGATAATTTAAGGTCGCGGACGATTTGATGAGCGGTCCCAATATTTTGCAATTCAACCACCATCATTTTTTTACCATTAATCAATTTAGCCTCAGCCGATTTCACCACTAATTTTGGAGATGCATCGGATGGCGTCACATACGCCGCTTTTACGATTTTAGTAAGCGCAGTAAATTCGACGGTTATGGAATCATTATTCTGATTACCTGACTGCTCACCCAAATCTAAGTTTAATTGCTCGACAACAATACGAAAGGACAATTCCTCAGCAGGGTTCTTTTCACCCAACCATGTCACTGTAGACACCTGCTGTTCGCCAGGCTGCAATAGCAACTGATTTGGATAAATCAAAAAATTTTCTTCATCCACCAGAATGTCAGCACCCGTCAGCGGATTAATACTACGGCGTTTCGCATAAATTTCGGCGGCCATCATTTTATCCGTATTGTTTGTGACGAATAAATTGCGATTCGATCCTCTACCTGTTGGGTTAAATATTTCATTAGATAATTCAATACGAAGTGCATGACCAGGTAACGCAAAAATGAGCACGCCCATTAGCGCTAAGCATAACCCCTGACCTAAAATTCGTTTTAGACTACCTGTACTCATGAAACATCCTTCTCCCTATTATAGTATCGTTACATTCCTAATAAAACTTAAATATCAGATGCAATGAACGTAATCACATCAGCGAACTGCCCATGGAACAGGTTTGCCTTTGCTTTTGTATGTATCTGAACTTCCAATACGGCCTTAATCGTTGATTCACCCACCCCACTATCAAACACAATGGTTTGATCTGAGTCCAAATTGAGGTTGGTGCGTTCGGAGACGGGCGGCATGTCACCACCCAACACACCACTATCACCTCGGCGAATCTCAAGTAAATATTCTATAAAATCACCCCGTTTGGGGGAAACAGGGTAAATACCATCCACGTGCCGCATGAGCCGCCCACGCTTCTCGGAATGCAACGACACCGAGAACCCTTCCGGATCATTGTTACTAATTTCGACTGTTGCGATTGTCGTACCCTCTGGCGGAGTATCATAGCTTCGCAATTCGGGCAGCACCGTAGATAAGGAATCAAATGGAATGACTTTTATTGCCAAAATGTTTTCCACCTCTCCAGTTGGTTGGCTTGTACCAGTAGTCGCGCCTAGCATTAAAAAATGCAAGCTCGCCATGATAACTAATAATCCTATCCGCCTACCCATACCTATTAAGTCCTTTAAACCTTATATCCTGCCTATAAATCCCTTATTGTATACGTTATTACGTCCCGATACATCCCATGAAACAAACTCAGTTTGGCCGAGGTTCTCATCTTCACGATGATTTCTCCGGCTTCGGTGGCTTGAATGACATTATCGTCAAAAAACACCTCATGCTGAGTATCTAAATCAATACCTTCCACTTCTGTAGTGTCAGGAAAATCAACCCCCCAAGACCCAACTCCTTTTTCAAGGTTAATGGAATAGGGTATAAAATGGCCGTCATTCAGAACCGATGGATACCCACCGTCATACCAGTCTAATTGGCCAAATCGCTCGCTTTCCAAGGTAACCCCAAACCCATGAATATCGTTGTTATCCACATACACACGGGCAATAACAGACCCATCAATAGGGGTGGAATACGTACGCAAATCGGGAACCTGGGAAACCAGATTATTGTCCGATTCTACAATAATATTAATAATAGAGCCCACCCCACCATCAGTGAGTGCAACTGAGTATGTAGGAATCGTTAGAAAAATGCTAAAGAGTATAGCAAAACCCAACATCCCAAGATGCGCCAATTTCATATTCTTAATAACCATGGTCTCTCCTCACGTGTGTTACGTGTACCCTATTTCTACCCTAAAACTTACGCCTTGAAACATTGCAGCACTGCCTGTTGCGCTTATTAAGTGGGTCAGATAGACTATCTAGTCGAAGTAGAAAATACCCATTAAGTTAGGTGGAATAAATGATGAATCAATATAAAATTGCCGTAGTTGGCGGAGATGGCACTGGTCCAGAAGTAATTAAAGAAGGCGTAAAATGCCTAGAAAGCATCTCAAAAAAACATAATTTTAGCCTTACACTTGATTATTTTGATTTTGGTGGCGAACGCTACCTTAAAACCGGCCAAGTACTCAGTGACGAAGAAGTGGCCGCATTAAAAACATATGATGCCATTTATTTAGGCGCGATTGGGCACACAGACGTACCGGCTGGCATTTTAGAAAAAGGCATTTTGCTTAAACTGCGTTTTGACCTTGATCAATACATCAACTACAGGCCTGTAAAATTGTATGAAAACGTATACACTCCCATTAAAAACAAAGACCATAATGACATAGACTATGTGGTAATCCGCGAGAATGTTGGCGGTTTATACACTGGCATTGGAGGCTTTTCAATGAAAGGCACCGAAAATGAAGTGGCCACGCAATCCATGCTGTATACCCGCCACCAAGTGGAACGCACATTGCGATTCGCGTTTGAAACCGCCATGAAGCGCAAACGCAAAAAAGTAACACTATGCGGCAAAACAAATGTACTAACCTATGTGTTTAATCTATGGGAACGGGCATTTCACGAGATCGCCAAAGAATACCCAGAGGTTGAAACTGACTATGTGCATGTTGATGCGTGCTGCATCTATATGATCGAATCACCAGAACGATTCGACGTTATCGTTACCACAAACATGTTTGGCGATATCATTACAGACTTAGCCGCTGTCACACAAGGCGGAATGGGTGTTGCCGCTGGTGGGAACATTAATCCTGAAGGCGTGTCCATGTTCGAGCCCATTGGCGGCACAGCACCGAACTTTACTGGCCTAAACCAAATAAATCCAATGGCCGCGATAGGTGCTGCACATTTAATGCTCGACCATTTAGGCGAATCGGCCGCTGCTGCGGAACTAGAACGCGCCAAAAAAGCGGTGATCTTAAAAATGAAGTCTATGGCAGCCAACCAAATGGGTTTTGGAACGGACGACATCGGCGACATGGTTGCGCAAGAACTATCGTAAGTAGAATGCGGTAGTTTATAATAAAGCCATGACCACACTGATCGAATTACCCGACTATATGTATGAAGGCGATGCCGAAGGGTTTTTGCAAGCCTATCTTCGGCTGCTGACTGAAGGGTATTCGCTTACCATTCCTAAACAAACGAGCCTGGACGAAATAACAGAGTCCTGGCATCACATTTTGCCTCGAATCAGTAACGATTTTGAAGAGCCCTTTGTCGAGGAACTGGCAAAACTCTGGCGCCAATTACTTCGGCGCCAAGGCGCGCAAATGACCGCTAACTTTGCAGAAGAAATGCTGGCGATTTTAGAAGGTCGCCCGAAAAATGAAGGCCAGAGAGTCGAGACCGAAATAACAAGCGATAGCTTAAGCGACGAGCAAATATATGCCAAGCTAAAACTCGGCACGTTGACTCCCGACGTGGTTGAAAAACGTGAAGGCGATGCATCGAACGATGTCCGCAGTAACATCAGTGACTCCTATTACAATTTTGAATCCAACAAAAGTAGCCTAGACATTTCACCTAAAAATGCGTGGCCACAAATCGAAACAGCCCTAAACGATCAAGATGTTGATGGCTTTTTGATTCACTATTTAAGTCAATCCCGAAACGGAATAAAACCAAAAGTACCCGTTAGCTCGGTACTACAAGTCATTCGCAACCAATGGGAAGAAATAATGATGGTCGACCGAAACTTAATGGTAGATGACGAATTTCTAACCCGACTAAGTTCCCGTTGGTTCTCCGTGGTCAACCAACGCGGCCTCCCCTATTCATTAGATGCAATAGAAGATTTACTCATTTACTTCATGGAACACTACAAAGCCCCTCCTGCAACTAAAAATGCAAAGAAAAAGGGATTTCTAGGAAAATTATTCCGAAGCTAATGTTTAGTTAAACGTATTTAACATGCGAATCAACGTGATGAGTTTGCCATAACTTCTTCGGTCAAATTGCATTGCTAATCGGGGGTTCTTCAAAAGATCTCTTCCCATTTTTTCTTCAGGGAAAGGCTCTGATTTCTCTATTTTGCCCGACACAACAATTCCCGAAAATTCATCATTGAGCAATCGTAGTTGGTCATCTGTTATTTCCTTATTCAATCGAAGCACCGTATAGTCACGCACATAGCGAACAGAATGATACACACTATAAAAATGAGATATCGCATCTACGGCTTCATCCACTGTTTTACAGATTTGAAATAAATCAACATCTTCAGGTGAAATATAACCCATAGGTAACATGGTTGATTGAAAGTATTCCACCCATTTTTCCCAATAATTCACATCTGGGCTACTCATCAAAATAACCGGGCGCGGGTCACTTTTTCCAGTTTGCATCAAGGTCAAGCCTTCATACGCTTCATCCAAAGTACCAAACCCACCTGGAAATAATACCGTGGCGTGAGACTCCTTAATAAACATTAACTTACGAATAAAAAAGTACTTATAATTAACCAATTTAGACGATCCATGAATGTATTGGTTCGCATCTTGCTCAAACGGCAATTGGATATTCACACCAAAATGTTTGCCTTCTAGCGCCCCCTTGTTTCCTGCTTCCATAATGCCTGGACCAGCGCCAGTAATGACCATAAAGTCACGCTCAGTAATCGCCCGTGAAAATTCTTCCGCTAAAATATATTCAGGGTCATCTTCAGGGGTTCTGGCAGACCCAAACACACACACTTTACGCACAGTGCGATACGGGTCAAATACTTTGAACGATTTGCGAAACTCCTTTAAGGAGCGGCTAATCAATTTCCAATCCGCAACATCGATGCCATCCAAGGCCATCATCGACACACTCTTTAAAACATCATTTAAATACATTTCTGAATCACGATTACCCACTTTGCTCACAAGAGCCTTAATCGTTTCTCTTACATCTTCGTTTAACATGGAAAACTTTAAATCCTTTCAAGGCCAATAATACCCCCTGCGTTTCAACTCATAATACCCCATACCTAATGTTTAATTCTAGCCCGAACGGGGTACAACGTTAAGAACGACTACTTTTGGAGAAATTAAAAATGGCAACACATTTAAATGGAACACGATTAAATTGCATCGTACGCCCATTAACTGGGGCGACAAAACAACAAATAGAAAAACCGCCCGCGCAAGCGCAAAAACCTTCACTTGAAGGGTTTACACCCGCCCAAATCGCACAGCCCCTACCCACAAGCGCCATAGGCAATACTAACCTAGACAGTAACCCAGAGGCCAATCTACAGGAGCAGCCGGCCCACCAACAAGATCAAGGCGGGTCATTCGCTAATGAAGTAAGAGACGCCCTACTTGCACGAGCAGCAATACAAGCCGAAGATGCGCCCTTAAAAACTCGACTCAAAGCAGGAGGCACACAAATGCCTTCCCAACCCGCTCTCAATGTTGAATCAAGCGCCACTCTAAGTGCGCAACAAAAAGAACCCATAGCCCAACAAAAGCAATGGGACGTTATTAACAATGGAACCAAAGCCATTACCGGTATGCATGCCATGTTAGAAACATCGCCCAACGAGGAACTAAACAAAAAATTAAGCACACTTGTGAAAAATCTCTTACAAGCGCGTCATGGAGCTGCGGTAAGCGGATAGTATGATGACCACCGAAATCGCAACTGAAATAGCGGAAATATCAACGCGAATTGACACGTTAATTAAGTCCCATTTCAATCGACAGATGACGGCAGCCATAACCTTAGAAACAAATCAAAATGCCATACGCACTGGGCATAACCAAAATAACGACGCCAAATCCCACCTTTTAATTGACGCCCTTTTGGGGCCTGAAGCAATTGACTATTTAAAACCAGAAAGACGGGCCATATTAATTGATATTGTCAGGCAAAAAGCCAATTGGATTAAAGAATATGCCGATCTTAATTGCTCCCGATTGTCAAATTATGTTGAGTATCTACAGTCCCACCCATCAAACGAAAAAGATGAAACCAAAGAAACCGCGCTTAAAAAAGTACTGATCCCCCAACTAAAAATATTAAAAGAACTGCAAATGCATGCTGCAATTCTAATTCATTTCATAAAAAACCCTGCCGAACATGACGCACTACCTGAACGCTTTCAAAAAAACCCGATTGCCCGTTACTTCTTTTTGGACTTTCCAAAAGATAAATTAGGTGACACTAAGGACTTGCCTGAATTAGCATTCAGCGCCACCTTCAAAGATCTTTCAAAAGCATTAACCCACACCCCTCTTCTAGACTTTCCAGTCGCCAATCACCCCTTATACGTGCTTATGGCCCACGTGCTTCAATTCACCAAAGAAAATGAAGCTGATAACGAAGCTGATACAGACCTATTCAGCGCTGAATTAAATCGATTAAACGAACAACGCGACTTATTTTTGAAGCGCAACATAGACAGCAGTAACCTGATATAATAATCCCATGCAATGGAAAAAAAGTTGGGTGTTATTAACACTAATATTAACCCTTGTCAGTCCCGCCTGGGCGAACAAACCAGTCCACCGAAAAGCAATTAGCACAAATCTGTATGGCGCTACATTTGGGCTGTACACACTGCGCTACGAACACCAACTAAGCATTAAACAATCCGTGAACGTTAGCGTAACAAGCTGGGACTGGGAAAATGGGGACAAGTCAGGAAATGGCGTGGGATATGGCATTGGTTACAGATACTATTTTTACCGCCCTCTTCAAGGGTATTTCTATGGCCTGGGCATTCATGTTATCGGCATGAGCGCAACAAACAACAACGACACACCGCAAGAGGTATCCGAATATAACAGCATCTTTTATCCTCATTTTGAGGGTGGATATGCGTTCTTCTTACCAAAAAACATTCAATTAACAGTGGGGCTAAATAGTTATTTTGGAATCGGCCAATTGCGCGACACTGACTACCCCTACTTCGGATTACAAGTCATTCCTAATATATCAGTTGGGTACCGCTTCTAGCCACACTGACTCAGGCACGGTACAATACGAACATGGAATCACTATTAGATTTAAGTATCGACGCACTTCAAACCGAAATGGCCCTATTAGGAGCGCCCAAATACACGGCCAAACAAATTTGGGGATGGATGTACCAAAAACAGGTCACCACCTACGACCAAATGAGTAATATTAAAAAATCCATCCGCGAAGCCCTCGCTGCAAAATACACACTACTCCCATTTAGCGAACACTATTTTATTGGGGATGACGATGATTTAGCCATAAAATACATATTCAAAATCGACGATCATAATTCTGTTGAAGCGGTTGTATTAAGCGAAAAAGACTACAAAACCCTATGCATCTCAAGCCAGTGTGGCTGCCCCGTTGATTGCAAATTCTGTTTAACAGGTGTTGCTGGATTCAAGCGAAACTTAACCGTCGGTGAAATCGTTGGGCAATTATTAGTTACCATGTCCGAAGGCCACCCTATTACACACATTGTGTTTATGGGAATGGGTGAACCACTTCTTAACTATGACAACGTTATCGCCGCATATAAGCGCTTTACAGAAGAAAGTAGTTTTAATTTAAGTGGGCGAAAAATCACCATTAGCACGTCGGGTTACATAAGGAACATCGAACAGCTAATCACAGATGACATTCACCTTAACTTGGCATTTTCCGTAGGCAGCGCTAATCCGCTCATACGAGAATCGATTATGCCGATTGAAAAGCGTAACCCTATCGTTAAAGTGGCGCGATTATTAAAGCAGTATTTAAAACTACATAACAGGAAGTTAACGCTTGAATACACCCTACTAAAAGGCGTCAACGACACCAAAGATCAAATCATTGAGTTGGGCAACCTCGCGCAATACCTGGACGCAAAAGTAAATCTAATCAACCTAAACCCTCACGAGCGCATTCCCTTCTCGCCAGTAGATAATAAAGTACTAACGGGGTTTAAAAACCTATTATTAAAAAGTGGCGTAAGGGCCACTATCCGCTATACAAAAGGCCAGGAAATTGTGGCCGCATGCGGGCAGTTGGGCGAAAGCATTTTAACACCCAAAACAGCTTAAAACTAAAAAATATTTGCCTTTTAAATATTGGTTTGTTATAGTGACCGTGTAGACAAACTATTTCCAAATAGTGGGAAAAGAAAGCTCTCGAGGATTGTCCCCCCCTACTCGAGAGCTTTGTTTTTCTAAAGGATTCAATCATATGGGGGACATATGTTAATTCGATCGTTACTTCGAATTGCACGCATCAAAATAAATAAAGAGCACCACGTCATCAGCGCAAGTGTGCCATCGTGCAACCTCTACCATCTACTCTGCTTCCCACAAAATTTAAACCAACTAAAAACACCTTCGCTACTGACCATTTGGCGCATATACTTACCATCATCCATTGAAAACCCTATTCAAATTAAAACCTTGCTCAAATCTCATCTCCAAGGCATAGTCTGCGTCTTTCAACAGTCACAATCAGAAAAAAAACAACACTCATTTCCGCTGCAATTTACCGATGCTGTGCCGACTATCTTTGCGAGTATGTTGCTTGCGAGCTTATGCTTATGGGGAAGCGTTTACTGGGCTAAAACTCGCAATGCCACCACGATTAATACTCACTTATCCCCCGCCTATTTCGCTAGAACACACGACCAAATCCAACATACAATGCCCACTGCCACATGGTTACCACTTATCACATCAAAGATCATCGCCGTTGAACACATCGAACAAAATGAGTCCTCAACGCGTATAGCGTTTTACCTGCATCACACACACAACAACACCCTTAAACAGTGGCAAGACACACACCCGGAATTTAACGTGACATGTAAGCCTGAGTCCGAATGGGTATCCACGTGCACATTGCAAGAAATGAAAAACACGAAATGATCGCGATCTCACTAAAACTAACGCTAACACTATGTGTACTGCCACTAATTCTTAGTTCTCTACTCTATTGGAATTCGGCGCGCCTAACACAACAATGGGCCGCACACATTGCAACAAATCAAAACATAATTCAAGGCAAGCAACGCAGCAAAAACCAAACCAAAGCCAGCACCCTACGCAATTGCAAAGCCAACTTTCAAGAATGCAACGCACAAGACAACACATTCAACGTGCGCCACAATAAACCCAATGAACTCAGCAACATGATTTCATGGGCACGAAACCACCACGCTAAACACTTTCGCATCCACAATAAAAAAGGAGTTTTACATGCCAAGATTGAGTTTTAAGCACGGCATACTACTCGCAGTGATGACGGTGACACTTATGTCTCCTATTTATGGCCAAAACGATGACTATTCTCTTGAGTCGCTCAAAGCGCAAGCCGAAACGAGCAATAGCCAACCGAAACTAATCACACGATTGTTTAGCGTACCCCACACCGATGCCACCACACTCGCCCGAAATTTGCAGCACTTATACCCCGACATAAAAATAAGCGTGGACGCAGATACACACAGCATTTTAGCCCAAGGCACATCAAAGGAATTGCACACCATCGCACATGTCATCAACAGTGCGGATAAAGTACCGGAAAAAATCCAGTTTGATGTGGCCATCATTGAAATAAACTCCGCCAAAGCCGAAGAGTACAAAAGCGCATTAACTGAATTAGGGTCGGGTCTATTTTATAATTACGATGCTAAAACGGGTGGCATTGAACCTGGGAATAGCCTGTTGGGTCAATTTATGGGAATGATCAATTCAGGCGCAGGCGAAATCCTGGCGAAACCATCATTGTTGGTAAATGATGGCCAGAATGCAGAAGTGCGCGTTGGGGAACGTATTCCCTTTGTGAGCTTGCATTACCGCAATAACGAACGCATCAAAGAGGTGCAATATTTAGACGTTGGAATCAAGCTACTCATTACGCCCAGAGTAAATACAAATGACAATATTACCACTCAAATCACGGTGGAAATGACCGCAATAAAACAATGGAAAAACCAAGGAGACGTGGAATACCCCGTGCTATCATCCCGCCATACCAACACCGTTGTGCGACTAAAAAACGATGACACGTTAGTGATCGCAGGATTGCTTGATTCAAGCACAAAAACCAGCATAAGACGGGTTCCAATTTTATCTGCTATTCCGTTAATTGGGCGATTATTCAAATCGAAAACAACAGAAACCGTGCAAACCGAGATGGTGGTATTAATTACGCCCCATCTGATTCGAGAGACAAACAAGGCCGTACGATTGCGCCAATCTTCCACAATTTGATAGACTAACTTTATGAATATATTTTTCGCTTTTTTTCTTGGATTATTGCTTGGCACTGGTATTGGAGTTGGAATATGGATGTTTTTGAACAAAACCCGTACCGCACAACAACAGGAATTAACAACTCAATTACAGCTGCAATTTCAGCAGCTAAGCCAAGATGTATTCTCTAAAAACACCGAACAGTTTTTAACCATTGCAAAAGAGCGCTTAAGCAAAGAAAGCGAAACCAATCAAACTCAACTCGCACATAAAGGATCGCTTATCAACAATACGCTCGAACACATGAAAAAAGAGTTAGACAAGGTACACATAACCGTAAAAGAATTGGAACGCGACCGCCATCAAAAATATGGTGAGATTAGCAATCATTTAAAATTAAGCAGCATCAATGCACAAAAACTAACCGAAACCACCACCCAACTAAAAGAAGCCCTAGCCAGTTCAAAAACCCGCGGTCAATGGGGAGAACGCATGGCTGAAGATGTGTTGCGCTTAACCGGCCTAAGAGAAGGCATCAATTATGTAAAACAAAAAAGCATCGCTGAAGCTGGAAGTGGAATTCCAGATTTTACTTTCATTCTGCCAAATAACCTTAAAGTAAATATGGATGTGAAATTCCCACTAACAAATTACCTCAATTATATTAATGCCCACTCTGACACAGAACGAACGGGATACCGGGATCAATTCATGCGAGACGTACGCGCACGGGTAAAAGAAGTCACGAATCGCGGGTACATCAACACAGAAACAGTAGATTATGTATTAATCTTTATTCCAAATGAAGACATTTTTGCATTTATGAACGAGCAAGATTTAAGTTTAATCGACACCGCTTTAGCGCAAAAAGTCGTATTCTGTTCGCCACTTACCCTATACGCCATGTTATCTATAATAGACAAGGCCACCAAGGACTTTGCACGAGAACAAAAAGCGAGCGAAATTTTAAGGTTAGTTGATGATTTTAAAAAACAGTGGGATATGTTTAAAAATAGCATGGATAAAATGGGACGCAGCATTGAGGCCACTCAAAAAGAGTTCGGAAACTTGATCAGCACCCGAACTAGGGGGTTAGAACGCCCGCTAGAAAAGTTAAGCGATTTGGAACAGGATCAAAAAGAAATTGAAGCCATTACAGAAGTTGAGCAAATTTTGCTATAATTAATACATGGATATTATGCTCTCTACCTACATGTTTGCTGGAACCTTAATGACACTTTGCTTTGTTGCCATTGGAATCGGCATACTGTGTTTTGGCAGAAGCGATATTGGCGGCGACTGCAGAAAAGCACCGGAAGACAGGAAAGACGGATGCCTATCAAAAGAAATTGGCGTATGCCCAATGGAAGATAAGGAAGGCTACCTTAGAATGGCGACCGCCGGAAGCCGGGCAATGAAGCCGTCACGTCATAAGCTTTAATCCCTGTTGTTTCTAACACACTAGGCGTCACATCCGCCGATTCCTGAACAACAAGAACCGCCTCAACCTGATCAAGCGCCTCAATCATTGCCAAGCCCTCCGTAGCGCTCATCACCATTAATGCGGTGGCCAGTCCGTCTGCTGTGGCACAGTCTGGCGCTATGACCGTGGCCGAAATCACCGCGGATGTGGTAGGTTTGCCTGTTCGCGGATCGATAATGTGCGAATACAACCGCTCCGAAGTTCCATCACGCCAAAAGTTTCGATACGACCCACTAGTCGCAACCGCCACATCAGAAACAGACAACACGCGAAAATAATCACCCAACTTGCGGCCGGGC
>JAQBTH010000050.1 GCA_027623425.1 bacterium | reverse complement strand
CCGCCCCATATAGTATAATGGGGAAATGAATACAGTAGACATCGCCATAACCGGCGCAACAGGAATGCTAGGAAGTGACTTGGTACCCACGCTTGAAAATGCGGGGCACAAGGTGTGGGCATTGGCGGAAGCGGATTGCGACATTACGAATGCGGATTCGGTCACACGGGTACTGGATGGCATCACCAATTTAAAATGGGTGATTAATTGCGCGGCCTATACGGCGGTGGATGAGTGCGAAACAAAAGAAGAGCTGGCCACACGCATCAATGGTGAAGGGCCGGGGATATTGGCCAAATATTGTGCAAAACGGGGCATTCCAATTATTCATTTTTCAACGGACTATGTGTTTGATGGCACAAAAGAAGAGATGTACAACGAGGACGACAAAACAAACCCGATTAACGCTTATGGAAGAAGCAAACTAGCGGGCGAAAATGCGGTAAAAAAGGCCTGTGAAAAACACCTAATATTCCGTATTCAATGGCTTTACGGCGCCGCTGGCCCGAACTTCATAAAAACCATGCTGAAATTAGCTGAAACGAAAAGGCAATTAAACGTGATATCAGACCAATTGGGAACACCCACATGGACTCAAACCGTCAGCAATGCCATTGTGTATGTACTAAACCACACACCGACATGGGGAACTTATCATCTACGTGCATCAGGGCAAACCAACTGGGCCGAATTTGCACAAACGATTTTTGATTGTGCGGGCAAACAAGTACGCGTATTACCCATTGCATCTGAAGAGTATCCGCGGCCGGCAAAGCGCCCTAAAAATGGGGTGCTTAGTACCTATAAGCTATTAAAAGCCGGGTACCCTCAACTGCCCCATTGGCACTATTGCCTTGAACAATATTTGTCTAAAAATCATTAATTCCGCTATGCTATTGTCATGAGCGCAAAATACCAAAACGCCACAAAACAATTTTTTGAAGCCTCCAGAGACTGCAGCGTTGAAGAATTAGTGTGTGAACATTTAAATGAACAAGGCAACGTCGCGCTAAAAGCAGGCGGCGTGTGGTTAGAACGAAAACGCATCGAAGAACCCAAGACGCTGCTACAAGCAGGCGACACCTTACGGGTGTACTTATCACCCATTCAATCCACGCCCTACGCATTAGATCAAAACCACATTGTGTATGAAGATGAACATTTGTTAGTAATAAACAAACCCGCTGCCGTATCTGCGTGCGCAGACCGCGCCTGTACCACCTATAATGTGACCTATGGGGTGGAACAACTGTACAAAAGCCGCGAGATGACCTACTGCCCTGTTCCAATTAATCGGTTAGACTTTATGGTACAAGGCCTAATGCTATTTGCAAAATCCAAGCCTGACGAATTGGCCCTATTCAAATTATCCCAAGCCCGACAAATTCACAAATACTACAATGCCCGCCTGGAACCCATGGAAAACCCACCAAAATACTGCCGCATTAAAGACAAGCTCGCCTTTACCAACAAATGCAATAACGATGAGAACGGAAAACCCTCTGAATCTCTCTTTATTTACAAAGGTCGCCACAATAACGCCGAGCACTACGGTATCGTCTTGTTAACGGGCCGTCGCCATCAGATACGCTTTCATGCCGCCACCTATCTGGCACCCATACTTAATGATTCCCTTTACGGACCAAACGCAGACGCAACAGACCCAATTGCACTTACAGCATCGGCGTTAAACTTTAATGCCTTTGGTAAACGCTACCGGTTTAGGATAAATCCTTAAAAACGACAGCTACACGCGCAGTATATTCCCTGCTATTATGTCCAATTTCCAGTTTTCACGTGGATAAAACTCATCATGAAGTGCGCTTAAGTTTTTGTACAAATTCGCCACCAAACGAGATAAGCCTTCGGCGATGGAAACACCCTTTAAGTGAATTATTAATGTCGCAATCACTTTTATATCACTATCTAACATGGTGTCCCGATTAAACATATGAGGTGTGAGACAAATATCATGCGCATTGCGACGTTTAAGCAGTCCATTAGTTTGAAGGTCAAGTAGCGACTTACTAACAGTATGAATAGATTCCTTAACAGTTCGCGGCACCCCACGAACCACTTTATGAGGTCCCGTCGCAGTATACATAGCTCGAACAGAATCCATTACAGCAGAAACCAATTCCTCTTTTCGAATCGCACATTCATCTCTCGCGGAAACGTCTACACCACTCGCAGAAACATCTTCAGTTACCCTAGAACCAGAAGCGGGGCCCGCAATGGGCGTTTCGCTGACCGGCCGGGGGGGATGCTTAATATAACGAACACACAAAACATCATTCCTCGATACTGGCGGGGCCGCCGACAGCGGCAATGGGGGAAAGTCAGTCTCATATCTAGCAGTGGCGGCATCCCAAGCCTTCTTAGCCGTATCAGGAACCACATACGAATTAGGGCCTTTGTAACGCAACTGTGGCGCGCGGGACGGACGAGGAGCATTCCCACCATTATTACCCAAATAACCGCCTGCTGCATATGGTTTCATAAAAATGTCCTTTATTGTAAGAGGATCTTAAATACATCCCTACGGTTTTTTTAACCCACCAATCACATCACTCAACCAACCACCGCCAGATGATAAAGACACCGTCACAGGCGCTCCGTAAGAGGTATTATCATGCATCTCAGCAGAGGTGCCAAACTGTGACGCATTTACTGTCATTGTATCTGGATTCGCCTTTCCCACCGGAATACGACCAAATCCAACACCAACATTATCAGAGTAAGAGCGCAGACCAGCAAGTCGTTTATATAAATTCATACTACTAATAATAAGACAATTTTCTCAAAATTACTAAGAATTTTCAAAATATGCGGTTACCCAATTTGCGGACAAAATGATAAACGGGTAAATTTGCGGCTAGTGCAAGGCAAATGGGTTCTGGTTACCGCATCGAGGACAGCCAGGCTCTATTTAACGCAGCAATTACCGCAAATACACCCATTTAACCGAGTTTATCAATGCGTTTTTGATGCCTACCACCCTCAAAAGGAGTGTCTAACCAAATATCCACAAGTTTTAAAGCCAATTCTGTGGGAACCACGCGACCACCTAAGCACAACACATTTGCATTATTATGGGCCTTTGTCATTTCGGCTGTGAATTCATTGTGCACAAGAGCCGCGCGAATGCCATCGTAGCGATTCGCACGAATACTGATGCCAATACCAGTGCCACACACCAAGATGCCCAAGTCGGCAGTGCCATCTAAAATAGCCGTCGCCACTTTATCTGCAAAATCAGGGTAATCCACCGATTCGTCACAAGTACCTAAATCAGATATAACCACCCCTGAGCGAGCGCCTAAATGCGAGACGATGGCATCCTTTAATTGGACACCACCGTGATCTGCTCCTAATGCAATTCTCAACTCGCCTGCCATTATTTACTTGGCGGGTATTTTAAATACTTGATTTGGGTAAATCAACCGCGGCACTTTAATCGTGTCTTTGTTTAACTGATAGATTTCGCCCCAACGAAAACCCGTACCCAAGTTACGACGGGAGATACGCCACAAGCTATCCCCTTTTTTAACAGTATAATTCACCGTTTTTTGAGCCGCTTTACGTTGCGCTTCTAACTCAGCTGCTCGTTTTGCCGCTTCTTCTGCTGCCTTGGCATCTTTACCCGCTTTTTCAGCGGCTAATTTTGCTGCTTTTAATTCAGTAGCTTCTTTTGCTTTTGCCACATTAATCGCATCTTCAACCGCTGCATAATAGTCATTCAACGATTTTAACGCATCTTCAAAATCTTCTGATTCAGCCTGTGTTTTCGCCTCAGCCAACGCTTCTCTAGAACGAGAAAATTGTGCTGGTGCATGCAATGATGCCTTTACCATTCGCAACTGATATTCCCATTGATCCACACGACTCAACTCATCTTGATACTGCTCGCTTAACTCACTGTCTTTACAACCGGAAACCAGCACAACACAACACAACAATAGAAGTGTAAATTTTTTCATGTCCTCAATGTATCACATTTCCGCATTGAGATTCCAGATGAAACAAAAATAAACGGAATGAATTTAGATGAAGCTGGTCATTTCCAATTCAGCCAAAGCAAAATTGCACCCGTTAAGGGATAAAAGCAATTTACACTTGAGCTTAATTGGAGAAATGCCTACCGAAACACCGAAACCTAGTTAATTGAGGTGAGGACAGGCTTATTCGCAAAAATGGGCGAAGATCGCCAAACTAATCCCGTTTCTAAATTCCCTTGTAGGCAGGTCTAATAACTCTGGATCCAGATAAATCCCCCTCAATCCGATGCGCAGACCAACCCACCACACGGGACATGGCGAACATCGGCGTGTACACTTCGGGAGGAATTCCCAGGCAATCATAGACAAAACCAGAGAAGAAATCCACGTTTGGCGCGATTATTTTATCGGACCCTTTAACCTCAGAAAACACCTGCGGGCCTAACGCTTCGATGGCCAAATACAAACCGTATTCATCGCTACGGCCTTTCACTTTTGCCAAGTCGGAGGCTTTCGATTTAATGATCACAGCCCGTGGGTCAGATTTGGTATATACGGCATGACCTAATCCATAAATCTTGCCGCTGTTATCAAACGCATCTTTATTCACAATCTTAGCCAGGTACGCTTTCACTTCTGCAGTATCAGACCAATTTTCCACATTGGCTTTAACATTTTCCATCATATCCATTACTTTTTTATTCGCGCCACCATGCAAAGGGCCTTTTAAACTGGCAATAGCAGCTGCAATAGCAGAATAAATATCCGTTCCGCTGGAACTGACAACGTAGGTTGTAAATGCGCTATTATTCCCACCACCATGCTCAGCATGCAACACAAGACACAAATCCAAGGTATCTATTTCAAGCTGGCTGGGGTTTTGACCCTGATGCAACACATACAAAAAGGCTTCTGCCATACTCATTTCAGGGGTAGGCTCAACAAATTTAGCCCCAGGCACATAGGCCGCCAAATAGGCATAGGCCGCCGCAACAGACAATTGAGCCGTAATACGTAATGCTCGTTTAAAATCTGACACCGCATCCACATCATCTGCAGTGGCGTCTTCCGTGTACAACGCAGAAACCACCGTTTGCAATTTATTCATCACACTCTTACTTGGAATCGCCTTAATCACATGCTCAACAATTTGCGGTGATAAATGACGGTTTTTACTTAAAAACACACACAATTCAGTCAATTCTTTATCGGTGGCTAAACGCCCTACCAGCAACAGAAACACCGCCTGTTCAAACATCCGCGCAGGCTTAAATTTTGTGTTTACAAGTTCCGTCAAACGGGTGCCACGGTAAAACAATTTACCATCAACTGGCACCATTGCATCACCTTGTTTTTCTTGCCCAATCACCGACGAAATACGAGAAAGGCCAGCCAAAACGCCACTGCCATCTGCATTGCGCAACCCACGTTTCACATCAAATTTCTGATAAAACTCCTCTGGAACCGTATTATTAGTAATAAATTCTTTTTCCAAATTAGCGAATAACTGTGTCATTTCCCTTACCTCACTTTTATTTTATTCTAACATTGCTTGCGCATCTTTTAATAGCAAATCAAACTGATGAAGACGCGCAATATGCTCCCGTTTCATTTCAGCAGCCTCAGCCTCTTCGGTTTCGACCCGCGCTCTAAACGCGACAAACTGCGCATCCTGTTTTGCCATACGCGCACGCAGTGCCTTAAGTTTCGCCTTTTTACGAGCCAAATCCGCTAACACCGCCTGATACTGGTCTTCTACGGTAGTAAATTCTGTATACACACCTTGTATACCCGCAAGCACCACACCATCCGCATCAATACTATTAATTTTTTTATTTGTTTCACCTAACCCAAATGCCGTGTAAAAGTCTTGTGAGGTTGGCCCCATATGCGTCACATCTGCAGATGCCTTATAGGCCCATTTACTCACCGATAGCCGGTCTAGTTGGCGCAATAAACCAGATAAATAGACCTCTCGTTCTATATTTTTTTTATGTTTATCACTCACATTGCTCCAGCCGCCAGAGTCACCTGATAGGAATACCCCGTTACCCTTATTTGAGTTCATAATACGAACACGATGTGCTGCGGCAATCACAAATTCATTCTCACGAATCGTATCCACTTCAAACCCATCTGAATACACAAAGCTGCCTGAATGATTGGCGTGGGCCCCGCGCCCGAAGGCAACCGAACTATCACCTTGCAGCGTATTTGAGCGGCCGCCCGGATTAACTGAAAGCTTGCCTGAAATATGGTTTGATACACCACCGCCACTCACAGAAAACCCTGATACGTAATTATCTAATCCACCCACTAAAACAGACCCGTCGTACACACGATTAGTTGCCCCGCCGCCTAACGCCACATCCGCGCCGTTAGCCACATTCATTTCACCACCACCAACACTCGTTCGGGCTCCCGATACCGCATTTCCTATGCCCCCACCAATTGCCAATAATTCACCAGACAATTGATTGGCATACCCGCCCGCAACCGACAATCCCGACCCATCTAGCTGGTGCGTTGAGCCACCTGCAATAAAGCCTGAGTCACCATCCATGCGATGAGACGTACCACCAAGTGCAACGGAGTGCGCCCCAAACAACGCCGTGCCGCGCCCACCCAAAATAGCCGACCCATCTCCGAGTAAGATATGCCCTGACCCACCTGAAACCGCACTATCATTTCCATTAAGCACATTCGATTTCCCACCTAATATACTAGAGTTATCACCATCCAAACGATGTTGTGTTCCACCACCAACAACATTACCCCGTCCTGTGACGTGGTGAGATTGCCCTGATAACACCATATTAAATACGCCCGATACCTGGTGATCGCTACCACCAGCCACCATATTACCCACGCCGCTCAACGCGTGGGAAAGCCCACCCAAAATACTAGAATAGTTAGCCGCCATGCGGTGCCCTTTACCACCCACAATACTGCTAAATCCTTCACCATGGGGAACAGAATGATCTGCCAAGAAACCAAAATCATCTTGGCCGCCTTTTACATTTTTGATATTAATCGAGGTCATGCGAATATCTTGCCCACCCACAATCGTACTGTAGTTACCCTGGGTGTTGTTATTTTCACCACCTAAAATAGATGCCGCCAAGCCCCCAACTCTATTATCTTCACCCGCCGACACACTATAATCACCCGTTACGATAGAATCATCGCCCGCCAATACAACCGCATAATCCGCGGCGATACCATTGGATTGGCCACCCCCAATAACGGAGTATTCACCCGATAGACTATGGGTTTGGCCGCCACCAATAGATGAAAAGGCATCATGTATTGTATTTGAACGCCCACCCACAATCACCGAATGGTTATTATAAATTTCATTAATCAACCCACCACCGATAGACGCATGATAAGAATCTGAAGGAATCACGCTGGATTGCCCGCCACCGATCACACTAAACAAACCCAAACCAACTGTTAAACTATCCCCAAACGACACACCCACAAAAGACAAACCAGTGGGCTCTAGGGATGACCAACCCGAATCGTACCCTTGAAACTCACCCGCTTCAAAACGAATGGTACCATTAGGTGGGGTTCCACTAATTGATGTGGCTAAATTAATACCCCCATCCACAACTAGTAATTCATTACCGTCTGCACTAAAAGACCCGATTTTAACGCGGCCTTCTGTGCTAATTAATAGGCCTGAACTGCCCGACAAACCTTCCGTAAAGCGCAACGAACCATCCGTAAAGTTCGTAATGCCATAGTCTCCCAAATTATTTTTCAAATTAAAACCCGTTAAATGCGACGACGAGGTTTGATCTAAAATAATCGCAGTTGGCCCCGAACTTGCCAGTATATCCAAATTAAATGCAGGGCTATTAGTAGCCAATCCAAAACGTTCATTACTACTATCCCAAAATGCGCCTGTAGCCCCACTCACCCAATACGATGCCCCCACTAAAGGCACGGAATTGGCGGTATAGTTGCCAGTACCAAGTCCCCCATTTGCCGTACTTAAAATATCTGCAAAATGAATCGATTGAATCGCACCTTCTGCAATATGATGATATTGAACCGCAAAAGAGGCAATTTTCCCATCAATAATAGCCCCATCTGCAATCTGTGAATCTCCAATTGCCCCATCTGCAATATGATAAGGCAAAATAGCCCCTACTGGAATTTTACTGGTAATAACCGAGTCATCCGCAAATTTACTGGTTGTCATTGTACCCGTTGAAATAAGGTCTAATAAACTCACATCCTCATCAACCCGATCGACCGATATGGTAGCCGTCGCAATTTTCGAAGCCGTAATAGAATTCGCATCGATATGAGACGAGTTAACAGTTAAATCCAATATATTAAATGAACTAATCGCGCCATCGCCCATTTTAGAGTTATTAATAACGGCAAGGGCCAAGGCCGCAGTTTCAATGGCACCATTGGCAATTTTATTTGTACTAATAATACCGTTAAGAAAGGAGGCTGCCCCAATATTACTTAAACCCGACCCGTCACCAACAATGGCCGTTTGAGCACGCACATCGCCGGACACCCACGTATCAATTCCCATTCGAAGTTCTCTGGCTACAATATTACCTGTAGAGCTAATCCCATAATTTGACCCAACACTTAGTGAACCATCAAGTTCCAAATTACCTTGCACCAACAGCGTACTACTTAAATTAGTAATGCCATTTACCGCCAATTGATGGTTAGGAGCACTCATTAATATACCCACATTTCGACTTTGTTTTTGAACGGCCCCCGCACCCGTAATATTCCATTTACTTTCTTCTTGAGCATCAGGATCAAACGATAGCGACACCCATTCACCGGATTTTCGAATCTGCAACTCAGATCCATTCCACCGCATAACACCTTCCGTAGTAACAGTGGAACTACCCAATGCCAATGCCCCAACAACATCTAATTTCGCCGCCGCATTCGCCGTGCCAATACCAACATTTCCACTTGAATTCACCGAAAACAAAACCCCGTCTGAAATATGAGACGTGGATTCTGATACCACACTTTTTTTGGAATAAGGCACCGAACTTAAGGGAAGAGTGACTGAATCAGTACCGATCGTCACGCGAAACATGGCATCGTTATAGGCAAATGCCGTTGGGTTAATGGGGTTACTAGTGCCACCAAGCACAAGTGCCGTAGACCCTCCCACAAAGGTTTGACTCGGAAAGGTTTGCGTCCATTGGGGAGTATTAGCCTGACCCGTGCGAATTAAATCCACGGTCACATTATGGTCACCCGTTAGCAATCCCGTTGAACGGTTCGACAATAACAATTCCAAGGTAATTTTTTCGGGAACCTGAACAGTGCCCATCAAAACGGGAAACACACATAAAATTAAAAACAACTTTAATCGCCTAGTCATGAGACTGACCTCCGCTATTAGTTGATGTGATAATCGTGCGTAATTGAGACATTGTTTTATCTAACTCCTGCCCCTCGCTGCGTAATTGATGCATGGATGGACCTGAGTGTGTTATCGATCGAATCGCGGCTTTCATTCGCACGGGCATATGCGCGACACTATCTTGCGCAAGTGAAAACCCTGCTCGCGCCAAATTATACCGTTGAATAGATAAGGCCATCGCATATTGTTGAGTACGTAATAGATCCAGAGCACCTAATAGGCCTGCCAACGCAACACCATCAGCATCCACTGCAGAAATTCGAGTATCCGATTCACCCAATTGAAATGCTTGATAGAAATCTTGCGCCATTGGCCCCATATGACGGGATGATTCGGACTTATACCGCCACGTCGCTGTAGGAAAAGAAGCGATCGAGTTCAATACATCCAAATAATTTACAGGCACAAAATCTTGTTTCGTCGCACGATCTGAAACGTGTGACCACCCGCCACCATAAGCCGATAGACTACTACCTATGCCATACTCACCTGTAATAAAATGAACACCGCCACTGGCCGCCAACGCAAACTCGCCCTCTTGGGATTCCAAATTTGAAAACCCATCGGAAAACGCGAAACTTCCAGCTGCCGCATGGGCATGCCGCCCCATCGCAACAGCGCCTGTATCCGCGCGATTGCCTTGTCCACCAACCACTGTTGAGTCAGCTCCAAATGCGACGCCTTTATGACCGCCCATAACAGTAGAGCTAAGGCCTGTTGCCTGATTCGAAAAACCACCAACAATAGTGGAATGAACACCAGTTGCCACATGCCCAACACCACCAATTATCGTGGCCAAATCCGCCTTAATAGTTCCAGAATGACCGCCCAGCGCCACTGCGCCAAATGCATCCACGTCATGGGACAGTCCACCGATCACACTCGCACCATCGCCAGCCGTATGCCCAGAACCGCCCATCACTGCGCCATAATGCCCCGTCACGCTAGACCGATCAGCCACCACCACCGACAGCTCACCAGCTGCCGTATTTCGCCGACCAGCCCCCACCACGCTCATACCACCAGTTGCCTGCTGAACACGGCCTGGTAACATCGCAACCCCGTCTGCCTGGGCATATTGTTGCGCCCCACCCATAACCGTTGCCGAATCACCTGCAGCAATCACGTCATCACCGGCCACGATCGTGGATGCCACACCAGATACCACACCATTGCGCCCCACAAACACGCTGCTAGATTGCCCGTGAACCTGATGCGCATTGCCAGCAAACACACCGGTTTGTGGCCCGAACACAGTGTGATTTGAACCGGCAAGAACACTTGATTGTGCACCATTGAGTTGGTGCGATTCACCGCCAGCCACAGACGTATAGGCCGCGCCAAGACGATGGCCACGACCACCGCTAGAGGCCGCGTAATGCACACCAGAATGAGGTGTTAATGTAGACACCCATGTGAACGTTTCATTCGAACCGCCTTTTACATTATAGTCATTTACCAAACTCACATCTTTACCGCCTGCAATTGTGGCGTAATCCGCATTTGCTTGAATGGTATTGGTATCGCCACCTAAAATTACATTGTTTTGCCCGCCTGAACTGATCGTATTGTCTTGTCCCCCCCATATTCCAGAACGCTGCGCATACACGCGGTTTGTGTCTCCACCGGCCACAAACGAATAGCGAAGTTGCACCTCATTATCCGCGCCGCCGCCCATAAATTGATGGGATTCTAACGTGGATACCGCCAACACAACTTCATTGGTATTTCCACCCAATAACGTGGCATATGTGGCGCTACCCCCAGAGGTAATCAAATTGGTAAAACCACCGCCAATAACCGCGTAATCGGCCCCATCATCAATGTTATTTAACATTCCGCCAACCGCAGTGGAATAATCCGCCATCGCCGTATTTGAAAATCCACCAAGCACAGTGGCAAATGTGGTATTCGCGTCGTTGTCTTCACCTTGGCTGATTCCTTCAAACCCGCTTGCGCCGCCTAAGATCCGCCAGTCTCCACCAGCATATACTTGAAAGTCACCATCAAAACGAATCGTGCCCTCTTGAACAGGACTCTGATCCGCATCACCAATTGTCATGGCACCATTCACAGTTAAACGCGAAGTACCAATACCAGAAATTCCAATCAATCCAGCATCTTGTTTCAAATGCCCTGACCCAACTGTAGATCCGATCGTCAACACGCCAGATGGGGAAATCGCAAACTGAGACCCATACGTATTGTTTTGCAACTGAATACTCGCCGTCGCATTCGTAGCGGATTCCATACCAATCAACGCATGGTCATCTGATTCAATAGAGAGTTGCGCACCTGTTGAATTATTAAATTGCAATTCCCGATCGATAGCGTCCCATTTCCAAATGCCATCTTGTGCAATAGTGGTGCCATTATAATAAGGTATGGCATCTAAAGAGCCACCCACTACACCAGTGCCGCCGTTTGACACGCCAATGAGACCTGAAATATCAGACGCTAATATCGCCCCTGTTGCAATTTTATTCGATGAAATAACGCCGGCTCCAATATTCTGTGACACAACTCCCGACCCTGTCACCTTCGCGCTAGTTACCGCATCCAACACCAATTTAGAGCGCGTAACGGCAGCCGTGGCAATCTTTGATCCAATAATTTCCGTATCGGTAATTTTTTCAGCGGTTAACACATCATCCAAAAACACATCAACAGGTAAGGTAAACCCAACAGTTAAGTCATCACTTGCCACCTGCCCAAAGCCAATTTTAGAGCCTGTAATAGCACCATCAGCAAAATACGTCTCTGTAAATAAAATACCCGCTACGAACTTTGTTAAATCAACAGCGCCTTCCCCTAATACCCGATTATCCACGGCATTGTCAGTAATTTTAGCCTGAGAAACACTAAAGTTGGCAATATCTGAAGACGCCACCCCACCGGCCGCAATCGCCGATGCACCAATGTTAGTTAAGCCACTACCGTCTCCAAAAAATCCAGTTGAAACCCGTAATTCTGAGCCTGTCCACTGATCAACACCCGCATCTAAAATTACCGTATCCGAATTAATACGTCCATCAAGACGAAATTCATGGGTACCACCAATAGTAATGGCTGTGCCACCATACAAGGTAACATCCTGAGCACTCACATCGCCTTGAACCCGACCGTTACCTGAAACAGATAAAGACACAGAGGGTGTTTCATCGCCAATACCAACCCGATAATTTGTCGATATTTCTGTCGCATCAATGCCCCATTTACTCACATAATCAGCAGACGGCGCGTAATCAATAGTGGTCCATCCAGCCGCGGTACGCCCTTCTAAACTACCCGAATGATAACGCAACACACCCAAAATGTTTCCTGTGGTATCTCCGATTCGCATGCCACCATCCGTATGCAGCTTCACACTTGGCGAGGCAACACCCATACCAACTCTATCAGTCGTTAAGTCTGTCACAAACACATCTTCCATCACAATTGCATCAGCCAAATCTGTTGCATAACTAAACATAGAAAATGGCACGCTTTGCATGTTTAATTCGCTCGAATCCCCACCAATTGTCACTGTGAAATACACATTGGGCGATGCCAAATATAACGTATCCAAATCCCCTTGAGCCCCCACTCTAAAACCAGCAAGTCCAGATAAGAAAATCACATCATCACGAGTCTCTTG
>JAQBTH010000049.1 GCA_027623425.1 bacterium | reverse complement strand
AAGAAAAGAAGTAACATCGGGGGTGTCAGTAGAAGAAAAGTAAAAGTTAGAATATTTTGATTTCTTGGGATCAACAAAAGGTGTGAAAGGATCATATTTTAGTAGATTGAGAGATTTGTAAGTTAAATTACGCGTATATTTTATGTGACGCTTATGTAAGTCACCCCAAAAGTAAGGGCTATCTTTTTGATCACCAAGATAAGTACGGTTATTTGAAAACACCTTGTAGAAGAAACCGAGTAATGTGGAGAAGCGTTTGTACCCCCAATACATATTATCTCTATTTGCAGAATGGTTAACATGAATAGATGGGTAATCCCCAAATATATCTTTAAATAAAGAAAGGCCATTTTCGATATCTTTTCGGGTATAATTTCCTGTGCCCACATTGTGTAAGCCAATTTCAAAGCCTTTTGCCTGTAATTCCTTCATATAGCTACAGTAGTCAGGATCATCTAATGCCGTGCCACCAGAGTAAACATGGTGATCTTTTTGAGGGAGAGGCCAAACAGATTTCGTTGTTCGCATTCCCAGTTCATCAAGTAAATCATAGACGGGTTTGATGGTCTTCAGAGTTGCTTCATCAGTATCGTCAAACACGGTAAATACAAAGGTTGAATTATTGGGGTAGATAAACATTTATAATCCTTACACGGCGTGTTTAATGTGATCATTGTACAATATCTAGATTATTTAAGGAATTATCCCAGAAGAAATAAGATATAATACCATTTGGAACCAATTAATATGACATTAGTATCTATTATCATCGTAGCCCGAAATGCACAGAATAACATAGAAAACTGCCTTAAGAGCTGTTTGCAACAGTTTGAGGGGTGGAACATAGACTGGGAAATCATTGTTGTAGATGGTAATGCTTCAGATGACACGGTCTCAGTCTCTCAAAAAATTTTAGGTGATCGATATAATGCAACCATTTTACCCAACCCAAAGCAGACATTAGCAGCAGGATGGAATCTAGGGATTATTGCCGCTAAAGGCGAATATGTTGCGCGCCCCGATGCCCATGGAGGATTTGGTCAACGATATATTAGGACGGCTGTTGAACTTTTATCGAAGAATAGTAATTTTGCTGCGGTTGGCGGAATATTGGAGACGCGAGCGACGGGCTGGTGGGGAGGCATCATTGCCTCGTCGTTAAGCAGCAAAGTGGGTGTCGGTAATTCATCATTTAGAACGGGGGGTTCAAGGGGGCCACAGGACACCGTGGTGTATGGAGTCTATCGGAAGACCCTTTTCGAAGAGGTCGGTCTATTTAACGAGGCGTTAACTCGGAATCAGGATAACGATATTCATTCAAGAATTTTATTATCAGGGTATACGTTGTTTTTTGAACCTAATATAAGTGCTTTTTACATGCCAAGAAGTACACCAATAAAATTAGCCAGGCAATTGTTTTTGAATGGATATTTCATGAAAGACTTGAAATGGTCTCAGTTATCCATTAGGCATCTAATTCCAGGTGCCTTTGTATGTGGAATAATTGGTGGCAGCCTTTTGGGGATCGTGTGGCCCGTTTTCAAAGGGCTTCTTTTGTTTGTATTGCTCGTCTATGGAATAATCGTGGCTTGCGATACGATAATTAGGGTATTGAGAGAAAAAAGAATTAAGCTTCTCTTAAGCGTAGCCTTAATACCGATCATGCATCTCGCCTATGGTGCCGGTTTTTGGAGCGGTCAGTTTACTAGGCTATTTGCTGCCAAATTTAGATTTAATAACCTGTAAGTTTGAAAAGGTGTCTGTCTTGTAATTTTGTAACTGGGTATTTTTTTGAACGGCATCGACCATCTCTTCGATGCCCGATGCCAATGTGTAATCAGGGCGGAATCCCAACACTTGAGTGATCTTTTCAAACGACACCTTATAGTTTCTTGCATCTTCTTGGGATTCAACCAATTCATACTCCGAGTTAGGCACACAAGAATGCACCAGTTTGCCCACTTCCTTTAAATTATAATTCATCTCATCTGAACCCACATTGAAGATAGGCGATTCCACGTTTTCGCTCGGGGCGGTGGCCGCCAAGTAGAACGCCTTTGCCGCATCTTTACAATGCACGAATGGCCGCCACTGATCGCCGCCAAATATTTGAAATTTACCTTCCACAATCGCCTTAACAGTAACTAGATTCACCACTAGGTCAAAACGCATGCGTGGCGACAAACCAAACACCGTAGACAGACGCAATATAACCGGCTCCACGTTGCCGCATCTCTCTAATATGACTTCTTCCGACATGATGCGTGTTTTCGCATACAAAGACACCGGGTTTAGCGGCGAATTCTCGTTCAAATACACGTCATCCGCCGCACCGTACACGCTGCAGCTACTCGCGAATACAAAACGTTTTACGCCGTAAAAGTTCGCCGTTTCAATCAATATTTTCGTGGCTTCATAGTTTAGGTTCAGGGTTTCTTCTGCGTCCACGCCACACGCCGGGTCACCCACAAGAGCCGCTAGCGCAATCACCGTGTTAACGCCCTTAAGGACAGGAACCACGTCGCGAATATTCGCAATATCGCCTTCTAATAGCTCTAAGTTCGGGTTGTTTTCATAATGCTTTAGGTGGTCTTTTCCAAAGGTGAAATTATCCAACACGCGCACGCGGTAATTATTGCTTAAAAAATAATCCACCAAATGCAAGCCAATGTATCCCGCACCACCAGTGATCAATACCAAATCATGGTCTTTTTTAAGAGAGTTAGACATATATTTAGTTTGAAATTCTTTACCATCTAGTAAGTCACCAATCGTAATAGTGGTGTCGTATAACGAACTGTTTCCGCGACCCAGTGATGTGAAACTCGGAATAACTTTTACCTGTACACCGCATTTTCTGGCCCGTGATACTAAGTTTCTGCGTACTGTTACATCGGCCGTTGGCATAGCCACAATCACCATCTGAATTTCCTGCTGAGTAACAATCTCTTCCATTTTGCTAGTATCATCTAGAATCGGACGACCGTGTATTTCGGCGCCTATTTTATTCTTATCATCATCTAATAATCCAATAATCGAAAGGCCAACAGTTGAGTCCCCAGTGATGCTATCGATTAACGCTTCAGCGGAGCTTCCAGCACCAATAATGAGGGTGCGAAGTGATTCTGCTTTTTGAGAAAAATTAGGCAGGCGAATAAAGTATTGAAACCGACGAATAGACCGAATGCCAGTGGCACCAACAAAATACGCGAATGAATCAAATACTAAGAAAAATAGAGAGGCTTGAAACAGTCCAAAAATGATAAAGAAGGAGAATAACGATGCGAATATAGAGGAGACAAAAATGATATTTTGCAGCTCGCGGAAACTAGTGTAACGCCATAGCTGTTTATAGTTGCCAAACATGTAATTCCCCACCACTTTAATAGAGGAAAAGCTCATTGAGAGGAAAAATATTTCAGTAAAAGGATAGGGAACATCAAACAACAAGAGACCATAGGCCGCAACAACAAACCCGAGTATAAAATCGAGTCCCATCTGCACCATTTGTCTAATTCGTCTTTTCATAAGTCACCAGGATATTAATATTGTTAGGAGTATTATATAATGATGTTCGATTTATTGTACACCTAAGGCATTTCAGCCAATGGGCTTACAACACACTTAAAGGAGGGTACAAATGGGATCACCCATTATTTTTCATAAGACACATATTACTGAAAACGAAATTGAGGCAGTTACCGATGCAATGCGCTCAGGATGGTTAACCACTGGCCCTCGGGTGCAGAAATTTGAAGCGCAGTTTTCTGAAGAAGTGGGCGCGACTCACGCATTGGCCGTGAATTCGGCAACAGCCGCCCTGCATTTATCATTAAAAGCAATTGGATTATCGCAGGGGGACGAGGTAATTATTCCGGCAAACACCTTTGTGTCTACAGCCGAAGTCGTTACTTATTTTAATGCAATTCCAGTTTTATGTGATATTGAGTCTGATACGCTCAATATGGATGTTAGCAAGCTTGAAGGGCTAATTTCATCTAAAACAAAGGCCATTATTCCGGTTCATTTTGCGGGCCAGCCTTGCGATATGGATGAAATTCTAGCAATTGCAAAAAAACACAATCTAAAGGTAATAGAAGACGCGGCGCACGCAGTGCCTGCAACCTATAAGAATCGTAAAGTTGGCAGCATCGGTGATTTAACGTGCTTTTCATTTTATGCGACTAAAACATTGGCATGTGGCGAAGGGGGAATGGTGACAACGAATAACGATGCGTTTGCAAAGTCCGTACGTATTAACCGATTGCATGGCATTAGCCGTGACGCTTGGGACCGTTATACTGAAAAAGGCACGTGGGTGTACCAAGTTGTTGATAATGGTTACAAATACAACATGACCGATATCTCAGCCGCGATTGGCATGGTGCAATTGGAAAAGCTGCATTGGATGAGAGACGAGCGCGCCAAAATTGCAAAGCGGTATCACGAGGCCTTTGCGGGTACAAAAATCGAGGCTGTTGTGCAGAGAGATGATAGAGAAAGTGCCTGGCATTTATTTGTCATTAAAGTTGAAAATAGAGATGAAATGATTGCCGCTCTTAAGGAGCAAGGCATACACACATCAGTGCATTTTATTCCGATTCATTTACACCCTTACTACCAAAACACCTATGGGTTTAACGAGGAAACCTGCCCGGTTGCCACACATTGTTTTAATCATTATATGAGTCTGCCCTTATACCCAGGGTTAACCGACGCGGATGTGGATCGCGTGATAAATGGGGTTCTACAGCTTTCAGCTCAACATGTATAGATATTTCTTTAAACGTGTATTGGATTTTGCGGTAGCGCTTTCGGGATTGTATATCCTGTTTCCGTTTTTCGTTTTAATTGCGATTTGCATTAAAATCGACACAAAGGGGCCGGTATTTTACCGTCAAGAACGTGTAGGCAAGCAATTTAAACACTTTAGGTTATTTAAGTTTCGTTCCATGGTTGTGGATGCCGATAAAAAAGGTTTGGGAATCACCGCGAAAGGGGATGCTCGAATCACAATAATGGGGCGATTTTTACGGCGAACTAAAATAGATGAGCTGCCGCAGCTGATTAATGTATTATTAGGTGACATGTCGTTGGTTGGGCCACGACCAGAAATTCCAAAATACGTGGAAATGGCCTATGACGACTTTAAAGAACTATTGCGTGTAAGGCCTGGCATTACCGACCCGGCCACATTGGAATACCGGTATGAAGAAGAGGTTCTAGCCGAATTTGAGGATAAAGAAAAAGGGTACATAGAGCAGGTGTTGCCTGAAAAAATAAAGCTGAGTAAATCGTACTTGGAGAAAATTACCTTCATATCAGATTTACGGCTAATTTTAAGAACGGTGATTGTGAGTTTTTTCCGCTAGCCTTTTTCAAAGGACTCTATTACAGTGAAGACTATCAAGGACACAGGAGTATGAACATGAAAGTTGCGGTGATTGGCGCAGGCAGATGGGGTAAGAATCATGTTAAAACCCTACACGAAATGGGCGCGCTTGGCGCAATCGTGGAAATGGATGAGGGGTTGCGTAGTGCCCTATCAGAGCAATATGACTGCCCCATATTTTCAAGTTTAGAAAACGAAGGCGCATTAGATTATGATGCGTATACTGTGGCGGTGCCAGCTCAATTTCACCATCCTGTGGCAAAGCAATTGTTACAAGCTGGTAAACATGTGTTGGTAGAAAAGCCAATTACTCTTAATGCGGCCGATGCCGAAGAGCTTGTTCAAATAGCAAACTCAAATAATGTGCAGCTATGTGTGGGCCATTTATTATTGTTTCATCCGGCCTTCATAAAAATGGGGGAACTCATTGCATCGGGTAAAATTGGCAAATTACAATACTTGTATTCCAACCGCCTAAATCTAGGCACCGTGCGCAAAGAAGAAAATAGTTTATGGAGTTTCGCACCCCATGATATTTCCTTGTTTCAACATTTCATTGGTGGGTTTCCTGATCGCGTTGATTCCTCGGGTGGGGCGTTCTTACAGGCCAAAATTCATGACACAACCATGACCATATTGCATTACCCTGATAACGTAGTTGGTCATATCTTTGTAAGCTGGTTGCATCCATTTAAAGAGCATCGTTTTGTAGTCATTGGTTCCAAAGGGATGTTGTCATTTGAAGATTCAAGCGTGGAAAAGGAACTGCTGTATTACGAAAAAGGGATTGATTGGGTAAACGATGAGCCTGTAAAACGCGATGGCGAAACAGAGCGCATTGCCTATGACACTGGCGCACCTTTGAAAGAAGAATTGGCCCATTTTATTGCAGTAGCACAAGGGAACGCACCGAACACACGCATTAGTGGCCAGGCCGGAATGGATGTGCTTAAAATTCTCGAACACGCCCAGAACGACTTGGACCAAGGACTTGGTCGCCCAACTGAAAAAAAAACGGCATACTTCGCCCATGAATCCGCACACATAGCCACATCCGCTGAGATTGGCGATGGCACTAAAATTTGGAATTATAGCAACGTGCAAAACAACGCTAAAATCGGTAAAAATTGTGTTTTAGGTCAAAACGTTAATGTAGGGAATAATACAATTATAGGAAATTATGTTAAAATTCAAAATAATGTTTCTGTCTACGAAGGTGTGGAATTAGAGGACTATGTATTTTGTGGCCCGTCCATGGTGTTCACGAACATTATCAACCCTCGAAGTAAGTACCCGCAGGCAGAATCAAAGTACTACAGGAAAACACTAGTTAAGGAAGGAACGTCTATTGGAGCAAATGCGACTATCGTGTGTGGCATTACCTTAGGGCAGTTTTCATTCATAGGAGCCGGGTCAGTTGTAATCAAAGATGTGCCGGATTTCGCGATGATGGTGGGGAACCCAGCCCGTCAAATAGGCTGGATGAGCGAAGGCGGCATAAAGCTTCAGTTTGATGCAAACAACCGCGCATTCTGTGAGAAATCCAAACATTGGTATGAGCGTACTAACGATAAAGTGGTTGATCTTGGCTTAGGGCCACAGTAAAATAGGCGAGTCCTTATATTAAAGGAGAACAACATGACAACAACAACAATTACAAACGTTCCATTACTTGATTTGCAGGCTCAATATGAGCCCATCAAAGATGATGTATTAGCAGCCGTCACAGAGGTTCTAGACTCAAAGCGTTTTATCGGCGGGCCCAAGGTTGAAGAGTTAGAAGCAGAAATTAACGCATACAGTGGCACCAAAACTGCCATTGGCGTGTCTTCAGGAACGGATGCATTAGTTGTTGCATTAATGGCTTTAGAAGTGGGCCCAGGCGATGAAGTCATCACCACGCCATTCACATTCTTTGCAACTGTTGGCAGCATTGTACGGGTTGGCGCCACGCCAGTATTTGTCGATATTGATCCAACGACTTACAACATTGACCCCAATCAAATTGAAGCTAAAATCACATCTAAAACAAAGGCGATTATTCCTGTTCATTTATTTGGGCAAATGGCCGACATGGACCCTATTGTGGCAATCGCAAAAAAGCATAACTTATACATCATAGAAGACGCGGCTCAATCCATAGGCTCCACTTATAAAAGTGACGATGGAAACCATTACAAAGCCGGTGCTTTGGGCGATGTGGGCACATTTAGTTTTTTCCCAAGTAAAAATCTAGGGTGTGCTGGTGATGGTGGTATGGTGGTCTCTAATAATGTGGAAATAGGCGAAAAAATCCGATTATTCCGCAACCACGGTGCTGCGCAGAAGTACTACCATGATTTCGTGGGCGGGAACTTTAGATTAGACCCACTTCAAGCGGCCATATTGAGTGTAAAATTACCCTATTTGGAAGGGCAACACCACGCGCGTCGCGCAAATGCCGCATACTATAATGAAAAGCTCAGTGGCGTTGTGGAAATCCCAAAAATTCTCGACAAATGCGACACAATCTACAATCAATACACGATTCGCTCTGAAAACAGAGACGCGATTGCAGAGGCCTTAAATAAAGCGAACGTTGGCAATGCGATTTACTACCCTGTGCCGTTGCATCTTCAAAATTGTTTTGCAGAATTAGGATACAAAGTAGGCGATATGCCCCATAGCGAATTGGCGGCAAAGCAGGTATTGTCCATTCCGATCTATTCGGAATTAAACCATGCCCAGCAAGACTACGTCATAGACACGATAAAATCAGTTTAGTTTTTCATTATAATGTTATACAGAAGACTCTCTGGTGCTAGAGAACGTGTTCTAGTTCCAAATTCTTGGGATGTGGATATTGAGCATTGGGTAATGACCATAAATAAATTAGCGATTGATCCTAGAAAGTATGACTCTAGAATCGAAGCGGTAAAATGGCTGTATCAGTGGATCATAGCAAAAGATGCTCAGAATACACCGATAGGGTTACGTTTGTTTAGAACAGACTTACGCGTATTGATAGATCGGAATCAAGATCAGCCGGCACGCCTTGCCTTACTAGAGCTTGTCATAAAAATGATTCAGAAAAAAATACCTGTGTCATGGTGCGGAAAAGAGTTGCCTGGTCCCGATGAAAGCGACTGGAAGCATGTGTTACACGATGCACTGAACCTATATATCTATTTTAATATAGGCACAATGGGGAAATTTGAGAGAGCAACGCATTGTTTAAGCGCGCTATGCCCAGTAGATGGAGACGCTATTGTATTAACCACTGGCGCCGCAGTTGCAGGCTTGGTCTTTGGGGGGCAAGCCTGTTCATTAATCGGTTTAACATCAGCCGTAATACGAATAGCGGTGCATAAAAATTGGTTGGCCAGAGTCTTTAACGGGTTTACTGCAACGGGTGAGGTTTTAGAGTTTACAGGGCTTTTATTTTCTGAACCACACCCCTTTTTGGGTGACGAACATATAGTGCATAGTTTAGGTGGCGCCGGACTGATTGGGGTCTCTATTGGAACAGGTGGAGAGTCTTATGAATTACATATTGCACGGGAGAATTTAAAGGAACTGAATAAAAGGGACCCTGAGTACGCATTATTTAGAGAGATGATACGAGATGAGTATTTTTGGAAAATCATCGTTAATTGTTTGATTTCAGTGGGGTCCGCTACGTCTGGGTTTGGTTTGATTTTCGAAGGCCCTAAGTGGCTATTAAAGGTAGGGGCCGCATTTATTGGAACAGGTATATCGCTTGGAGTTGGAAATATGCTTAATCTGTACTCCAATACTCATTTTGAGGCACTGGAGTATAATGCCATGGGGCGGCATGCGTTTAAAATCTTAGCAGAAGCACTAGTACTAGTGCATTCAAGGCGGCTTGCCCAATTATCAGATGAACATAAATTAGCCTTAAAAGAATTGCTTTGGCCGGTTGTGGTTGGAAATGGTGAGCCGAGCTACCCAGCATTTGAAGAGCAACATTCTCCTGGAAAGGGGGGATTTAAGCATACGGTTGAATGGGTTGCTGAACAACTTCTAGCTAGACGCACTAGCGTTACTATTAACGGGCAAGAGCGTCCCTCTACCTACTTTCAAATTCCGGCTCTATTTGACTATACTAGCCATACAGCTCTAACTGATCCAGAGATGCGCCTGCTTGCTAGTCAGATAGGGATTCTCGAAAAAAATGGGGATATAGTACGGCCAGAAATCCAAAGGACACTTTCTCAACCCCAAGAAGATGATCCCGATCATGTCGCGATTCAAATTGATCCAACAATCTTGGAATACCCTGAATCATGCATGCATTTATACCGCTCAATATTAGACTATTTACTGAAGTATCATTTAGCACATAAAGATTTAGATGCGCTTAGCCCGGTGGAACGATTGCGACTCGCTTCTGGGATATTGAAAGCCGGGCTGACTGAAGTGCCTCAATTGGTCCATGATCAATTGCATAACTCAATACCAGATGAAGACGGCGTACAGGATGCATCAGATACACTGGCTACTAACGGTGCACATCCCGTTGCTGAGGAGCGTAATGGCCGAGAAGACAGTTATATAGAGGCGATAAGCTCCATCGTTTAAATTCAAACTTATAGTTTGTGTATGTGGTTGGCACGTATGCCTTTAGTGGCATTTCGAGCGTCAATGATAAGCGTTGAATGCTGAACAATGGTTTGAATATCCATATAAGAGTGATTGGCTAAAATTAACACCACATCTGCGCTTGCTAAGGTCGCAGTGTCAAATGCAACGGATTTATGGTCTACGCCATCTAAACGCATATTCGGGTTTAAGTCGTCTTGAAACTGCACCTTTGCGCCCAAGCTAAGTAGTTTGCTCATAATATCCAAGGCCGGGCTTTCACGTAAATCATTAATATTTGGTTTGTATGCAACACCTAAAATAAGCACGCTAGCACCCTTTGTTGCCTTGCCATCGCTATTCAGCGCAAGCACGGTTTTATCCGCCACGTACTGAGGCATGCCACTATTGATATCGCCTGCTAAGGAAATAAATCGCGCGTCATAATCGAGTGTTTTCAATTTCCACGACAAGTAGTGCGGGTCAATAGGAATGCAGTGTCCACCAAGCCCAGGGCCAGGGTAAAATGGCATAAACCCAAAGGGCTTTGTTGCCGCCGCATCAATCACTTCCCATACATCGACGCCTAATTTATCACACATTAAAACCATTTCATTAGCCATGGCAATATTAACAGCGCGAAATGTGTTTTCATAAAGCTTCACCATTTCAGCGCTTATTGGGCTACTTACCAATACTAAATTATCAATTGCATGGGCATACATGATTTGAGTGAGTGTGGTGCACTCTTGCGTAATACCACCAATGACTTTAGGAGTGTTTTTAGTGGTGTAGATGGCATTTCCTGGGTCCACACGCTCTGGTGAAAATGATAAGAAGAAGTCCTTGCCCACTTTTAATCCTGTTTCTTCAAGCATAGGTAAAACCATTTCATCGGTAGTACCAGGATAGGTGGTGCTTTCTAAAATAACCAACTGCCCTTTGCGTAACTCACCTTTAATCGAATTAACGGCTTTGAAGATGTAACTCATATCGGGGTCTTTTGTTTTTCGCAAAGGAGTGGGCACGCAAATGCTAATAACATCGGCCTCTTGTAAACGTGAAAAGTCAGATGTCGCGCAAATTCGGCCTGCATCGACTTCCGGTTTTAATACATCTGATTTAATATCTTGAATATAGCTTTCACCGCGATTAATTTGCGATACTTTTTTCTCATCCACATCAAAACCGATAACGGTGACGCCCACGTGAGCAAATTCGACAGCAAGTGGAAGCCCAACATAGCCAAGGCCAATCACACCAAGTACGGCATTTTTTGATGAGATTTTATCGTGTAGTTCTTGGTACGTACTCAAAATGCGGTTCCCTTAAGTAGTAAAATTTGTGTGAGTGCATTGTAACATATACCATCTTCACCAGCTACTGAGTTATGGTAGAATTTTAAGTATGAAACGTTCCCTATCCATTCCATCCCTATTTTTGGCATGTGTGCTGTTCGTCGGCTTGCTTTTCTTGATATGGATCAATAGCGCTGCGACGTTCTTAAATAACGCGGTTATGCCAACCGAAGCCGCGGATGTGATTGTGGTGCTTTCGGGGTCAACAGGAAGCCGTATGGATAAAGCCATTGAACTTTTGGATAAAGAAATGGCACCCAAAATTTGGGTCGTGGGTGGCGGTGTGTTGTATCGCACCTCATACACTCAGTTAATGGCAAATTACGCCCATTCTATGGGAATTTCCAGAGCAGTTATCACACAGATCCCAGACTCGAAAAGTACCTATGGGAACGCAACAACAACGTTGAAATACATCAAGAAATTACCCCTAAACGAACGACCAGAGCGCCTTATCATTGTAACATCGGGGTTTCATACCAGACGATCGTGGAGGGTGTTTAATCGCGTTTTTAAAGACAGTGGCATTAAACTCTCTATGGTCGCGGCGCCCGACGGCATAGACCCAAAGTTTTGGTGGCGAGACTACGAAAATGTGCAGACTGTGCTAACCGAATGGGCGTGCACCCTAGTGTATTGGCTGAAATATTAAGATGGATCATCTTAAAGAAATTGGGATAAAATCAGACCGGTATTATGAGGGTAGAATCGTAAATCTTCGCAAAGACACCGTTCGCCTTGCCGATGGCAGTATCGCCACAAGAGAAATCGTAGAGCACGCACCAGCCGCCGTTATCTTACCCGTGTTTGACGATGGGCGAGTGGCCTTAATCTACCAATACCGGCGTGCAGTAGATGAAATTATGTTAGAAGCACCAGCAGGAATAATTGACCCTGGCGAAGACACAACCGCAGCCGCATTGCGGGAACTACAAGAGGAAACAGGGTATATCGCAGGTAAAATGACGCCGTTATTAGGTGCCTATTTAACACCCGGATTTTGTGATGAGTTTATGCATTTCTACCTGGCAGAAGACTTAAGCTTGGGTGATACTGACTTTGACGAGGATGAACGAATCGAAACGGTAATTGTAACTTGGGACGACTTAAATGAATTAATTGTGTCGGGTAAAATTCGCGATGGAAAAACCATTGTGGCTTTTTTGATGGCAAAAGCGTATTTAAATAAGTAGGTTAAATGGATGGATTTAAAACACATGAAAAATCAGTTTATAGACTATGTTCGCCAAGAACGTGGGCTTGCTCGTAATACAATTGAGGCCACGAGTAGTGACCTAGTGCAATTCATCGCGTTTTTACAGGCGAAACGATTAAGCCCAAAAACGGTGTCTGCCTTTTCACAATTTTTATATGATCGCGGATTTAAGGCCAATTCCATTTCACGCAAACTATCTAGCGTGCAACAGTTTTGCCGGTTCTTATATCGGGAAGGCTCTATTTCTTGGGAGCCTGAAACCTTGGGCAGTTCACCAAAACAAGAGCGGTATTTGCCGCATGTCATTCACAAGGACGATATGGCCCATTTATTAAATTCCCCCTGTGCACTTGATAAGTATCCGTTTCGTGATAAAGCCATTTTGGAATTGTGTTATGCCTGTGGATTACGCATTAGTGAATTGCCAAATTTAACCCTAAATCGTATTCGCGGCCAACGCTTAAGTGTGATTGGGAAAGGAAATAAAGAGCGACTAGTGCCCATTGGGAAACAAGCCAAGCTGGCCCTAGATAACTATTTGGCAAACGAACGCGGCCAGTTGGCACGAGAATGGACGGGCGACACGCTCTTCTTATCGTCACGGGGAAAGGCCCTCACGCGTGCGGCGATGCATAGCATTATTACAAAGTACGTTTCACGAGCGGGTTTGCCAGACACCATCACGCCCCATGCCATTCGTCACACGTTTGCCACGGATTTAATGAATGGTGGGGCAGGGTTACGAGTTGTTCAACAATTATTGGGCCACGAAAGCATTACTACCACCCAACGCTACACCCACGTTAGTACCTCAGAATTAAAGAAACAATTTTTGGCACA
>JAQBTH010000048.1 GCA_027623425.1 bacterium | reverse complement strand
GAAAAAAGCGAGTCCAAGTTGTAGCATCATGATGCGCGTCTCCTGCGAATTAAAAATAGGGCGATTAAAACAAAAATAGATACAGCGACAAACGCAGGCAAGGTTTCGTTTATGGCGCCAGATAATTCCCAGATGTGGGCCCATAAAATCACACTTACAAGTCCAATCCCCATCGTTGATAATAGCAATCGCGCGCTAAATCGTACTGAATAGCACGACAACAGTATTGCAGGCCCCAACACGGCGGCTAAGCCAGACCAGGATAGAATGACCAGTACGTAAACACTATTGCTTCCAAATAATGCCACGAGTGTAACGGCCACCATGGTCAGTAGTGTTGCCGCTTTCGACCACCATAATTTATGCGCATGTTTTTCCGGTAGAATATCTTGGGTAAAGGCCGACGAACAACACAGTATTTGGGAATCAGCAGTGGAAATCGTGGCAGAAAATAACCCTGCTAATAGTGCGCCCACTAACACACTAGGTAACAAGGTTGAGGCCAGTTGTGGCAAGGCCAGTTCGGCGTCTATGCCAATTAACCCAGGTAGTAACACGCGAGCGCTTAGGCCAACGCCAAGTGAGGCCAGTGAAAAAATAAGGTACCAGGAAAAATACATCCGTCGTGCGTGTTTCATGTTGCCAGAGGTTGAAATTGACATGGGTCTCACCATAATGTGAGGCTGACCAATCACCCCAAAACCAAAGGTTACCCAGCCCAAAAAGAATAAAAGAAAACCATAGCGTGCGTCCGTAGGGAATACGTTTAATAATGTGGGGTCGATGCTGCGAAGGGCGTTAAATAAGGCAGAAAATCCACCTATTTCAATCAATGACACCGTTAGTAATAAAAGCATGGATACCACCATGATGATGGATTGCACCACATCGGTCCAAATCGATGCCCGAAGGCCCCCCGAAAAACTATACGCGCCCACAATGACGGCCCCTACAATCACACCCGTATACACAGGCCAATCCAACATCACACTAAGGGCTTTGGAACCAGCAGTAAGTTGGGCTGCGGCGTATACCGACAGAAAAGCAAGAATTAGGCCTGCAGAAACCACACGAACCAATTTGCGAGAGTTTCCATTTAAATGGGATGTAATGAAATCTGAAATAGTCAGTGTGTTGCGGGATTCGGATTTTGCACGTAGGCGCGGATGTATGAGTTTCCAGGCAATATAATCACCAATCATCCATGCCACAACTAGCCAAGCCGCTGAAATGCCGGTGGCATAGGTGTAACCGATCATGCCTACAAACATAAAGCCACTATGGCAGGTTGAAACCGCAGATAATGCCGTTGGAATAGGGCCAATATCGCGACCTGCCACAATGTAATCTTCCGTTGTTCCTTGGCTAAAACGTGCAGAATACACCCCTACACCAGTCATTAATATTAGAAACGCGAGAAAACTAGTGAGTATCATGGGAAAGGATCGGGTAGGCACCCGACTCATCATGAACTTCTTTGCCCGTAAGCGGTGGGTTAAAGACGCAGACAAACTCGCAGTTTTCGATTGCGCTTAATCGGTGTTCGTCATTCTGATCAAGCGCATACACTGTGCCTGGCACAATGGTGTGTGTGGCGCCTGTCGCCTTATCCAACACCTCTGCTTTACCCGACGTGCAATAGACCGCTTCAAGATGGTTCTTGTAGTGCAGGTTTAACTCACGACCCGCAGGAATTTTTGTGACATGCAGCGAAAACCCCATATTGTCATTTTCAAGTAGTAATCGCATGCTACGCCAGTCTGACGTTTTGACATCCCGATCGCTGCTATCAATCTCCTCTAGCGACCGAATGATCATTTTGATACGCCTGAAAGTCGCGACGCAAACTGAGTTGCTGGGGTTTCAGGTGTGGTTTGCATTTTAATCACGTAATCAATGCTGTTCTTAAACAAATCGAGGCCTTTTTGCAACACATCCGCATCGATAGTTAGCGCAGGTAAAAACTTAATGACTTGGCCTGTACTACCAGCGGTTTCAATGATTAATCCGTTTTGAAAGGCGTGCTTTTGCACTTTTTCGGCTAATTTTGGGTCATAAAATTCCATCCCAAATACCAACCCTTCACCACGAAGCATTTTCACGTGCGAGGTATGTTGAATTGTAATGCGTTGCAGGGCCACTCGTATTTTTCGCGATTTTGATGCAATTTCTATAGCTAGTTTTTCATCTTCCCAAAACGAAAGGGCTTCAGTCGCGGCAATCAATGACAGAGAGTTCGCTCTAAATGTGCCATTATACTCACCGGGTTTCCACTGATCCAATTCGGGTTTTAGTAGTACCACAGCAAGTGGCAAGCCACACCCACCTAGGGACTTTGAAAGCAATACCATATCCGGCACAATGCCTGCTTCTTCAAAGCTGAAAAATGAGCCACTTCGGCCACAGCCAACCTGAATATCATCCACAATCATTAATATGCCGTGTTTTTCTGTGAGTTTGCGTAACCCTTGTAACCACTCCGTAGAGGCAACGTTAATACCCCCTTCACCCTGAATGGTCTCTAAAATAATAGCTGCTGGCTTATCCGTTCCACTAGAGGGGTCAGTGAATAATTTATCTATATACTCCAGCGTGTCCACTCCGGCTCCCATGTACCCATCATATGGAAGAAATCCTGTGTTGTTTTGCAGCACAGAGCTTGTGTCGCGATAGTAGGAATTTGCAGTTAAAGATAGAGCTCCCTGCGTCATGCCGTGATACCCATTTGTAAAGCCCATCACTAGTGAACGACCAGTGACTTTGCGCGCTAAGCGAATGGCCGCTTCAACCGCGTTTGTGCCAGTCGGGCCACAAAATTGCACCCGGTAATCAAGGTTTCTAGGTTCTAAAATTACACTTTTAAATTTGGAAAGAAAATTATTCTTTACTGTGTTGTCCATATCCATGCTGTGAATCAGTCCGTTGTCTGTTAAATGAGCAATCAACGCTTTTTTCATGCGAGGGTGGTTATGGCCGTAGTTTAGTGCGCCTGCCCCTGCAAAAAAATCAACATATTCCTTGTTTGCCTTGTTGTACATGATAGACCCCTTGGCCTTTGTGAAGGTGGTTGGGAATGAACGGCAGTATCCTCTCACCTCTGATTCAATCGTCTCTGTTTGTTGTGTCTGTGTGGTCATATTATTTCCTCCTTTGTTTTATTTTTAATGGGACCAACTGAAATGTAGTGTTCAATTTGATTGCCACTGGGGAAGTGGTGTTGGTTAAAGTAGGGTTCATTTGAAATGATGGTGTCTAACACGGTGGCCAGTTTTTTGAATAAATTGTTACTTGGCGTGTTTTCTGGGGATATCGTGGCGTCTAAGTGTGTAATATGGGAACAGTTTTCCCGTGTCACAAGGTGAATCAGCATGGAAAGTCCAATTCCGTTCCCATGATGGGCAGGATGTACACCAATTTGCCACACAAAAAGCCGTTCAGGCGAATCGGGCAGGGTATAGGCCATTGTGAATCCCACCACCTCACCATCCTTAAGTGCAACGGCGCTAGTGGCCTTAAAATGAGTGCAAGCCAAAAGATAAGCATACGGTGAATTCGTATCTAAAACGTTTGTGTCTCTAGCGATTGCCCACATTGCTTTTCCATCTTCAATACGGGGCATTTTAATTGTGTATTGCATGTATTGGGTATAGTGCAATATTGGTGCCATACCGTTCAATTGAGCACGCACTGGGTGCCACAATGCATGCCAGACGAAGACCAGACGAAGATTAGAATGGTAGGGTGTGTAAAAAAGTAACAAATAAAAAATCCAAAATTTAGTGTACACTTTATCAATGATGTCGTTTATAAAGGTTTTAATGTATTCAGTGCTAGGAATCGCCCTTGCCACGCTAGGTCTGGAAAGCTTTATCGTTCCAAGCGGTTTAATCGACGGTGGCATTACGGGTGTTTCACTATTGTTATCTCAAATCACGGGCCAACCGCTGTGGTTATTCCTATTATTAATTAATGCGCCCTTCGTTATCGCTGGTGTTATTGTGATCTCTCCACGTTTTGCGCTCACAAGCGCCATCACCATCGCTGGGCTGGCCTTCGTTGTGCACTTTACCCATTTGCCTGTTATTACAACAGATCGCCTTCTTGCCGCTATTTTTGGCGGTGTTAGCCTTGGCGCGGGTATTGGGCTTGCCATGCGCGGCGCGTCGGTTTTGGACGGCACTGAAATTTTAGCCATGCTTGCCAGCCGTCGAACAGGGTTTCCCGTTGGCGATATCATTCTCATTATGAATATCGGTATATTTAGCGTGGCGGCATTTTACTTAAGCATTGAATCCGTATTGTATTCGATCATCACCTATCTCGCAGCGTCGAAATCCGTGGATTTTATTGTGTATGGCCTCGAAGAACAAGTGGGCTTAATGATCGTTAGCAATGAAGTCGAAGACTTGCGTCAAAAACTAATACATGATCTTCATTTGGGCGTAACGCTATTGCATGCCACGTCAGGCTTATTAAATAAAGAGCAACGCGTATTAATGTGCATCGCCAATCGCATTGAGGTGCACAAAATAAAAGAAGTAGTTTTGGAAACCGACCCGGCAGCCTTTGTCATGACGCACAAATTAAACTTTACAATGGGTGGTAAGGTTAAGTACCGACAAATCACACACTAGAGGAGTGAGAAAGGTAGGATATCTGCGTTTCATTTTCGAAAAACTGTCCTCACTTAGCTTTAACTAAGCTCCGGGATTTTGTCTCCGAAGGCCTTGAGCTCCTACTTTTCTCATCCCTCTAAAATTAAGATCGTTATAGAAAACTCACCCCTCTTGGGTAGGGCTAAGCCCGCTGGAGGGAAAACCCCATAAAATGAAGTAGACGGCCTCGATTGAGACCGTCTAATTTTGTGAGGTTTACCGCGCGTGGCGGGTGAAGAAAGCATGTGAAGCGAGTCGTGGGAAGATAGTCATTGTTGGGGATTGATTTCGTTTCATAAGGCAGTGTGCCAAATTTTGGGCACTAACACCATCGGCCAAACGGGTGAAAAATGAAAGTTAAACCAGGAGGAGTATATTTGGCGCACTCAACCATATGGTGTATAAATCTGTTGAAATAGGCGTATCAATATCAACCACTTGGTGTAATATTAGACAAGGAGCCTCGTTAATTTTACATTCAGAACTATTTCGGGAACTTTTACATTCCTCTGTTGGTTTAAGTATCGATAAGGATTAAAACAGATTATAAATGAAAGGGATTTGATCAAAATGCAATCACCACACATAAGTGCAAGCGCAGGAAAATACCAGGTTACAGAAGTTGCAGGCAATCATGAATCAGATAATACCCACGAGGTTGTGTTGGATCTGATGGCAAGTTTAGATTCTGAAATCGCCGAATCCATGTCCGGTCAGGATATTCAGGTGGCAACACCAGCAGATGTTCATACACGAATCCCAGAGGCCTTAGATAAAATTCAGGCCGCAATAACGTGGAAATCCGATAGTTATCAGTTATTCAATTGGCGCCAAACCCGATTAAAAGCGCTAGATTCTGCCGTAGAGGCCTATACATTAACCGAAACAAGTGGAAATGAAGCCGCAGAGCTGGATGCGCTAAAGGGCATCAAAGAAAAAATTGCTGAATTTGCCGTTCATCATCCCAAATCACGTCAAAAGGCCATCCATAAATTAACCACTGAAACTGATGCTCGTTTAGACCTTTTAAAATCTAGAGCCGCTGCGAAGGCCCGTTTAAGTTCGGGTGAGCAGGTGCGTGCCGAAACTGGAGCACCCACAGAGGCACTAGAAAAGCAGTCCGCCTTATTGGGTACAGATGTGCAAAATTTAAAATCCCTTGGTTTTCATGTGATTGATGAGAGTCGCTTGCAAAAAATTGAGTCGGGCTTAGTAAAAGGTGCTGCGGCACGAGCCATTAAAGAAATCTCGAGAAATCTTTCATTAATTGAATCCGTTACACTGGATGATCCAGGTCGTTTAGACGGCATAGCAAAATCAATGGCACAGGCCTGTGAACGCATCGAAAATGGAATGGCAAAGCGTGTGGCGAGTGGGCGAAAAGTGGCCCATTCCAAACGTCTTTCAGGGATTGTATCACAGACACGCCAGCAAGCCGAGTTCTTTCAAAGTCGTATTAAGGAATTAAAGAAACCGATTGTTGAAAGTCGCATAAGAAATGGTTTGTTGGGCGTACGCCGTGATAAAAAACAATATATTGGCGCGCCGCATACGGCATTAACAGGGGTAAAAGGCAGTTCGTTTGAGCTTCTAAACACCGTGTCCGAACGTGAGGCGGTCACTCTTGGCGTGGGGCATTTCACGAAAGAAATTACCGAAAAGGGTGCAAAACTCATTGTGGGTGAGGGTGGTGGTGGCAAGGTGCGACTTGCTCGCGATTTAAACACAGGAGAACTGCTAGCGGTAAAAAAGATTAAACTAGATTCTGAAACAAGTTTAAACAGTGCCAGCCTAGAAGAGGTCTATTCCGAAATTAAGTTGCAAGATGCGGCAAGCGAAACGCCAGGGGTGGTGCCAATCACAGATTATTTACTTACAAAAGATGCCAAAGGCGGCGACACGGTGTATGTGTTTCTGCCTCTTATTAAAATTGACACCCATTACTTTGAAACACTTCAACAGTTAGATGCAGCGACAAGACAATCCGAAATTCGCGATAAGTCACTTGAAGCATTACGCATGTTTAGTGACTTGCATGCCCATAATATTTTTCACAGAGACATTAAGTTAGATAATATGATTGTAGATCAGAAAGGCCATCTGCATTTAATTGATTTTGGTCTAGCCAGTCGCAAAGATCAGGTAAAGGGGTTTGATGGAACTGCCGCCTATTTAGCTCCGGAAGTGCACGATAAAGCAAAAAGAAGTGACACCCACAGCGCCGCAAAGGCCGATGCATGGGCATTGGGGATTACACTGTATGAGATGGCCGTAGGAAAGCGCCCAATGGGATTGTCAGATATAGAGAATTCATGGGAATGCCAGGGGATTGTACGCACAAGTGAGCCCGATCTTAGTGTGATCACCGATGAAAAATTGCGTGGTGTGATTTCCGGATTACTGATAAAAGACCCGCAACATAGATTAACGGTTCAAGAGGCTTACGACGACTTATCTGTTGCGTAAAATAATGTGGCCTTCTTTTCTTTAACCTGTGTAAGGTGCAGCTCGAGTTTTTCCATAAACCATTCCACACCAGATTGACTCATAGCCGTGTTGTTCATTGTGGCGACCTGCATACTAGGTTGCACCTTAACTTTTGTTTTTTGAACACTACTTTTTTCAACAAATAGTAATTTCATAAGTGTAACGACATAAGCAAAAAGGGTGGTGTCTTGTTTGTGTTTTGATGCCGCGTTGCTAATGTAGGCGTGCTCAGATCTGCCGTTTAATATGGTGAAGATGACTGATTTTACAGCAAGACAAAGTTTAGCGATCATTGGCGAAGTTTGGCGGCTTTCATTAATGCCATTGGAAAGGGCCGCGCAAAACTGAGTCAAATGAGACATGAATTGCACCACAATTTTCTGAGCTAAATTAGAATCCGATATCTCATTATCACCATCAAACACCTTTGCGCCATGTTCGGTTACAAAGGTTTGCAAATGGGATAAATGGGCGTAAAAACGTTTAAAGTCATCGGATTCAGCACGACGCCCATCAATTTCCAGGAATTGAGTTGAAAAAGTAAAATAATACGTGCTTTTTTTCTGGTTTTTACCAAGCTCTAAATTCAAGCTCTCAGGCGTGGCAGCCAATCGGAATCGAAACGCGGTTTTATCGTCCCAATGGTGGGAAATGCAAAAGGCACTATCTTCAGAATCAAACATATCCGAAAATGGATTGCCTATTTCTGACATGCTGTGAACGGGGTCGCTCAAAAATTGGTGACGATGTTCCCGATGTAGTAGTGAATTAACATCAATTGAATTGATCATAATGCATTAATAATATAGCATTACATTTAGCATGAAAACAAAGTCCCTAGTTATCGCCGTTATTCTGATGATGCTTTTAGCAGTGGACATTGCCCATCCCGTTTTTGCTGCTGTATCACCCATAAAATTAGCCGGATCGGTGCCATTGTCGGGGCCAAATTCTGAAATTGGTAAGCAATATACTGATTCTGCAAACGCCTATTTTAATCTAGTAAACAATAGGGGCGGCATAGATCAAAAACACATTGTATATAATGTGAAAGACGATGGTTATTTGCCTTTTAAAACAGTGGAAAATACAATTTCATTTCTAAATGATAAATCCGTGAATCACCTGTTTGGTTATGTGGGCACGCCAACCATCACCAGAGTGCTTCCCTTGGTTAAAAAAGACGCAGAAAAGCGTATTATCTTGTTTCCCTTTTCAGGGGCCTCGTCTTTCCGATCAGCACGCAATAACCCCTATTTTTTACATTTGCGCGCTTCGTATAGCGACGAGCTTGAGGCGGGGATTTCGAAATTATTAGGGCTTGGGTATACGCGATTTTCAGTATTTTATCAAAACGATGCCTATGGCCGATCGGGATGGGCGAGCATTCGAAAAATTCTTGATAAAAAAGGAATCGCCTTAGTAGGAGAGGCCACCTACCCGAGAAACACGACATTTGAAACCCCATTTCAACCCCATGTGAAAACTATTTTGGCCGGTAAACCAGATGTTGTTATCAGCATAGGATCTTACCAGGCTAGTGCGGGTTTTATTCGCGATTTAAGAGGCGAGAATACGACAATCCCAGTTTTAAATATTTCATTTGTAGGCCCGGAAAATTTATTAGGATTGTTGCAAGCCTATTCCGATAAAACAGGTGGTGATATTACAAAATATTTATTGCAAACATCCGTGGTGCCGTTATTAAATTCGAATGAGCCTGCGGCGAACCACTATGTGCAATTTATGTCGGACTATTTACCAAATGCACAACCAACTGTAGTGGGGTTTGAGGGTTTTTTAGCCGCAAAATATACCGTGTATTTATTGCAACAAAAGCAAAAGAGAGGCGAGTCGTTCAGAGATATGGCACTCAGTGCGACCCCATATAATATCGGATTAAGCGATGACCTAAGTGTAGAGGATGGAAAAGCGGCATTGGGGCATGTTTATTTTGGTACAGTTGTTAAAGGGGAATACACAAGCGTGGAGGATTGGTCATCATGGCGGAAAAAGTAAAACGTCCCTTATTTACCCGGCTTTTGGTGGCAATGGTGGCATTGTTTTTGCTCCTAAGCGCCTCGGTAAGTATTGTTTTTTCTGTGGTATTAAAACAAAACTTAGAAGCCGAATATAAAAGTAAATCCTTGGCTATCGCGGAAACCTTATCCGATGAACTAGGGCTATCCAACGCCTGGAACGATTTAGGGAGGGTGCAAGAACAGTTAAATCAAATGAAAGCCATAGCAGGCGTGCACTATATTATCATTCGAAATGAGAAGGGTGAGGCGCTGGCTCATACATTTTCACCTGCAATTCCCCATTATCTAAGCAAAAGTTATGATCAACTAAATTTAAGAACGAAAAGTTTTTCAAGGTCAACACTTGTGGATAATCACACGGTGTTAGAAGCCATTTCCCCCATATTGTCTGGCGAGCTCGGTGTGGTGATAGTGGGTATGGACCTTAGCGTGATCGCCCATCAAATAAATGTGTCATTAGCTAAAATCCTATCCGTCATTATCGCCCTCTTTTTTGGTGTTAGCGCCCTCTTGTTTGTTGGCGCGAGGCGTATTTCAAAGCCACTTCGAACCTTAACTGAATATGCGCGTGTGTTGGCTAGAAGCGAATTTAAAGACCGTGTTCCATTTCGAAGCATGGTGGAAACTATTACGGGAAAAGCGCAAGATGAAATCGGTCAATTAGCCCTGTCTTTTGGGAATTTAGAAGACCAACTAATCGGGTATATTCACGAATTAAAAGTAACCACACTTGCGAAAGAAAAAATCGAGTCAGAACTAGTTGTTGCAAATGCGATTCAGCAAAGTATGTTAAGTGATTTAAGCGAGCTTAATAAGCAGGATATGTTTGAAGTGGCAGGGCGCATGATTCCTGCAAAATCTGTGGGTGGCGATTTTTATGATTGTTTTTATGCCGATAAAAATTCCCTCTGTTTCATTGTTGGTGACGTGTCTGGATCAGGCGTTCCGGCAGCCATGTTAATGACCCAAACCATGACCTTGTTTCAATCCATTGCGAAACGCGAAACAAATGTCTCGGAAATTATGACCTTGGTCAATCGGCAAGTGTCTATTAATAGCCCAGAGAACCACTTTGTAAGCGTGTTCTTTGGCAAGCTAAATTGCTTAACTGGCGAGCTGGAATACAGTAATGCGGGCCGTATAGCACCTCTAATCGCGCGCGGCACTCAAATTAAAGAATTATCGCTAACCAATGGTGTGGCAATGGGGATGGAACCACGATTCTTTTACCAAACCCATTCATTTAAACTTCAACAAAATGATCTTATATGTGCCGTTACTGATGGTATTTTAGATGCTAAGAATGCCGATAACTCAGCCTACGGAACACAACGGCTGTCACGGCTGTTTTTAGAGCAAAATACGCAACATTTAGCGCGCTCGTTATGCAAGGATATAGTTGAGGATGTGCAGCAATTTATTGGCGGTGAGTTGCAAGACGACATCACGCTTCTTATATTGCATTGGAAATCGAAGTCCGTTTTTGAGCAAACAGAGCTAAGTGTGCATTTTGATAACAATGTAAATGAACTAAAGAAATTGCAGTATATTTTGCAGCACTTTGGGCAGGCGCATGAATTGCCAAATAAATTGGTAATGGATGCAAATTTAATTTTAGAAGAGTTGCTTACAAATACGATTTATTATGCATACCGAGACCACAACCTCCACCAAATTTCTTTGAAAATGACATTATCAAATACAAAATTACAGTTGGTGATTAGTGACGATGGTGTGCCCTTCGATCCTACGGCAGTGGAAAAGGACGAAGACGACGATAGTTTAGACGATCGCCAAATCGGAGGACTAGGAATTCATCTGGTGAAATCTCTTAGTCAGTCACTCCATTACGAGCGTAAAGACGCCAGCAATATCGTGAGCATCGGGCTTACACGTCCTAAGCCATCTAGCGCATAAGCCCGTCTAGCGACTCGCCAAGCTCTGGGTGTTCGAACTTAAATCCTGGTGCTGGGTTCAGCCGAAAATAGGGTGATCCTACTAAAATGTCTGCAGCCTCACCTAGTGCGATACGAACGGCATATTCAGGCACATGCAGCCACGAACGGCGTTTGAGAGCCGTGGCCAGTGTTTGGCAAAACTGGCGATAGTCGCAGGTGACTGGCACATGAGCGTGGATCACTCGGCTTGTGGTGCTTTGCATCTCTTGTGAAACGAGCCGGCAAAGATCAGTAAGATGTATCCAAGCAAAGCCTTGTAGTCCACTTCCCACATGTCCCCCCATTCCCATTTTAAAAATAGGTAAAAGTTGTTTCAGAATTCCCCCATTTTTACCTAGTACCACGCCAATTCTGATGATGGAGACGTTTAAACCTAGTGCAACAGCCTTATTCGCCGCGGCTTCCCATGCCACGCAGATGTCAGCCAGAAAGCCATCCCCAGGTGCATCGTGTATGTTTGTTACAGGGTGTAAAACGCGATTGAAGTAACCGATTGCAGACCCATTGATCAACTGAGTCGGCCGCTTGTTCTTTGGGCATTTTTTAATGGACTCAACAAGAGTGTGCGTCACTCCAACACGGCTTAGCCATGCTTGTTTTCGTATACGGCCACTCCATCGCTTTATAAGCGGTGAGCCAGCCAAATTAATCACAACGTCACTATGGCTAAGCGCGCGTATGAATTCTGGATTAGTCGAATCAATTGGAGATTGACTCCGCTTCCATATGGTCACGCGATGCCCAAGGTCGCTTAAATGGCATGCTAGCGCCGAACCAATAAAACCTGTTCCTCCAATGACCAATACGGATTTTTCCATTTCCAACCTCCATTCAAGCTTGGCATAAAACATGCTCCTACTTAGTATACAGACTAACATAGGAGGGTGTTACAAATGGAACAAAGCTACAATCCTGAAAAGCATGTTCGAGATGTGAACATATTTGCAAACTATGAGCGCGAATGGCAAGAAATTGAACATCTAATTTTTTTGCGACCGAAAGAGGATCTGTTAGGTGGCGTGCATCACAATATCAATTATGCTGAGTTGAAAACCATTATGACCAATTATCCGCTTCAACTTAAATAGCCTATTATCCGACTAAACAATTCCATGTCTTTGCTCGATAAGTAGTAGTGAGAGGGTATCAATGGAAAAATTAAGGATAACTATTGGAATGGCGTTGCTCGGCATCATGTGCTGCGCACATAGCGGGTATGCAGTCGGTTTTTATGACCAAACTCCAGCGTATTCTCCATTTGAAATAGAACTAGATATCGGTTATATGTCAGGCGAAACATTACTTGAATATGGTGATGTGCTAGAGCTAGCAGATGGCATTTCAGAAGAACTATTGCCGTTTCCAAATGATGAGTTGAAACTATCGTTTAATACTCTATTTGCAACTATACGTTCCACCAATCGATTAACCCGAAACACACATCTTATATTAGACTTAGGAAAAACGATGCAAAGCAATACGGGGCCGATTGAGCAATCTGTGTATGATGACGCAGGTGAAGTGACCACAGTGATTGCATCAGATTCAGAACGAAATGAAGTGATTCGAGTAGAGCCAAAATTTCGTTATTATTTCATCAATTCGGAGTATAAAGAAAACGGAAAAAAACAACTCTACATGGGTGTCGGATATATGTATCAAGATATATATGCATTTTCAGATGAATTTACCCAAACCACTGGCGGTACTTCCACCTCTGTTACAGGAAACGAATGGGTGGCATACCACGCGAATATTCAATTTCCTTATATTGAGGTTGGGTTTGCCAGAACAGTATGGTTTGATACCTTATTTGATATCAATGCTGCGGCAGGTGCGGCTACTATTGTGGACCGTTGGGAAGATGGTCTTAGCAGTTTAAAAACGAAAGGTAACCATGTTGGAACAGGTGGGTTGTTAAATCTTAAATTGAGTTGGGAATTATCCCGTCACTATACCGCATTCGTAAATACTCGGTTTAATTATGTTTCGGGTATTGGCACAGGCAAGCAAACGCGCGTTACAACAACTGGTGACGGCCCCGCAGGCGAAATTGGCGATTACGATTCAAGGTTTCAACATGTAGATGCCCTATTTACCGTTGGGTTTAGTTATCAATTCGTCGATAAATAAACCAATCCATTACTGGTAATGTGTGTGCGTAAAAGACTTGATCCCTTTACTCACCATTGGCAGTGTAGGTGATAATGACATACCCATGAGTATCATCGCTTAGACCACCATCCGTAGCGTCTGATGCAGAGTCTACAATATATGAACCAGCACCACCACCCATTTGGTAGTCACCGTCCCCACTATTAAAGCCAGCTGCGCCGCCAGAGTATCCACCGCCGCCACCTGAGAATGGAGCTCCATCAGGACTAGAATCGTTTACTGTACCTGCAGCTCCAGCACCACCAAATCCGCCATCAGAACCGGGTAAGTTTCCTGTCCCACCCACAAATAGATTGCCTCGAATCGCTGTTTTGGTTGTAGAGTGTCCACTGTTATTTGGAACACCAGTCCAACCTGCACCTGGGCCTCCAGAATAAAATCCGCTTGGTCGATCCGAGTATCCACCCGCACCGCCTGCACT
>JAQBTH010000047.1 GCA_027623425.1 bacterium | reverse complement strand
CCTACGCGGAGCCTCCCCCTCTCGCTCGCTGTCCTCGCTAATTGTGTAGTTCTGGTTCATGGGGCTCACGTCGCCCCGCTGTAATCCGTCATTCCCAACTTGATTTCCGTCATTCCCGACAGGTTTTCCGTCATTCCCGACTTGATCGGGAATCTCTCCCATATATTGCGTTAATTCCGCCTTCAATTCCCCAACTTCTTCGATTAATTTATCAAAGGCCCCCTCAACATCAGGCCAATCAAACCCCACTTTCGCCGCTTTCTTTTGCAGTTTGAACGCACGCATCAGCGCCGGAAGCCCGTTTGGAACGCTATCCAACAGCCCCTCATTTTTTTCTTTTTTTTCTACAGATTTAACATCTTCCCAGGTTTCAAGTACACCATCGGAGTTTGCGACGGTAGTATCGCCAAATACATGGGGGTGGCGGCGAATCATTTTTTCACTTTCTTTTGCGGCGACACTATCCATATCAAATCGCCCCTCTTCTGAGGCCATCTGCGACAACATGGTCACATGCAGTAGCACATCGCCAAGTTCTTCTTCAATATCACGGGTATTGTTCCGTTCAATGGCATCCACTAGCTCATACGCTTCTTCAATAATATGAGGCGTAATGCTTTGCAGGGTTTGTTCTTGATCCCAGGGGCAGCCTCCAGGGCCTCTCAGTGCCTCTACAATGGCCCGAAGTCGTTCAATAGGAGGGTAAGATTCGAATTTATCCAAGTGCGTTTTGCATGAACTGAGTCGTGTCTTCGTCCTGGGCATAAGCACCCATAGGCGTACGACTTAAATCATTTTGCGATTGACCCAAATCCATACGCATTTCATTGCGCTGCTCTGAATCTGAAATCAAAACGGTTTCTGGTGTAAAAAGAAAAATTTGGTCTGCGATTTTCATCATATGCCCATTTATGGCGTAGGCCGTGCCACATACAAAATCAATCAATCGTTTACCCGTTGTCGAATCTAACTGTTTAATATTAACGATAACAGGTTTCTGTTCGCGTAAATGCATTGCAATATTCAAAGAATCTTCATAAATTCTAGGTTCTTCAATTTTAATTTCTGAGCTAGGAAATCCACCAGCACCTTTTACAATTGACCCTTTAAAATTACGTATAACGGGCTTGTTATTTTGGGATTCTTTAACAGGCGCAGCCGTCACCTTTGGAGTAGGATAGGGGGCTTGTTCTTCGTCTTGAAATCCAAAAAAGACTTTTACTGCATCAAACAATTCGGATTCTCCTCACGTCATAGATTCTAGTAACACACTACCAATACGCACCATATTACTACCTTCCTCAAGTGCCAAAACATAGTCACTGGACATGCCCATACTAAGCGTCTTTACTTGTGGAAATTGACCCCGAACATCTTCAAAGAACTGTCGTGCATCCTTAAAGAAAGGCCGTAGCACCTGACTAATGGAGGTGTGCGGAGCTATAATCATTATACCTTCCACAAGGCAATTTGGAAACGTGAAATATTTGTTTGTTTGAGTTAAAAAGTCGGCAACGTCAAACCCATGCTTGTCCTCATCGTTGGCTAAATTGACCTGAATATAGACCTTTTGAACGATGCCCATTTTACCTGCAGCTTCGTTAATAGCCTCTAATAATTTTACGCTATCTATGGATTGAATGCATTCAAATGCACCAACCGCTTTTTTTGCCTTATTGCTTTGTAGGTGACCAATTAAGTGCCATTTTATGTCGGTAATGCCCTTTGAATTAAAGTAATCCATTTTTTTTAGGGCATCCTGCACCTTGTTCTCACCAAATAAGCGTTGGCCACACGCATAAAGTTGTTCCATTTGTTTTAACGTGGCGTATTTTGTAACAGCCATGATATCTGCTCCGCCAAAGTTGGGGTTGCGCTTGGCCAGTACATCGTTAACGGATTCTTCTAGTTCTAAAACAGGATTCATTAATTTGCCCAGCGGGGTTTGGTATCTATCATTTGGTCTACAATTTCAGTTGAAAACAGGTTTTCCATACGACTATTTAGGGTGGCGTCATAATGGTTGTGGGCCTCCTCGGGGTATGCGAGCAACGAATCAAGAGCCGCGCGGCCCTTCGATAGCATTGGCATTTCCACAACAAACCGTTTTACAGAAGAAGAGGGTAGTTCAAATTTGTAATCGCGAAACGTAGTCTCAAACACGGTACCCAATCCTCGAGCGCCCGTTTTTTCTTCATAGGCCCTCCTGGATAGTTCCCTCAGCACATCTTCAGTAAATGCCACTTTGATACCGTAATTTTTAAAGTAGCGTTTGGTTTGGTACAGTAGCGACGATTCCGAATCCACTAGCACATGGTATAAATCTTCAGCGTTTAATTCTTTGCAACTGGTGCGCACGGGTAATCGTCCGACAAATTCATGTTCTAGGCCAAAGGAAATTAAATCATTTGTGCATACCTCTACCATCAAATCATCATTGGATTTTTTATCTTGGTTGCGGTCGAAACCCATGCTAGAACCCTCAACGCGTTGGCGGATTATTTCGTCCAAGCCCACAAAGGCACCACTCATAATAAATAGTATATTTTTAGTGTTAATTGTTTCGGGAGCGTCTTTCTTGCGTCCAAATTCCATCATCATTTTCATTTGGGCTTGCATATCCCACGCTGGTCGCAATTGTACCTCGGTTTCTTCCATGATTTTAAGCAGGTTGCGCTGAACGCCTAGGCCACTTACATCTTTTTGCCGACGGTCTTGCGACCCAGAGATTTTATCAATTTCATCTAAAAAAATAATGCCTTTTTCTGCTAAGGACACATCGTCACCTGCTTTTTGGGCCAGTTGGCGAACCAAATCTTCAACATCACCACCTTGGTAGCCTGTTTCGGTAAATTTTGTGGCGTCACTTTTTACAAACGGCACACCAATAAATTCAGCGATAAGCTTCACTAAGAATGTTTTTCCCACACCTGTTGGGCCAATAAGTAGCACATTTTGCTTCACATATGGGCTATTGTCGTTTTCCGATTGCATCACGTGGTTGATATGCTCACAAATAGCGATAGCGAGCGACTTTTTCGCGTCATCCTGCTTAACCACATGTTTGTCTAAATAGGTTTTTACATCTTGGGGAGTAAATTGCCGCACCGCATCTGGTTTAGGGGGAGCGTTACGCGGAGGTGGGGTATCGGCGCGTTCAGTTTTGCCGTTTATCATATTTAGGTGAATATATTGATCCTCAGGGTTGGCTCTCAGATAAGACATGATGTCTTTAGTTAATTCGTCAAAATTACTTTTACCCTGTGTGCCGTGCTCTGCATTGAAATCATTATCCATTAATGTCCCCATCCTTCCATTAATTCCCATCACTTTATTCAGGTTGACATGTGCCATCAGTACATAATTTTCAATTACCATACCAGAACTACCACATATAGGGCAAGTTTAGGTAAGCCGTGTTTACTATTAAAAACATTGAAAAACGTAAAAAATGTGTGTTAATGTTCAGGCTATGACTTACAGACGCATTGCAATCCAAAACCGACTCGAGCAATCGTTGGCACTCAGCCAGCAGGTAAATACGTCGCCGGAACCTAGAATAGACTTTGGTATACCCGTTGATAATTTACTTGCTATTTTAGCTGAAAATCGTACACGGCTAGCTGTCGCTAGAGCTACAATCTCAGAGGCTGCTGCGTTAGGAGAGATACCTGAATCTATGATGCCTACAATAATCGCGAATGCAGCAGATCGCGGATTAACTCCTGCACAATACGCGTTACATATGGCAACCTTATTCTTTCCCTAACTAACCCACATAAGAAAACATGGCATTAATACAATCAAGGGCCTTTTTTGCCGTATCTTCAGGTACATTCACAATATCGTGTGGTTGTGGTGATTTAAGGGTGTCACGAATACCGATTAGTGAGTTTGATTTCATATATTTGCACATGGTGCAGCTGCCCACAAATTCTTTCTTAGGGTGTTCCAGTTGAAGGCGAGAGCTTAGCCCACATTCTGTAAGTAAAAAGTAGCGTTTTTTATCCGTATCTACCACATGTTTAATCATTTGAGAGGTGCTGCCGACGTAATCACTGGCCGCTATGACGTCTTCCGGGCATTCTGGGTGGCTTACCACTTCTAATTCATCATACTGGGTTTTCAGGTAATGAATCATATCTGCATCATAAGTTTCATGAACGTAGCAGGTGCCATCAGAGTATTTTATATCCTTTTTAATGCCGCGTTCTTCCAAATGGCGAATGACATTTTTAGCCATTAATCGGTCGGGTACAAAATAGATTTTATCGTTCGGAATCTCTTCAATAATTTTGTACACATTCGAGCTGGTAACGCACACGTCGCAATTGGCTTTCACGTCTGCGGTGGTATTGATGTAACACACAAATGTATGGTCGGGGTGAATCGCGCGCAATGTTGCCACCTGCTCCCCCGTGATGCTATCTGCCAGGCTGCAGCCATTAAATTGGCTGGGCATCAGCACGCGCTTATCGGGGTTTAAAATTTTGGCAGTTTCGGCCATGAATTTTACCGCAGTAAACACAATAGTATCAGCGGCGCTTTCTTTTGCTCTTTTTGCCAATTCGTAACTGTCACCCACGTGGTCTGCTACGCCGTGAATGATATCTGGGCTTACATAGCTGTGTGCCAAAATCACCGCATTTTTTTCGGCCTTCAGTTGGTTGATTTCGTTAATAATTGGCGCAAGTTCCGCACACCGCTCTTTGGTGTAGAGGCAGGTTGTTCCACCAATCTTGATGTGTTTGAGCGTCTCGAATAAGGACTCGGTGGAGAACTGTGTCAGTTTAGTTGCCATCATGAACCCCAATTGCATTTACAGGGCAACTAAGCGCCGCGTCATGGCATTGTTTTTCTTCTTGCGCATTTTTTGGTTGAGTAGACACGTAGGCATGGGTAGGGGTGAGGGTAAAGCACAGTGGTGCTACACCAGTGCAGGTATCGCAGGTGATGCAGGTTGAATCCACATAGAACCGCCCCGCACAATTTTCAGTTGTTCTGAGTTCCCAATTTGCCATGGGCCTATCCTAATATATCACGCAACTTTTGTCATCTTTGAACTGCAATTTATTTAAACTTGCATAAACTATACAAGTTAGGGGTTTTATTAGAGTGGCAAACCCTGTATACTTTCGATACGGGAATGACCCGTAATACAAACAAGGAGGACATATTATGAGTTTAGTCGGAAAAAACGCGCCAGATTTTAGTGCAAAAGCAGTAATAAATGGCAGCGAAATAGTAGATAATTTCACATTATCGCAGTTTAAAGGGAAGTACACGGTTCTGTGGTTTTACCCATTGGATTTTACCTTCGTATGCCCAACAGAATTGCATGCATTTCAAGCAAAATTAGCGCAGTTTGAGGCAAAAAACATCCAAGTGGTTGCGTGCTCAGTAGACAGCTGGTTTAGCCATGCAGCTTGGTTAAATACCCCAAAAGAACAAGGTGGTATTCAAGGCGTTCAATACCCAATCGTATCTGATTTTAATAAACAAATCACGAACGACTATGGCATTTTATGCGAAGACGTTTCTGCGTCATACCGCGGTTTATTTTTAATCGACAAAGAAGGTGTGGTTCGTCACGAAACTGTGAACGATCTTCCATTAGGTCGCAACGTTGATGAAGTTCTACGGATGGTAGACGCGCTGCAATTCCACGAAAAAAATGGGGAAGTATGCCCAGCTAACTGGAAAGAAGGCGAACAGGCAATGAGTGCGACGGCAGATGGTGTTAAAACGTATCTAAGCGGCGAAAATCGCGAGAAAGTACCAGCTTAACGCAATAATGTGAAATCCTCGCGAAGGTGGGGCTCATACTGGTTGAAACACAAAGAAAAAGGAGAAAATCATGGCCTACGAATTACCAAAATTAGATTACGATTACGCAGCGCTTGAGCCAAGCATTGATGCGCGCACGATGGAAATTCATCACAGCAAACACCATGCGGCTTATATTGCAAAGGTGAACGATGCAATCAAGGGTACCGCGCTTGAAAGCAAGTCAATTGAAGAGCTAATCAGCGATTTAAATGCGGTGCCAGAAGCCGTTCGCGGCGCGGTGCGTAACAACGGTGGTGGTCATGCAAATCACAGTTTGTTTTGGAAAGTAATGAGCCCGAATGCAGGTGGTGCCCCATCTGGTGAGCTAGCCGATGCGATTAATGCAGCTTGCGGAAGCTTTGAGACGTTTAAAGAGCAGTTTGCAGCAGCAGCAGCAACGCGCTTTGGTAGCGGATGGGCTTGGTTATCTGTGAATGGTAATGGCGAACTTGAAGTAAGCAGCACCGCCAATCAAGATAGCCCGCTTATGGAGGGTAACACACCTATTTTAGGTTTAGATGTATGGGAACATGCATATTACCTAAACTACCAAAACCGCCGTCCAGATTATGTTAGCGCATTCTGGAATGTGGTTAATTGGAATGCAGTAGCCGCAAATTACGCGAAAGCAAAAGCCGCCGTCGCTGCTTAACTTGTGATGGTAAAAAAAAACCCCCGGCACTTGGCTGGGGGTTTTTTATTTTACAAATCTAAATAAAAAATCTACGCGCAGCTTTTCTGGCGAGGGCGCAACTCTTGTTCGCCCTTCAATACAATCGATTCTGGCCCTAAAGACGTGCCATTTATGCGCTCAACGGCATTCACTTGCTCTAAAATATCATCGATATTCTGATCCGCGGATATTTCAAACCCCATGTCTTTAATCATGCGCAAAGTCTGTACCGCGTTAGTACCAACAGTGTTTAAATACCCATCCATGAACAAGCTGTTTGCTGCCATTAGCGCAAAGGGCTGCATGCTACGTAAAAACATTTCACGCCCCGCTGCCACACGTAGTTCCGCTTTCGGGTGTGCAAAGCGAAACATCGCCAGCACCCTCAAGCAGTATTCTGGGTTAAGGTCAGCCTGCTTACCAAGTTTATTGCCGCTAATTGGCATGTAAAAATTCACCGGCACAGACTCCGCTTCAAGCTCACGCAATTTTTGCGCCACTTCCACCACGTCTTCTGGTGTTTCACCCATCCCCACAATCATACCGCTGCACATCTGTATGCCAGCATTGCGTACGGCTTGTAAAGTATTCAGCCTGTCTTCAAATGTGTGGGTTGTGCAGATTTTTTCATAATACGATTCACTGGTGTTTAAGTTGTGGTTAAACCGATCCAAACCCGCATCGGCTAATACTTTAGCGTCTTCTGGCCCAATTAATCCCGGCGACAAGCACACTTCAATGTTGTACTCAGATTTTACCGATTTAATAATATCCGCCAATTGGGCAACGCGCTTTTGGCGTGGCCCACGACCTGAATACACCATGCAATAGCGGTGAGCGCCATTTTCATAGGCGCGTTTGGCCTCTGCTAATATCTCACTCTTTTCTTTTGCGGGGTATTTTTCAATGTCTGCTTCACTTGTTTTCGCTTGAACGCAGTAGCTACAATCTTCTGGGCAACTGCCATTCTGGGCGTTATTTAATACGTGAATGCGTACTTCTTTTCCCCAGTATTCTTTTCTCACTTGGTAGGCCGCATGAATTAAATCCATCACGTCTAGCGTGGTATCGGTCAAAATACGGGTGGCATCGTCGCTAGAAAGTGTTTTTCCCTCTAATGCATTTCGAGTCCATGTCTCAATTTGTGTTGAAATTTTCATGACGCTAATGATACCACCCTAAATGACGGCTGTCATTGCCTATAACTTACCTTTTAGGTATGTAAGTCGTGGCGCTGCCCAACGCAATGCCCGTTGAGTTGGGGTTGTAACACCTCTGTTCACAGCCCGCACAACTCGTGGCGCGGCACTACTACGAGCGCGTTCTGTTTGACTATGTGCTTGGGCGTGGACTAAGCGCCTTGTAGTGAGGTCAATTGTTGAATACCCCAATACGCGACTTGCTCGTAGGGTGGCTGGCTCATACGAATCAGTGGATGCCTCATACGAATCAGTGAGTGCCTCATCTACCCAATCAAAGTTTCCAATCTGGTTCACCCCATGCATAAGTTTCCGGAAGTCTATCACCTCTACTTTTTGCGCAGGCGCTTTATCTGCACCTGTACGTCGGTTTTCAGCAGCCATTACCGCAGCACGAAACCGCTGTTTGGCGTCGTGCTTATCTGCGGAGCCTCCACCCCTTACAGCAAATTGGCTTGGATCGGGGGCCCAAATGGCACCAAACTGCGCGCGCGGCCGCAACAGAGCATCTTCCCATCCTGTGCCTACTATGCTCGATGCCAATGCTTGCGAAAGTGTAAATTCTAACGCATATTTGCGAGTGGCTTGAATATCAAAAATCTTTTGTAGTAGGGGTGGGGTTCCGTCTGGAAAGCAGCCCTCATGTGCCGCTTCTAGGGCAGTCAAGATGGGGGCCGAATCATCCTCACTAACGCCCATTTCAACTAAGTAAGCTTTTGCACCGATGGCATTCACACCAAACACTTCAATAAATAAATAAGGGTTCTTAACGCCAATCGCACGTAAATCAGCCTCTAATGCGCAATGTAGTGAACCCAATGCCAAGCGAAGTGGTGTTAGTATGGGTGAAACAGTGTCTTTGGTTCCTTCATATTGCCCTTTTCCAGGGCCAACTATAGAAAGTAGCTTGGTGATGATCGTCTCATCGATGCCCAGCTGAGCATCCTGCAATGCGATTCCACACGCCTCTTTATCCACAGGGTTTTCCATCAGTATGGCGGTAACGCGTTCTCGCACGCCTGGTTCCATATCGTTACAAATCTTAGGTAAATTATTGCGTATCCGAACAGAGCAGCACCGAGCCAAAATATCTGACCGAATCGTACCAGGAAATGGGCCACTAGCAAAAAATTGAGCGGTTCCATCGGGAAGCGTCGTATATACGGGGTTTCCTGCAATTTTGTCCATGCAGCGCGAAATGCCCAGTATCATGCAATGCTGATAGCCCGGGGTAACTTTCCAGGGAAATCCAAAATCCGCTTGAAGTTCTTTAAGTTCGCCAAAGAAGAAGTTTAATGCGACTTTCGTAATCTCTAAATCACGTTCAGATTCTCCCAAGGTTGCGTCGCTTTTTAATGCCGAAATTTGCATTAATATGTCCATTGGCACGGTGTGTGGGCTTCCAGCACCCAGAGTATCAGCCATTGCCACTAATTTTGCTTTAACAGCGCTAAGCGCGGAAACGGTGCTGGAAATGGCGCCGCCAGGCACATCCAATTCGCGTAAATCTTTTCCTTGAATCGCCGAAATAATAGGGGCAATTGCAGGGTCAATTCCTTCAAGATGCGCGTTTCCAAGCGCGTGTAAATGGCCTAGTATCGCCTTGTCGGTCTCGGTTAAACCTAGATCCTGGCCGTGCGCTTCAAAGATGGATTGGTATTCCGCAATGCTTGGAAAGATTGGGCCGTCACCACCAAAAATCCCATCCAGTTGCACGTTACCAACAAGCCCACCTAATAAACCAGACTCTTCTATAGCAAGCGCAAATTGAGCCGATGCGATAGTGGCCCGTGGCGCCAACCCTTGTTCCCGTCGTGTCGCCACTTCTTCGGCGTTGTCGGTTTCGTGCATGTGATGGGCCATACCAGCGATTGTAATTCCTTCAGCCTTTAACCAGTCCAAACAAGGTTTTACCACTTGGTCAACCAAAAACGCTTCAGTGGCACTACCCACCATGTCTTTAAACGACACTTGAGTGGTGCTAGCAAGGCCTTTTTCCTGTGCCAAGAGAACGTATTTTTTAAATAGCTCTGTATATAATGTGGCAGGGTAGTGGGGCTGCTGGCTAAACGAAATCGCCAATTCTATCGTAAAAGCGTCTCCATATTTTGCCTTTAAACGCGCAGATATATCCAATGCGATCGCAATGTCGTGCATCCAATTTTGAGAACTAAAAAATTTCGCCGTATAACATGCGCCTGGAATAGTGTCACCATAAGCGTCTTTTGTACTATTAATAATAGCCTCTTCTAAAAGTGCTTCCATATCGCCTGCGCCATGGGCATTTAAGTCCCAAATAGTAGGAATGCGGACTAAATCTCTAAAGCGAGCACCCAGTAAATCCCCGCTTTCTTGCCGTTTAATTAACGTTGTGCGAATGGCCGCATGAATAGCGTTCTTTGGGTCATATCCAGGTATGGCGCGTGCCAATATAGCGTCAGGATCGCCCATTAAATTTCCATGGGCAACCTCTTGTTGGCGGGTCACTAAAAAGTTGGTGCCAGTACGCTGTTGAACTTGTGGGTCGGCGCCACCGCCTTCGGTAACAAGGCCCATAAGGGTGCGTAGAAATCGAAATTCTGGGCTACATTCACCCATATTACCAGATACCACTTGCAATAAGTCTCGGTCTGACAGGTCTGTAACGCGTAACGTATCGCCCCACATTAACGGATGTTTGAAAGACGGAGTAACATGCAGGCCTCTTGGAATAAGTGGCCGAACGGGTTGGCGTGTCTGTCCTGTACCGCCAATTCCTGCAATACTTTGCGCTAAGGCTAAGCTGGATAATTTCATCATATGGGGAAAACCTCAATCTTTAGTGGAAATTTAGGAGAATAAGTTAAAAAAGAGGAAAATGTCTGAAAAAATAATAACGTGTCTTACGGTGTAAATCAAGGGCTAATACCTCAAAACAAAGACCTTGGGTTTGCTTGATGAATACTGTACAATTAGGAGAACCATGAATAATGACACATACATTCATTCCGTGCATATTCCAGTAATGGGAACCGCCTTTACAATTGACTCCCCAATCCGGGTAGCCCGTTTCGGCATCTCTGCCGTGATGTCTATCGGTGACGACGAGTTATGCGAAGAAATGCGCGCTCATTATTCAAATGTGTATGGGTTTAAATACGAACCAATACCTAAAAAAGGCAATATCGATGGTCGCGAGCAGCGCATTCGTGCCTACGTGAATTTGGTCTGCGACATCATCGAAACGCAATTTACGGCTTTGAAACAGGAATCATTTGAAGATGACTCCTCAGAAATTAACAAGTATTTCGAAATCTTATCGCAAAATAACCCACTTCGCACACAATACCTTGCCATGAAGGCGATGACAGATGGGCCAGAGAAAACCGCCGCTCAATCAGCGCTTCGCGATGCGATGAAACCAGGTTATGTGGATGTCAACATTATGACAAAGCTCGATCGGCTTAATTACGATGATAATAATAATCTTTTACCAGAAAAATACTCTGATGCGTTAGCGGCGCTACGCGCATTTGCAACCAGTAAAGCCCGTGGAAATATTATATTTTCTGCTGGGTTTAACCGACGATTATATGCACACTGCGAGGAATTCGATGATTTCTTCCCAGATGAAAATGGCGACATTAAAAAAGGCATAGTTCTTAAAGTGTCTGATTTTAGAAGTTCTCAAATCCAAGGTCGGTTCTTAGCTAAAAAGGGCATTTGGATCAGTGAACACCGTATTGAGTCTGGCTTAAACTGTGGTGGGCATGCCTTTGCTACCGATGGCCTTTTGGCAGGGCCAATTATGCAGGAATTTAAAGATGGAAAAGGCGAGCTATTGTCTCAGCTACACGCAATTGCAAACACCACTCTTGAAAAGGCCGGTCGCCCAACATTTAAAACAATCCCTACCACGCGGGTAACTTACCAAGGCGGTATTGGCAATTTTGATGAAGACCAGTTTTTAACACAGCATTATGATATTGATGGAACAGGATGGGCGTCTCCATTTTTACTTGTTCCTGAAGTTACTATCCTAGACGATAAAACCCGAAATCTACTAAAAGATAGCCCACCGGCACGATTTTACCTCAGTGAAATTTCTCCATTAGGAATCCCCTTTAATACGGTTGAGGGAACAGATAGCGAACTGCAAAAATTAGCCCGTGCTAAAAAAGGCCGTCCGGGCAGCCCGTGCCCGAAAGGGTATTTGGTTTCCGATACTGAATTTACCAAAAAGCCTATTTGTAAGGCGTCCGTGTTGTACCAAAAACGCAAATTAGAACAGTTAGAAGGCAATAAAGATCAATTGTCTGACAGCGACTATGACGCACAGTATAAATTTATTGTTGGTAAGGCGTGTTTGTGCGAAGACCTGGCGGCATCGGCCTTAATAAGAGCAGGCCTTGATAATAAGCGCCCGCTAGAAACAGCGGTGTGCCCAGGGCCAAATTTGGGGTATTTTTCAAAAATAGTTTCATTAAAAGAGATGATGTCCCATATTTATGGGCGTATAAACCTAATAGAAGGCGTTAAGCGTAGCAATCTATTTGTAAATGAATTGCGTCAATATATTGATTACATTGAAAAAGAAATTCGGAAGGTGCTTCCCACCCCGACTGATAAAGATAAAAATCATTTAAGTGAGTTCAAAAACAATTTACTTTTAGGCATCTCTCATTATAAAGCCATGGTGCCGAAATTAACGAACTTTACTGAAAAATACCGTCAAGACATGCTGTCAGATTTGGAAAGTGCACAGACCCGTCTTGAAGGTTTGGTTTCAAAATACAGTATTGTATTCAACCTAAATAAAGGCGAAACCCTAGCCAGAGCCTAACCGTCATTCTCGCGAAAGCGGAAATCCATTCGTGCTTTTTTTTGAAGAATCGTAAAATAGTACCGATAATACTCTCATTAACCACGCTTTTTTTGCGTGACGAGGAGGAACATTATGGAACCATTTTCAAGAGCAAGAGCAGGGGCAGGAGTAGAAAGAGGTCAAGGTGCACAGAAGAGGCCAGGTATGCTAGATAAAGCGCCAGAGAACTTAATGGCACTTTCGAAAAAAGAAGGATATATATCTTTAAAAAAGGTAGCGGAAACATTTGATAAAGAGTTCCTAAAGTGCGGAAACTCTGGGCCTGCATCAGAAGTAAAAAAACAAGTTCTCTTAGCTGGGATGTCGCGTATTTGTATGACAGCGGTGAAAGATCATGGGACCATGAACTGTCACCAGGCAGCTAAGATGATTTTTACTATGGCAGCCAAAGTCGGCGGAGGATTTGCCGCTTCAAGGTTGGGGCAAAAAATGGCCGCAGTTCTTAATAATGCGTCTCCAGTTCTAGCTTTTTTAACTGAGGCCAAAACAGGCATTCATTTTCAGAATGGTGGAAAAGGGGAATTAATAGGCAGGTCAGACCTAACTAGTAGCCCGACCCAAGAGATCGCATTTGATGCTTTTGTAGCAATTTTGGGTATCTCAGAAGAAAAAGGCGATTTTGTTAAAGCTCAAACAAGCCCAAGTGGATCAACCCATTCTTCTGGATCTAGTGGTAGCGCTGAAGCTTCAGGCGATGAAGGTAGCCTTGTAGATGCCGATGGAAACCCACTTTACGACGCGCTTCCAAATTTCCGCCCACCTACTTCTTCACTAAGTGAACTCTACCAAACAATGGAGTCGGCGGCCATGGCAAAGGACGCAAGATCGGCAGCTGCGCAGGCAGGTGCTGCACCAGATCTTCCCCCAAAAGCGCGTGAGCAGGTGGCAGCAAGAGCTGATTTCCCAAAACATGCAAATCCGGATTATGAAAGTTTAGCGCAATTTACTACCCATACAACAGCAAATTCTGGAACAGTGTTAGTAAAAGCTTTAAGAGAGGCAGAAAGCGATAAACGATTAGATATTGACTTGATTCCGAAAGGGAGTTATTTCGAAGTCACTCTGTCAAACGGAACGGACAAACGTTATATATACCGCGCTCTTAGTGAGGTAAGAAACGAAGCAGGTAAAGTTAGTATTTCCGAAGGCCAAATTGCAGCTGGTATGGAAGCCCCAGAGGGCTACAATAAGCTATCCACGCAGGTAGCCAATCAGGTTTTGTCCCAAGTAAATGCACTTTCCGCCCAATCACCAGCTTCTAGTCCCGCTGAAGCTCCCAGAGAGTCTAATCCTGTAGATGTTAGTAGGTGGGGTTCCACTAGCAGCAGTGGAAGCCAAGCATCTTCATCTTCACTGTCCTCAGCGGATTGGGCATTTCCTATAGCTCCAAATCCGGAGTATGAAAGTTTAGCGCAATTT
>JAQBTH010000046.1 GCA_027623425.1 bacterium | reverse complement strand
ACCGATTATAGCGGCATTTAAAGCGCGTTTATCCCCATCTTTTGGTTTAACAACATAGGGGTATTTAGAAAACGATAATAATAGTGCAACAATTGCCTGATGCTGATAACGGGCGGCGATTTCTAAAAAGTCGTTTTCATTGGTTTTCGGGAAAAAGATTCCTCTGGCAAGGTCATCGCCGCGTGGCGATAACGTCATGGATTCTAGGAGTAGTTCCAGACAGTCTTTATGTCCTAGCATGATTAAGAGATGCATTGGTGATTCTTCTAGAGGATGTTCTTGTGTTGATAAAAATGGCCGTAATGCATCGCTATCTAGTACAGATGACAATAAATCACGATCACCCTGCAAACATACCCATGCCACAAATGATTGTTTAAGCGCTTCGGAGCGACTAGCTTCGATATACTCGAGCAGGGTTCGAGGTTCTACTTCCAATGCCTCAAGTTCAGTTTGATTGTACAGTAACATTTTGGCATCAGATGGGTTGTTAAGGCACATGGTAAATATTTTATCTTCTACACCTAGAGTTTTTGCATATGTAAAGGGCACTTCTGTGGCTTGTGGGTTTATATAGTGAAGGTGTGGGTGGCTACGATAGTGGGCCAACATGCTCACAAGTGCTTCCGGTTTATCAAGATGGATACAAAAGTTCAATGCATCGTGAAAGTCGGAGGGATCTAAAATTGAACGCGCAATACTAGGGTGATCAATGGCTGCTTGCATTATTGCATCCGCAATGGCTTGTGGGCCAAACGCAGTGCAGATACTAAAAATACTTCGTTCATCGCGACGTCTACTTTCGGCAGGAGGCACAATGTTAGGTAGAAACACTAGCGTGTCCTTTAATAGGTCAAGGTACTCTTGTAGTAATATGTTAAAGCATGCAACAGACCCCACGCTTGCGGCTTTTTGTATGCTAACGAGGTGAGTTGTGCTAAGTTTCTGTAACCCTGGAACCTGTTTGGATTTGGCAACTAAAAACTGAAGTATTCGTGGCTGATTTCTAGATGCCGCCAACGAAATGTAGTCTGTATCTGGGCAAGCGGGCTTAAAAATAATATCGGCAAGGGTGCCCCCGCCGCAAGGCAAGTCTAACGACTCAAATATCAGCGTCAACATCTCTAAATCGCCATTCATAATCATGGTTGATATGGGCAACGTATTGTTTACATGCAAGCGATTATCAAGATACATTCGCAGTACAGGATCGGCTAGTATTTTCTTCATTTGATTTACATTGCCGGTCTCAATTGCAAATGTCACATACCTCCCTTTAAGGTGGTGGAAATTTCTTTTTGATATATACCCATCATGTTCTAGTGATTGAGCGAACTCCAACATCCGCTCTCCAGGTGGTGCTTTCGTATAGTCCGTAGCATCGATGTCAAGAATCATGCCAAATTTCTGAATGATAAAAAAACGCTGTGGGTGAGCAGCGAGTTGATGAAATGGAATGGTTATTTTGGGATCAAATTCTTCACCATCATTAATCGCCAATTCCAACATGTCCAGCGGCGCTCCGGCCTTGACCATCTGTATGAAAGCGGAGCGGGAATTGGTTGGTGCGAAATACGTTTGGAAGCTTTGGTGCTTGAAGTGCTCAACTACAAGAGGCATTCTGAATAGGCAGTTTGGATCTTTGTAATTCATGTAGTTTTTAAACACGTTAATGACATTTACGTCGAATAGTTCAATGATTAAGGGCGATTGCATGGCGTCTTTAATTAGATTCAGCTGGGCAACTACAGCCGCAATATACCCACCAGGGCGCGCCACAGTATCTGGAACTAGCGCGTCTATAATAGCTAAGAATAATGCAGGGCTGCCCTCGAGGTTGTTATGGCTTAATAGCATCAGGCTCTGAATCGCACGTAGTTGAACAGATGAATCCGCCGAGCGTAGGTGTGACACCAATCTGCTGAGTTCTTTAGGGTCAGTCATTAGCGTGTCGATTAAGCATGGCGCTGGCAGCTCAACTGACGCAAGGTCTTGAGCGTCTTGTGTTGGGGCAAGCTCGCAAAATCCTGCTGTGCTTAAAAATGAAGAAAAATCTTTCCAAAATAGATCTGCCTTAAAGGTGATTGGGATGTTAGCTGGATCAATATAATCCATAATCGTGACCGGTGTTGCGCCATCAGACTTTACCCAGTTAAACTGCGCCAAATACTGGTCTACACTTCGTGCGGAACTAATAGAAAAACCGTCTTGTTGTGCGGAATCAATTAATCCAGACAGCATATCAATGCTATCTTGCCAGGAATTTGGCAAGTCACGCGCCAGTACAGTAAGAATCAATTCCATACGGTCTGCAGGAATGTAGTGAGATGTCGTCGTAGCAAATTGGTCATACTCAACAACGTTACTTTTTGGCTGCAAATACAACAACACACCAGGTGGTTGATGGATGTGAACGCCGGGGGGCAGATCTAGCAGTAAACCAGACTCCACTGTCCCCGAGTCAATACACACTCTAAGCATATTGAAGATTACATTTTGAGTGAGCAGGGCTTTGAGTGAGCAGGGCTATGGCCATATCCAGTCGTTGCCGGGCGCCTTGAACGCATTGGTATTCGTCGGGGTCAGTTGGTGGAAACAACTTTAATGCTTTAACGAGCCTTTCAGGGTCTTGCTCATTTTGCAATAACAACAAAAAGCCTGCAAAATCTTTGGCAAATTGTGGCGAATCATCACTATCTCGTTTTAAAATCATGTCAGTTTCCAATAAGCGATAATGCGTTGAGTCCATTCCCTGTGGTGTTAATTCTGCAAGAGTTTCCACTAACTCAACAATGTCTGATTCCTCAAGCGTTTGGTCTCCAGCCATCGCCTTAACAATAATAGGGTGTTGCGCGATCCATTCTTGATTTTCTTCTTTTTCAAAGAGCGTTTCGGGATTTTGGCCCAATCGCAATACTTCAAGTAGTTTTGGTGTTTTGGGTGTTGCGCACCGCACACTAGCGTGAAATTGATCGGCTACTTTGGTATCTACACGAGATTCTTCATCAAGCCCGTCTGTGGTGCTAATAGCAGGAGAGGATGCTTTTTCTGTAGCTGCTGCTCGCATTCGGCTTTGGAATAGGCCTTGGGTTAATGTTCGAGATGCCGTTGAAATGATTATGATTCCTACGTCGAGTGCTTTAGTAGGCTTACCTTTAAGAGCAGGCGTTTCGCCGAGTTTTGAACAGGCCGTTCCGAACGGAGTTTGAGCAACTTGCGCCTCGTCTGGATCAAGGGGCGTTCCTTGCATGATAGATTGTACCGTGAATAGAAAGTCCTTAACCGCCCGGATCGATTGTAAATAATCGATGTTTCCTAATTCAGGCGGTGTGTTGGGTTGGCCTAGAACATCAAGAAATGTCTGTAGGGCCTTAATAGGGTTTCTAGCTTTAGAGAACAAAGTCGCTAAATATAGTTGTTTTTTTTCGTGTTTCTGAACTAAAGAAGAGAGTACTTCCTCAACGTTACTTAGGTTGAGACCTGTTTGTACTGCATGCCCAGTTTTAACTCGATCGTGAGAGTTTGTTGAAGCTTGGCGCGATAGCCCAATTGGCGAATCCATGTTACCCCCACTGTTTTATTAATTATTGAGTATAATTCCAAAAATTAAATTAAAATAAACATGTGGGGGTCGAAATTAAGTGAGTTTAAAGCCAGGGCGCTTTCTTAACCGAATTGTTTTTGGTGTAACCTCTACCAACTCGTCGTCATTAATAAACGAAATGCAATCTTCAAGGCTCATCACACGGTGAGGCACAAGCGCCACGTTATCATCAGAGCCACTCGCACGCATATTAGTGAGTTTCTTGCCTTTGCCAGGGTTAACCACCATATCATCCGTACGGCTGTTTTCGCCTAAAATCTGACCAGGGTAAACATCAACGCCAGCACCCATAAATAACACGCCACGTTCTTGAAGGTTATCTAGCGAATAAGCGATTGTGCTACAACGTTCTTTAACAACGAGTACGCCGTTCTTTCTGTTGCGCATTTCGCCGACAAACGGCCCATATTCATTAAACACATAGTTCATTAAGCCTAAGCCTTTAGTTAATGTCATAAACTCACTTTTAAAACCCAATAAGCCACGGGTAGGAATTTTGTAACGCAATTTTGTTAATCCATTTTCGGTGATCATATCTAACATTTCACCTTTGCGTTCGCCTAATACTTCGATAACCTTGCCTTGGTTGCCCTCTGCAACTTCAATGCTTAAGTCTTCATATGGCTCTAATTTCTTGCCATCTTCTTCACGCATAATAACTTTAGGACGTGAAACTTGGAATTCATAGCCTTCACGACGCATTTTTTCAATTAAAATAGATAAATGCAGTTCTCCACGACCCGCCACTCTAAATCCAACGCCTTCGCCAAGTGTTTCAACTTTTAGTGCCACATCGGTTAACATTTCGCGGTCTAAACGATCACGCAATTGGTTAGATGTAACAAATTCACCTTCTTTACCAGAAAACGGAGAGTCGTTGGGGATAAAGTTCATGGAAATTGTAGGGGGATCGATTTCAATAGATGGAAGCGGTTTAGGGTCAGCCTTATCAGTGATCGTATTACCTACAGTGATGTTATCAATGCCACCAATAGCGATAATGTCGCCAGCGCTTGCTTCTGGAAATTCAACTTGGTCATTACCTTTAAATTTGTAAATTTTAGTGACCCGGCCAGTGCGTAGAAATTCATCTCCATTATAAATGGCGATGTCTTGATTGGGTTTTAACGTACCTTGGTTCAATTTACCAATAGCCAAACGCCCTAGAAAGGCAGAGTAGCTTATCGTTGTTACAAGTAACTGTGGTGAGGCTTTTGCATCGCCTGATGGAGCCGGCACCCATTCCAAGATCTTATCTAAAAGTGGAATCATGGTCGTGCTTTCGTCTTCAAGTTTGTTTTTAGCAAACCCGTTTTTAGCCGACGCATAAATAATAGGGAAGTCTAGGGTTTCATCTGGTGCATTAAGTTGAACCAATAGGTCAAAAACTTGGTCCACAACCCAGTCAGGGCGTGCGGCAGGCTTATCAATTTTATTGATAACAACCAAGATAGGCAGGCCTTGCGCCAGGGCTTTTTTCAATACGAAGTATGTTTGAGGCATAGGGCCTTCTTGCGCATCCACAATAAGTAGCGCCGCATCAGCCATAAATAATACACGTTCAACCTGGCCACCAAAATCCGCGTGACCGGGTGTGTCGATAATGTTCACGAAATGGTCTCTGTATTCAAACGCACCATTTTTAGATGCGATCGTAATACCACGTTCCCGTTCCAAATCCATGGAGTCCATCATGCGCTCAGCCACAGCTTGGTTGTCGCGAAATAATCCACTTTGTTTAAAAAGCTCATCTACAATCGTGGTTTTGCCGTGGTCAACGTGGGCAATAATAGCAATGTTACGTTTATTTTGTTGGTTCATAATCTAGTGTCTCCTATTTCGGTATGCCGTTTGGCACCGTATGCCGATTTTTATCGGTAATATTCAGTTTAGCCCATCATTTAATCACAGCTAGGCTGGAATGTCATCATCCGACTACTTCATGATAGGCAGCACGAAGCCCAGGGCAAACTGCCAATTCAAGCATCAAGCTGTCGTCACTTTCCCAAATTTCGGGCCAGTCAGGGTAGCTTCGGCAGGCTTTGGGGCGACCTTCGTACACCTCGCATTTATTGTCTTCAGTTAAAAAGCACAATGGCCGGTGTCTGGGCGATGCAATGGTCATCCAGCCCCGATCCATAACCACATACGTTGCTTTAAACTCCATCGGGCTCATGCCTTTGATCGCAGCCATCTGTTCAAGATTGTCTTGCTTGATACGCACAAAGCCTTCCACGCGGCAGCAGTTGCCACTTCCTTGGCATTTAAAGGCCGATAGAATTTCTAATTTTTTACTGATCATCTTAGTTTTCAAATACGTGTTGCATTAAAACATCAGTAATCAATTCATGTTGGCCTATATGTGCCGCCACAGAATAGGGGATGTTCTGATGAGCGGCAGCGGCCTCGGCTGCCAATTGGGGAATATCTCGCGTGCTATGCCGGCCTGGTGACAACATAAAGGGAATCACCTTAATATCTGTGACCCCTTCTGAAATTAGTTCCGAAAATCCACTCATGATACTAGGCTCAGCCAGTTCCATATGCACGCCGCGTACCACCGCTTCGGGTAGACGCACCTGCAGCTTGGCCGCCACATCAAAAATCATCTCGTTTGCTGCCTGCAGCCGAGACCCATGATCCACAATTAAAATGCCACGTTTACTCATGGGTAAAATAATAGCAAATATTAGTTGAAATTCTAATCATTTAAAAACACATCCCGTGTTAAAAGTGCGCCATGAATGCGATCCAGATGCGCAATAAGCTGGGCTGTAACGTCAAGCCGCTCAAGTAACTCCTTTTTTTTACTTCTTTTATTTTTAAGCGCACGCTCTATATCAGTGCATTCTTGCTGTAAAAGGGGAATGCTCACTTGGGTTTTGGATTCAATTTCTCTCAAAAGAGTGGTAGATGTCGTGTAGTTTTGAACCACGCTGGCCGCCGCGCTAAAAACGCTGGGTTCTAACTCAGTTAAGCTTAACACGCCATAATAGAGTAAGTAGTTCCATTTCAGGAATCTGGCGTAGGTGCTGACAATCTATTCCATTAAGCGCCTCAGTCAATGTGGCAAGGTAGCCAGTTCTTAATTCAAGTAATGCATCAAATTGTGGAATTTCGGTTAGTGCTTGTTGTGCATAAGGGTCAATGTCGCCACCCATTGTAGACTTGAATGATTCGTATTGTTCTTGTGCTGCGCGCATTGCCTTATCTGCTTCAGATAGTCTTTCGTTGTAATCAGGAGTATCAGGGCCAAACTCTACGCTTTCCGCGTGGTCTCTTGATTGCATAAGTACTTGTTCCAGGCGGGCTAATTCTTGTTCTTCTTGCAATTGTGTGGCGCTTATACCAGATGACTTTTGTGACAGCCCTTCAAGTGTATAGGGGGCGGATAACGCAATTTTAAGAGAGTCAAGATGGGTTAGCTGATCGACTAATACACTAACCGTATCGCGAGCACCTTCTAACTTATTTTTAGCCGCAATGATGCAGTTTTTCTTATAGTTTAGTTGGCTTTCAAGTCGGGCGATTTCTGCATTGGCACAACGAACGCCGGGGTCTCGCAATTCCGTGATTGCCAGCCGGTATTGTTCTATCTCATTTGATAAACTTAGGAGATAGTCGTGAACCTGGCTATCTGGAATGCCTTCTACAAACGCCTTCCAATTTATTTTTTCAGTGGCAACGGAAATCCCATCTTCAGAAGCGCGCTGAAGAAGAAAATCGATATATCCATCCATTCTTACGTTATTCTGTTGGGGGGGTAATGATTGGTTAGGGGGAGGGCATGGTAGTGCAAGGCGCTGCGGGGAGGAGCCAGTACATAGCTGGGAGCCAAGAATGCTTAAATTGCCAAAGTCTGTGGATAATACAGTAAAGGTGGGTAGTGGTGTATCAGAGCCACTAAGGTGTAGATAATGTCGCGATATAGTCCCAATGCGAACAATTACTTTTGGAGGATCGTCTTGAATCGTAAATTCAAGAATGTTGTCTGTGCCTATTGCACAACCAATGGCATCAAACAATTTTTTGCCCCAATTTTGTGTCTTGAGTTCTTTATCTCCACAATATTCAATCGCAATTTTGCAGTTTCCCGCAAGATACCGCCAATGAAGATTTGATGTTGTGGGGTTTCCTATGGCTGTCACCCGGATATCTTGTTCAGCTACCGTATCGCCTAATACTAACTCAGTAATCCCAATTGTGGCCCTTTGGGCAATGGTGGCAAGTTCCTGAATTCGGCGATCAGCAAATGATTGAGGCAGAGAATAAGTCTCTAAGAAAAGGGTCGGCTGAGTTCGTCTTAAGGATAAAAATAGGCGTTTTAGGACTGAGTGGACGCGTATGATCTTGGTTGGTTAGCGGTTGAGCTGCCATTAAAAACCTCCATTACCTTAAAATTAACGCTTATTTATTAGGGCGTCCAGAAGCATTTCGATACATTTTGTAGCGAAACGGGTTCGTTTTATAGAAATCTTGATGATAATCTTCCGCAGGAAAGAAGGTAGTGTAGGGCAGGATTTCCGTCACAATCGGCGCATCGTAGCGGTCCGATTTATCCAGCGCATCTCGGCTATCGTGCGCCGCTGTTTTTTGCGTCTCAGTATGATAGTAAATCGCCGTCGTATAATGACGTCCTCTGTCCACAAACTGGCCACCGGCATCAGTGGGGTCAATGCCACGCCAATATAGCGTTAGCAAGTCGTCGTAAGTTAATTTGCTAGGGTCATAGGTGATTTGAACGGCTTCTTTGTGCGACGTACGTCCCGAGCTAACCAATTCGTATTTCGCATTCACTTCTAACCCACCCGCATAGCCCGACACAGCAGAGATCACACCGGGCTTCGTGTCAAAATCAAACTCCGTACACCAAAAACATCCCCCTGCAAATGTTGCAACGGCCACCTTGTCTTGCGCCATAACAATGCCTCCTAATACTAAAAATATAACTAAAATTGAATAAGCAAGTCTCATAGACCGGTTATTCCTTCAGAAACTCCCGTTGGTTACATGTTACCGTGGGAGCCAAAATAAATCGTGCCGCTTCTAGGGCTGCTGGCAATCTAATACAGCAACTTAAACAGAGATAAAATAACCATTCCCACCAGGGTAACAAGGGAACCGTATTTAAAAAGAGTGTATTTACGAATAATTAATTTTGCCGTGCCAATCAAATATTCCGCAAATTCCAACTCATAATTTGAATCGGGTGTGATTTCCAAACGTCGTAGTAAACTTTTTGGTGAATGCTGAATCAGGTGCTTCGACGAAAATGGGTTGAGTTCACAGGTGCTCTCACGATCGATGTCAGGCTTTAGGTACTTGGTTAGAGGAAGCACCGCTCCAAACGCTAATGCGGTTGCAAAAGCCAAGCAAAGCACGCCCACATGAAACACAATAGGCACAGCGTGCGGATTGTCTACCAATGTCAGAACCTTAAATAAGGCAAACGTGTTACCCACAATTAAGGCCGTGTTTTTTGCTTCTGCATAAATGAGCCATTTTGACGTCAGCTCTGATAAATGCGCGAGACGCTTTTCTTCAATTTCTTTAATTTTATGGTCTTTTTGCATGTTCATCATCATAGCAAATTATCGGTTTTTTTTAGAAGTAATATGAATTAAATAGTGTAATTAGTTTTGCCGAATACGGTAATGTGAGTTTAAATGACAGCAATAGGTTCACGCTAATGAAAAACAAACTTTTCCTAGCATCCTAAACCCGATACAATTAATCTATCGTGGAAATATTTAAAATTCTCTACACTGCATTTGGGGGCCTTGGTTTGTTCTTCTTCGGAATGAAGAGCATGTCTGAAGGGTTGCAAGCCCTAGGAAGTAAGGCCATTAAAAAAATAATTGGCCGCTTAACATCCAACCGCGTGTTTGCGGTATTGGTTGGGATTGTTGTGACGGCAATCGTTCAAAGTTCGTCCGTTTCTACCGTGATGACGTTAGGCTTTGTAAATGCAGGTTTAATGAGCCTAACACAGGCTATTGGCATTATTTTTGGTGCCAATATCGGCACCACGATAACCGGTTGGATTATCTCAATTAAAATAGGCAAGTACGGCTTATTGTTAATTGCCTTGGCTGTATATCCCGCACTTTATGCGAAGTCGCCAAAGTGGCGTAATTTTGGGCGTTGTGTCATGGGTATCGGTATGATTTTCTTTGGGCTGGAATTAATGAGTGGTGCATTTAAACCACTTCGTACATACCCCGGTTTTATTGAAGCGCTTCATTACTTTTCGGGTGAAGGGTATAAGTCTATACTCTTAAGTGTGTTAATGGGTTGCGTGCTAACCATGATAGTGCAGTCATCATCTGCCATGTTAGGCATTACGATCGCATTGGCGGTCTCAGGAGTGATTCAATATCACACTGCGGCGGCATTGGTGTTAGGCGAAAATATTGGTACCACAATCACGGCTATGTTGGCCTCTGTAGGCGGCAACATAAATACAAAACGTGCGGCACGTGCCCACGCCTGCTTTAATATTTTTGGTGTCTTTGTCGTTCTTTTGGTATTTCCATATTTTGTAGGATTCGTTGAATGGGTCATTCCAGGGGCAGCAGACTTAGTAAATGCCGAAGGCGAGCGCCCAAATATTGCCTACCATATTGCAACAGGCCATTCTATTTTCAATATTACAGCCACACTACTATTTTTACCGTTTCTAAATAAATTTACAGCTCTTATTGTGCGCATTACGCCAGACACTTCCCCAGTCATTGAGGAACATTTAACAATATTAGGCAGCCCAAACAATATTGTGCCAGCAACCGCCATCGTTCAGGCACAAGAGGAATTAGAAAAAATGAAGCGTGTTGTGGATAAAATGGTGAGTGTGACACGCACTGCCCTTGAGAACCCAAATAAGGACGCTGCGGCAACAGAAGAGATTCATGGCTATGAAGAGCTTACAGATACCATGCAGCGTGAAATTACGGTATTTTTGGTGCAAGTGTTAGAAAAACGCTTAACAAGTGAACAGGCAGAAGAGATTCGTCGCATTATTCGCATTGCTGATGAGTTGGAAAGTATTGCCGATTACCTTGAAAAAATTATTTTCAATTCAGACCGATTCCGAGAAGAAAGCAGCTTGAATGGTGAACTGAGAGACGAGTATTTTGGCATTTTCGATGACGTAATCCGTTATTATCATAATGTGGCCGAAGGTATTGAAGGGGAGTTGAAAATTGATGGGGAGTCTTCTGCCAAAAAATCAGGTGAAGTAAAAAACCGTATTGATGCTATTCGTGACCGAAATGTAATCCGCGCCTCTAATGGTAGCGTGACCCCAGATAGCTCTCTGTTTTATGCTGAAATGGTAGTGTCGCTTCGCAAAGTGCGGGCGCATGTATTGAATATCTCCCAAGCGCTGGGTTAAATCTTATAATCAGTCAGTTATTCACGGTTAAATAGTGAATAGCCGTGAATAAGTGCCAATAAAGGCGATCTATTCACGGTTAAGTATTGTTTAGAAGTAAATAAATCGATATACTTAGTGTGCGCTGGTTCGCAAACCAAAAGGGAGAGATTGATGTCCAAAACACCTAGTATTTTTGAAAATATAGATTCCCTAAGAGAGCGCTACCATATTGCAAAGGTAGACAAGGGTGAGTTAATAACCTTATTAAATGAAACTGAAATCGCGGATCAGGTTTATAATTCAAATGCGATTGAAAATAGCACGCTTACTCTGGAAGAAACAGAAAAAATATTGCTCCAGATTGAAATGGATCGCTATATTACCGAACGGGAGTTGTTTGAAGCTAAGAATTTAGCACGTGTAATGGAGTATATTCGGGCTAAAGCAGAGCATCAACCACTAGATAAACCGACAATTCTGCTGTTGCACCAGACCTTATTAAGTAATATTCGTGATGAAATTGCAGGGCGCTTCAGGGAACAAAATGAGTTCGTAAGAGTCGGGAATCATATCGCACCCCCGCCAGGTGTTATAGAAGACGATTTAAATACCATGCTGGCACGCTACCATGGCACGACACATTTACCTATCGTCGAAAGAATTGCCAAGTTACACCTAGAATTCGAAATATTGCACCCGTTTGTGGACGGAAATGGCCGTATTGGTCGAGTGATTAATAACTACTTGCTTGTGCGAAATGGTGACGTTCCGATCAATATACTATTTACTAATCGTGCCGAATACTACACGGCGTTTAATGAGTTTGCTGAGAATGGCGAAACCCAAACAATGGAAGCGATTGTGGCAGGGGGCTTATGCAATGGCTATCATAGGCGGCTCGCGTATCTAGAATCAAAAAGAATAATGTCTTTAAAAGAGTACGCAAAACAGGTTGGCCAATCCTATTCCAATATATTAAATAAAGCGAATCGGCAAACCATTCCTGCGTTTTTAGAACGCGGAAAGTGGAAAATAGGTATTTAGAGCCACAAGACCGAAGCCTAAAGCGGCAGAAATAACAATCAAGCCAATAGCCCCAACACCAAATGGTTTTTTCCACATTAATAGGGCCGCCACGACTAAAATGACGCCCGCTTGCCAGTTGACCAAGACCTGTTTGCCAAGCACATAGGCCACATATAAAAAGATGGCAATTGCACCCGCATTCACCCCGTCTAAAAAACCGCTAGCATAGGTGTTGTGGCGTAGTTTGGGAATAATGGGGTTGAGCGCCAGAACGAAGAAAAAAGATGGTAGAAAAATGCCCAGAGTTGCCAGAATGGCGCCAGGAAACCCTGCAATAAAATAGCCCACAGTCGTGGCGGTCGTTAGGACGGGGCCAGGGGTTAATTGGCCGATGGCAATGGCATCTAATAATTGTGCGCTACTCAACCAGCCCAGTTCGTCTACGAATCGGCCTTCTAAAAAGGCAATCAGAACATACCCACTACCATAAAGTACCGCGCCGATGCGTAGAAATTCCCAAAAAAGGGGAAGTATGGCTAAAAGGCTGCTATTAAGCCGGGTGTTGAATAATTTAAAGCGGGACAATAGCCCAAAAACACCCGAAATTAATATAACACTAACTTCACTTAATCCATTTGCCACAAATATGAAAGCAATGACGGCGATTGCGCCCGTTGTATAGGATGTAATTGCATTTTTCCCCAATTTCCATACGGCAAACGCAATCACTGCCACCATTGCCGGTTTAATTCCCCAGGTCACCTGTTCAAACAAGGCAAACTCTGCCCCTTGAACATAGAGGTATGACACTAAAAGTGTGAGTGCAAAAGCAGGAAAAATAAACGATAGCCCCGCAGCAAATAGGCCAGGCCAACCCGCACGCTCATGGCCAATATGCATGGCCATTTCAGTGGAGTTTGGCCCGGGAATTAAATTGGTGGCTCCGATGAGGTCCATAAAATGGTCACGGGTCATCCATTTGCGCTTTTCCACTATTTCAAATTCCATCATGGCAATGTGCGCCGCCGGCCCACCGAAGGCAGTTAACCCCAATTTAAAGAATAAAATCCCTAATTCCCTTAACATAGCGCTATAGTAGCATGAATTCTAAGCGGGCGTTCCTTTTCATGGCAGAGTTTGGGGCTTGAATCGGTTTCAAACGCCTCCTCCAATTGAATCGCGCCCGCACATAGCAATTGATAGTTAACGCAATCATGTATGGTGTAAACTGTAACCGTTCTTGACTCCTCCTCATTTCCCGTTTGTGGCACTGGTAGTGTAATGCCAGCGGGATGCTGCGTGTTGAGTTTGTGTAACATATTGCGCCTTAGCGGCAACAACGCCGCAATCGCCTCTTCAATTGAGGTGGGGTAGGGTTGTTCTTTTCCTTCAAAGTCCAGGAATACAGGCGGTACGCTAGGTTGGGTATGCATCGCCTGTGGGTAATATATAAAACTTTGAACAAATCGCAATATGGCCAAAGTCCCAGTGCCGTGAATATGGGGGGTGTCATGCGCATCATTTGCAGGTGAGACTGTGGTAAACATAAGTGCAAATAGGCGTTGCAAGCGCGCATCGCCCAACGGGTGAAAGAGTGTGTCTTGGTCTGGCGATTGAGACCCTTTCATGCAGGTATTAATGTATTGAAAAGTGGCGATATCGGCATGGACAATTTCAGGTCGCAAAAGTGAGTTTAACGGGGTCCCATTTAACAATAGCGTAAGAGCGGATTGACCCACCATCCACAGCAATGCTTGGTCACTCAACTCTGAGCCTCGTATCATCTGGTGCGGAGACGCGAACGCAATTGTGCCTTTCACCACACCATCTGAGGCTGTGCCAAAGGCCACCTGATCCGCCACATCGATCTCCAGTGTGCGCCTGACTGCATCCAATAACATGTTGTGCAATTTTAAGTCCGTAGGAAAGTGCCCTTGATCTTTCCTTGCTTTTGCGATCATTAGCATATCATGGATAGCAGAGAGCGCCGCTAGTTGGGCACAAAACCGTTGTTCTTTGTCACGTCCATCGGTGCCAAATACGGGGAGCTTTCGTGTGATAAATGCGCCAAATCGTTCTGCTACAGCGGCGTCATCTTCGCCCGCCTTCTCTGCCTCATACATTGGATTATCTGTCACCCTATTATAGGTGCATAGGTTTTCGGAAAGACCCATCGCCAGTTTGCTTAATGGGATGCCAATCGGCATAACAAGGACGTCGCATGGTTCGTCCACTCCAGGGACTACAAGTTTGGTGGTGGCAGCATCCATAATATGGCGTCGGTGCAGAAGCGCTAATTCAGGATAGGTATCCCGATAGAATTCGACTTCTGTGGGAGAGGCGGGAATT
>JAQBTH010000045.1 GCA_027623425.1 bacterium | reverse complement strand
AAACCCCGCCATAAAAACGATGGTCAAAATCCCGTACAATTAGGCGCGCCCAATCCCCCACCAAGACGAAATAATCTATTTGCTATGAACCCAACGTTTGCCGCACAATTCGAAACTAGTAGTAACGGGCCACAACAACCCACTTATGAAACACCAGTTGGAGCAGTCTATGACGCAATAGGTGAAGCAGTGTATGAGTTAGGAACCAACCCTGAAGCAGCAATATACAGCGTTGCGGCACCTGGCAACACAAACACAGTCACTGCGGCAGATCACGTTTACTATGGCGACGGCATCAACAGTTAAAACAATCCTCGAGCTAACAGCGCAACAACTACTAAAACCAACGGCACATGACAAAGTGCTACCATCATCGATTGCCCCGTTATCTGCATGCCTTTATTTCCAATCCATGTGCATACGGCCCCAATTGGCCATAATAGCAGCGTTAAAAATAGGGCCAGCCACACACCATCCCCCTCAGAACCCGACACTAACACACCAAAAAGAACCGAAAATACAGTAAGCTGAATAGACAATCCGGTCACGATAAAATAAAAATAGTAAACGCGTTTCATAACCAGTTTTTACGCCTGAAAAAGGCCACCATACCCGCTACTATTACAACCATAACACCCAATAATGCAGGGTACCCAAACACCCACTCAAGTTCGTTCATAACCTTAAAATTCATTCCGTAAATACCAACTAAAAAGGTGAGCGGAATAAAGATCGTCGCCACAATAGTAAGTGCCTGCATAATATTATTCATTTTAATACTCAAAAGAGAGACATAGGTATTCACCAAATCCCCAATCGAATCTTTAATCGCACTTGTTCCATCCACAGATTGCACCACACTATCTGCCACATCTGAAAAATATTTGAAGGATTTTTTTTCTACCAAACCCGAATCAAGCCGAACTAACCGGCCTAAAATATCTTTTAAAGGCAATGCCGCTTGATGTAATTTTGACACATCATTCTTTAATTGTTTTACCGCGATTAACGTGTCCTGCGAGGGCGCACTAAACACCGCATCTTCATGGCCATCCATGATGACTTGAAAATCAGCTAAGACCAATAAATATTCATCCGCCACTGCATCCAATAAAATAGCCAATAAATAATCTGCTTTTTTAGCCCGCACAACACCTTTAGCCATTTGGATACGGTGACGTACACCATCAAATACGTCCCCCGATTGTTCCTGAAACAACAAGACCGTATTGCCGACCAACACCAAATTCACATTCTCATAACGCAAGTCTGGGCCATCACGAAGCGCCATCGCAAGAGTGATAAACAAATACCCTGCATGCTCCTCAAATTTAGGCCGATGCCGCGTATTCATAATGTCTTCTAAGTGTAAATTGTGAATGCCAAAATGACGCCCAATTTTAGTGACCACATCCACATCATGCACCCCAATAATATTAATCCAATTCACCCCAGCATCAGGTAACAAAGCCAGAGTCGCATCAAGCTCATTTAAGCCAAATGATGATTCAAGCACCTCACTTTCGGTGTACCAAATTCGCGATATGTTTACCGATTCGTCGCTACGCTCCCCCACATAAATTAAACTACCCGGTGCCTGGCCACGTTTAATGGCCGCAGAGCTACGTTTTCGTTTACTTGCCAACGTTCACCCCAGATTTAATATGTAAATCCCGCTGCGGGAACGGTATTTCGATATTGTGTTCTTTAAATTTATCCCAAATACTAAACATCACTTCAGATTGTATTTGAAACCGGCCCGCACTCACATCTGCAACAAAGAAATACAGTAGAAAATTTACCGAACTATCACCAAACTCGCGCAGATGACACACTGGCTCTGGGTCTGAAATACATTTTTCATGCGCCCGTGCAGCATCAATAATAAGTTGTTGCACCAAACGAATATCAGACCCATAGGATACACCAATCGGTACTTCTACTCGACCTGTTGAATTCGAATAGGTCCAGTTGGTTACGCGCTGCGTGACGAAATCCTCATTTGGCACCATTACTTCTTTACCATCAAAAGTTTCAATCAATATAAATCGCGCGTTAATTTGCCGCACAAACCCATAAATCCCGCCATCCATTTCGATTAAATCATTCACCTCAATGGAACGTTCAACGAGTAAAATGATGCCACTTATAAAATTAGACGTGATTTTTTGCAAACCAAACCCAATACCCACACCCAAGGCCCCACCAAGTACTGCAAATGCCGTTAAATCAATGCCCATCACCCGAAGCCCCAAAACAAAAGCCACAAAATAAATAATCACTTCAACAACCTTAGAAAGTAAGGCCTTGGTATTGGCTCGAATTTTTCGGTTCCGCTTTATCTGAGCATTCATGGAATGCACAATTAGAGAAGAACCCCAGCCTAAAATACCCAATAGAATAAGCCCTTTAATTAGGGTAACAGGTGTCAAATTCACGCTTCCGATTTGAATAGAAAAACGATTAATTTGATCATGTAATAACGACATTTCCCCCACTTGATGATAGGCCCAAGGCACCAACGCTGCCCCAACCATCAAACCCGACAACAACTGGCTATGCGTCAATCGCCTCAACGCAATAAATAACACCACAAAAGCCAACAATTGAAATCCAAAAATCAACACATTAACCGGATACCCAAGCAAGTCCAAGCTCACCATAGACATAAGCACTAAGGCAGCAATGCATCCGAAAGCGACCACCGATTGTATGGCCTTATATAAACGATACCAACGGGATGTGGGCAGAATACGAGTCCCTAACCGTTGCGTCAGAAGGGGTGCAATTAACCCCCCAACACCAATCGATGCCAGCAACAACACGAGTTGCACATTATTCATCGGGCTCGACAAAAAACCACTTATCCTATTGATCATATGTTCCAAGCCCATAGCAGATACGTTCATGGCACTATTATAATATATAAATAAAAACCGTGCCGACTATTCGCCAAATAAAATTTCTAAACACTTGTTTTTACATTATCAACTAGATCATAATAAATGTATTCCAATCAAGCGAGGTGCTTATGAAATAACGTCTTATTTCTCTTGTCGTAATTTTTGTATTGTGGTCTATATTAAACATTTTATTTCACGGTGTACTGCTAACGTCGGATTACATGGCAACAGCCCAATTATGGCGACCAATGGCTGACATGAAAAGCGGATTTATGCATCTATCAACCGCTTTAACCGCATTTGCGTTTATTTTAACGTATTGCCAATTAGTACGACCAAAAACACTTCAAAATGGTATTAAGCTAGGCGTTTTAGTAGGCCTAGTAGTGGCCATTGGCATGGGAATTGGGTCTTACGCATATATGCCTATTACAGGTAAAATTGCCGCAGTTTGGTTTATTGCAACTTTAGTTAACTTTACCGTTGCCGGCGCTGTAGTAGGAAAACTAGTAACATGTGAAGTGTGCAACTCTTGCGACACCACTAGTTAATTAACCTTAGATCAACAATTCGAGACACACCAATTGGGCCCCGCTATGGGGCCCAAAATAAATTGACTTCCATCGAAAAGTATTGCTACATTTCAATTAATGTATCTAAAATTTTACAAAAATGAACAGCTGTTATATCGGCGTATTTCTGATCGCAGTCCATCATTTCCTAAACGAACTTCTAGCATTTACGCACTCGTAGCATCTCAGGAACAGCCCCATTTCGCACCACTAAGCATCGAACAAATCCGATTATAGGACCGTACGAGGACCGGAATCGTATTCTGCATACGATGAGGATCGCAGTAACGGGTTCTAACGCCGCAATCCTCGCCATTAGTTGCGTCCTATACCATCCAGTTTGCGCCAAACAATAGTAATGTTCGAGCTTGAATATCTTCAGCCGCCTGAGAGTGGTGGATATGGTGCCAAACAAGGCGGGCTAGGCGTAGTTGCAGGTCTGTGTGATGTGTAAGGCGGGTACCAGATAAGGCATGGTAGCCCCATCTTAAATCTGCGGCACTCACCGAGCTCAATCCATTCGATACAATTAAGTCATCATCTTGCATGGTTGCAAAGTAAGCAATCGCCTGTAACATGGCATTTCCGGCAACATGGTGATTAAAAAAGTGATGAATAGCAGAGACTGAAATGCCGGCCTTTTTTGCTTGTGCTAAAAACGAAGTGAGTCCATCGCGAAACCCGGCCAATTGGGGATCAAATGTGTTTAGAATCAGTTGCGCGCGGCCACTGTCGATGGCACGAATTTGTTCTAACACCGGCCCAGGCTTATGGCCCTTCTTTGCAGGCCTGGAAAAATAAGTCGTGGCGATATCCGCGATGGCCTTAATGCGTTGAGGTAAATCAGGGTTATCGCCAATATGCTCGCCATACGCCTGAAACATGGTGCGCGCAAATAACTCAAACACGCGCGCGTCACTTTCTGAGCTGCCAGTTCGAACCCGGAACGATTCGGTTATTTGCGTGGCCAAGCGCCCCGACAGGTACCGATACACGCGCTCGCCGAAAAAGTGTGTTTTCCGACTGCCTGGCTGAAAGGTTTTAAACACACAAAACGGATCATGGGTTGACGAACGAAGCGGCGAATCCCCAACGCCAAAGAACGCAGGAACCCCCCGAATTGCCGCCGATTCTAAAAATAATCGGTTCAAATACGCGCTATAAAACGGCCCCATCTTCTTTTGATTATCCGAACCCGCGCACATCATAATGACACCCTTTAAAAGCGCGTCAGAATTAGCATCCGCCATTAAGGCAATACCACCGCGCATACTGGCCTCATCTTCACACAACACCGCCACATCCCCAGTATGCCCAATAAGTGAAGAGATGACTTTAAGCAACAAAATTGACACGCCAACATCCCCCACTTCTGACCCAGAATCAGACTGAATAAACCGAGCATCGGCCGCTAATTCCATCATTTGAATATAACGCTCAGAAAGCCCCTTAGATTCCGTCAATTCCCCAACAACCTCGGCCAATAACGGGTAACCCTGCCCAGAAAAAGCAGTCAAGAAATCACGTTTTTCATTTAGAGTTGCCCCCGAAAAACCCGTTTCACCAAATACGTTAGGGCATACTGCCTGGCAATACTCATCTATTAATTGCACATGATACGATTCACCCATACGGATATGAGGATGGCCCAATGAAAGCCCGCGCAATATCACCCGTTGGCGACAACTGCGCCATACACCCGATGAAATACCAACCAGGTCTTCAACATTTTCCAACAGCGCCGTAAATGCTAAAAAATCGGAGGCTGTCTCAAACCCCACCTTTAACAAACTAAAATCGTCCGGTTTACGCGAAAACTGTTCCGCCGCTTCGGTCATTTCTACCAACCAGTAATAGGCCAACCCACTATAAATCTGCACCGGCTCCCAACCCGCCAAGCGGCGTTCACGCACATAATCTCGCCACGCTTCCTGCCCAGAGTCCACCACACCATCCAAGCGCGTTTCAACATCGTGTTCAAGCGCGCGAAACGCATCGCTATTCACGCGGTAACGCACCACCGCATCATCTGCTGACAACCGTTCAAAACTGCGTTTTCGACCATATGCCATTGACTGAGCCATAGTCACCGCGTTCACATTTGGGTTTCCATCCATGTCACCACGCCACATCTCTAATACGTACCGCAAACGCTGTGATAAGGCCATCACCTCATTGTAGTATTCATGTTGTTCGGGCGACTCACCCATATGTGCTAAAAACACCTCTTGCACCACACCAACCAACTTTTCCCAATGCGCAACAATGCCCGCCTCGTACAGCTTAACCGCACGAGATAAATGCCGCTGTTCAGACTCAGGTTTAATCTGTATCGCACGGTAATTCGGGGTGTTTAATAACAACACAATGCGATTTTTTAATCGGCGATGCAACAGGTTAAGCCGCGTTCGCACCGCTAATTTTTCATCTGAGATTGCCATGCGGGAATAGGACAACTTTGCCTTACTCCACTCGCGGCTAAACGCTTCAAAACGTTGTTTGTGGGTCACCACTAAGCCCCGATCCATATCCACAGGATGGGCGGTTAAAACATCAGTAATAGTCGTGGGCAATAAGTGCAATGCCGTTTGCACATCAGTCTCACCAATCACCGCATTTAAGGCATCTGTTACAGGTGTCATCGTAACCACCGCTGGCCGTTCATCCTGGCGCTCCAAACTACGCGCCACAAACATGGTCACGTGCAATAAATGCACCATATTGGCAAACTCATCTTCGAGTATCTGGCCCAATTCCTTAATGATGTGGTGTTGCGCTTGTTGTCGAATCAAAGACTGATTCGCTAAATCCAACAACCGTTCAACGCGGGAAAAATACGGCGCGTACACGGACGATTGCACACAAGACACATAGAGCTCCCACACCGAAAGGTCATAATCTTCAGGCGAACTAAACCCAGAATCTGGCTTCAAATATTTAAAAATCGGATGGAATACACTCACTCCATTATTCTAAACCCCTTACTCGGCAAACGCCATGAAATTAAATCCCCAACTAGAAAGCCTAAGAAACAGAAAAATAACAACTATTGACATTGAGACTGAGTCTCAGTACCATACAAACCTTCAAGACAAATATATAAAGATAGGAGAATTTCAATGAAACGCATTGTATTAAGCATTTTAATACTATGGGTTCTGTGTGTAGTCACAGGTCCCATAACTGCGTCTGAACTCATAACTCCACAACTCTCACAACGCGGCATGTTCCCACACGCCACCACCTTTAACGCCACCACCCTTACACTAGATAAGTCACTTCAAAAGGCCATTAAAAAACAATCCAAGGTGCGAATTTCAGATACCATCCTCGCTTGGAAAGTGATCAATAACAGCCAACTGGTAGGATGGTATATCGTGGATAACGTCATCGGAAAACACGAATTTATTACCTACGCCGTCGGTTTAAATACGAATGGTGAAGTAATTGGGCTAGACATATTAGCTTACCGAGAAAACTACGGACAAGAAGTGGCTGAACCAAAGTGGACCAGCCAATTTTTAGGAAAAACAAAATCAAACACGCTTAAACTAGGTCAGGATATCGACATCATATCAGGGGCAACACTTTCCTCGCGAAACATCACAAACGGCGTACGCAAACTTCTGATATTTCACGATTTAGTGTTAACAAAAAAGTAAGCCGTTAGGCAAACTTACTGTTCAAATAAATAGGCTTTCCAACCACGAAGTTTTGGCAATCGGTTTGCAAATACGCGCTTATGCAACGAATACGCACCACTACCCAAGAAAAAGACGGCAGTAAATCCTGTTAAGTACAAAAAGGCCATTTCCTTTTTCGCAAACGGGTCAGCGCCATGCACAATAAAGAAGGCCATTGCCATTGTAAATATAATTGGAATGGCGGCAAAACGCGTTGCTAAACCCAATCCGACTAGAACCGCGCAAACCAATTCGGCAAATGTGGCTAAGGCCAGATTACCAACGGGGCCAATGCCCAAAATATCAGGAAATTGTGCGGAATACTGAGAAAAGTTCACATATTTACCCCATCCATGCATGGCCATCCCCACACCCAACGACACACGTAATATTAATATAGCAAGATCAATAGACTTATTTCTCACAAGAAAACTCCTTTATAATAAACAATTAAAATAGATTTACACTAAACTCAGTTATATCACGTCTGCGCGGAAAAAACAGGAGAATCCTTCCTAATTCGCCAGGATCGGTGTATTTTTGAGCCTTCAAAATCCTTGGGAATCGTTTGAGCTGTTATCTCTTTGACATGTATGCCCTCTGGCAACGCCGCCACATCCATTCGAAATTTGCGTGAATTTGTACTAAAAAGCAAACACCCATTTGGCGTTAATCGATTTAAACAGGCCGCGATAAGAGGCACATAATCCTCATCTATGGAAAAAACCGATTTTTTCATTTTTTTGGAATTACTAAAGGTAGGCGGATCACACACAATCACATCAAAATGCCGACGCACAGGCCCATTCAAATAATCCAAACAGTCTTGCGTCAGTATGCGGTGATTGGCCGATTCGGCATACCCGTTTAACGCAAAATTACGCCGAGTCCAATCGCTATACCGATTGCTTATATCCACCGTTTCTGTCGCAATGGCACCACCAGCGATGGCGTAACAGGTAAACGATCCCGTATAAGAAAACAAATTCAACACACGCTTGCCTTTCGCCAGATCACGCACCATACCACGGGCAATTCGGTGATCAAGAAACAAGCCAGTATCCAAATAATCACTCACATTTAATTCAAACCGCAATCCCGATTCCGTCACAATTTTAGTCACGTTTTTACGCGCCAATTTTTCGTATTGCGCGGCCAATCCTTTTTGTATTTTTCGAAACTTAAAAAACACGTCTCTAGGCGCAACCAAGAACGCCGCGCATAAGAGTTGCAAAACCTCCTCACGGTGACGCACTGCCGACACATCATCGGTATCCTGCGTGCGTGGGTATAACCACACCACCAACGCGCCATCCAAATAATCCACAATCATGGGGTAATCTGTTAAATCACGGTTATACACACGGTAACAAGTCAAATTCTGGCGCGACACCCATTTTTTAAGGTGTTTTTGCCATTTTAGAAGTCGGTTATAAAGAGGGTGATCCATCAGCCTATTATAGCAATTGAGCAAGAATCCCATCATAGAAAATAATACGAGCCTGAATCGCCGCAATCGCGCTCTGAGTTGCCCGTTCCCAAGCCGCCCCATCTTCGGCACAAATAAACGACACCAACTGCAAGGCGATATTCCCATGCACATCACCATCAAGTTCAATATGCCGCTCCAAATACCGTTTAAACGTTACCACTGCAGCATCATCCAACGCGCTTGCTCCCAAAATAGCCACGAACATTTGAGGGATTAAAGTTTCGCGACCAAAGGCAAAACTCGCTGCAGTTTCCACCGGCCCCGCCTGAACACACTGGTATGTGGCGTTTAAAAATGGCCGCACAACATCTGGAACACTAGGTAACCCTATTAATTCCGAATACGACTGCACGCCCAATTGGGCCACAAAGGCATCAATGCCACTGGTATCCACATCCAACGCACGCATACTTTTTATATAGTAAGAAAAATGACTCGTGGTTTCCCCATTTATCACATCTGATTCTTCTTCTAATTTCACATCATTAATAAACCGGGCAAGTTGCGGGTATTCTGGCGGATGCCAAGGCACACCTGTGGATGTAAATCTCATTTGCAACGCGGTTAATAAATTCATAAAATCCCACACCGCATACACATGAAAGCCCATAAATTGTTTTAAATGGGTCAAAATGTCTAATTCCTTATAAATCGGGTGGGCATATAGCGCCTCCTGATAGGGTTTTATTGCCTGTTGCAACGCATCCATTTTACCCATACTGAATCCAACATGCCTCGTAGCTGTGATGATACATTACGTTCGCTGCAGCACCCGAAAGTATTTTAGCCACCAATAGTACTCCCATGTGAATTCCTTATTCATTCTATAGTTATATCACAAAAGAGTTAGGACAATAGGTAATGCTCGCTACTCCGGATACCGATAAAAAATAAATGACAATGACATTCAAACAAAACTGGCCCGCGCAACTTTGCACGATTCTTGCCATATTAATATGCACCACCCCGGTTTTTTATGGATGCACCCAACCATTAGATTCCAGCGCACTGCCAGTATTTGATTCGGAGGAAAACGAATCTTCCGATAATCCGATTGCACTTACATCAACCATCCAAAACATCACCAGCACCCCCAGCTGTTGTATTTACGTGGGAAAACCCCGAAACACCCACCTTTACCGCCATGCATTTAGTGGCCAGCACCAACGCATACCCAAGCACTGTTGAGGACGGTGATTTGGTATGCACCGGGGAGTTAATCACCTGTACTGATGAATCAGTGGACCCTGCTGACACCATGTACTATAGTTTTTTCCAAGAAAATGACACGGGCGACATTGAACTCATTTCAACTCAAAGTGCCGTGGCAAACGGCATCATCACCTACGCCACTGGTACGATCTATGCAAGTGGTGCACGCTTTAGTGATGGCTATTTGTACTACAGCAGAAGCGATGATTTCTACCGCTTACCATTTAATAGAAGCACCAAAAGCTTCGGCAGCGAAGAAACGTTGGCAAGCCCAGGCTACAACATCAACGACATGATTCGCCATTCCAATACGGAATGGATATTTAGCGACACCGACAACGATGCCATAAAACGAGTCACCTTCACAGACAACACGTTCACCACCATTGTTACTACAAATACAGAAGTATCGGGCGTTAGCGGCATTCAAGGCATCGCCACAATCAATACCGACATCGCGTATACGGTCCATTCAGACAACACCATTCGGTTTCGTGACTCCGCAGACGAACACACAATTGGCGGTTCGCTTAGATTTCGAGGAATGGATGTGTATGATGGCAAAATTTACGTATGTGATAAAGGAATCAGCACATTGGGAATATAAATTTTCGACATGCAAACCGAACAGTTCACACTGGTAGGAAACAGTAGTTTCGTTAGCTTATCTGTACCGCCCCTCGCCGTTGAAGTAGATTCTCGGTATATTTACGCCGTTGGAAATCCAGGCAATAAACTGGCTATACTAGACCACTCCGGTAATTTTGTTGGAAGCATAACGTTGCCATCGTCTTTGACAATCGAAATGGCCTCTAGCGATGATGGCTATGTGTTTGTGTCCACCACAGACCGCCGCTACTACATGATACGCGTTTGGCAAGAGTAATCAGCATGAAAGCCAACGCTCTAAAGCCAATAATCACAACATTAATACTAAGCTCAGTTCTACTTCTAGCAAGTTGCGCGGGTCTAAATTTAAATGACACAGATGACGATTCAACGGATGCATCTAGCGACACGGGCCAATTTACAATCGGCGGAACCGCATCTGGATTAGATGGCAGTGTGCTATTGGTAAATAACCTAACCGATGCCAAATCACTTAGCAGCGCCGGCGCATTTACCTTTGGTGACGCACTGGCAGATGGGGCAACATACAACGTCATTGTGGCCACGAATCCACTAACACAACGTGTTCCGTTTCAAATGGAGCCGGCACAATTGCGGCCACAAACATTACAAACGTCAATGTCACGTGTAGCGATACAAGCTATAGTATAGGCGGCACGATTAGTGGTTTAGGCGTGGATCAAACAGTAGTACTACAAAACAATAACGACGATGATTTAAGTATAGACGACAATGGCGAGTTTACATTTGAAACCAATGTTGCCGATGGGGCATCGTACAATGTAACAATTCTAACCCAACCTGACACCCAACTCTGCAGCACCTCAAACACCATTGGCAGCGTGGCAAGTGAAAATATTACAGATGTCGCGCTTACCTGTGTGGATGTATTTGAAATAGGTGGCACATTGTTTGGTTTAACTACCGCGAGTGTTACCATTCAAAACAACGGTGGCGACGACCTAGTACTAAATGCAAATGGCAACTTTACATTCAGTGAAACACAACTAAATGCCACAGATTATGAAATTTCCATAAGCGAACAACCAACAGGACAAACATGCATACTATCTGAAGAGACAGGCACCATAGACGAGGGGTCAATCGATACCATTACACTTACATGCACCCCCCATTACATTTGGGCAACAGCCACATATTATCTAGGTAGTTTGGGTGGCATTTCAGGCGCAGATGACAAATGCAACGATGATGAAGACACCAACATGCCAAATAGTGAGCTAACCTACAAGGCCATGATCGTAAACGGAACGACAAGACGCGCCTGCTCAACAGCTGATTGTTCAGGGGGAACAGGTGAGCATATCGATTGGGCACTTAAAACTAACAAAACCTATTTACGCAGTGATGGCACAACACTTGTAGGCACTACAAACGACAACGGAATCTTTGACTTCAACATAGAAAATAGTATTGAACCATTAAATAATGGGGTTTGGACTGGATTAAATAATGTATGGACCAATGCCACGCACAGTTGTACCAATTGGACCTCAAGCAGTGCAGAAGTATCCGGAAGAACAGGTGCAACAGGGTTGACTAGCGACTCCGCTATCAGCCACACCGATGGAACATGCAACATTTCACGTCGAATTTACTGCGTATCTCAGTAAAAGCTTAAACGATGTTCAAGCGGTTTCGGTAGCACCTTGCTCACCAATAACGCTCATGGTTTTCCACTTGCCTTGGCGAAAGCGCAAGAAAAACACCAGTGATTGCAACGTAATATACACTGAGGCTGCAGCCCAGGCGTAATACACCGCACCCATATGCGATTGAAATAAGATCGTCGGCAACACCATTATGGGCCACGGCACAATAAGCGCCACTAAAGACACAAATCGCGTATCACCCGCGCCTTTCAAGGCAAATGACAAATTTAAGTTCACACTATCAAACACCAAGAAACACGCCACAAACACCAATAATATAGAAGTAATATCCTGCACTTCTGCCCACAATACCCCGCTTCCTGAATTGGCAAACCACCCAACAAAAAATCCTGGAATGGCCACATACAACAACGATACAAATGCAATATAGATAGCCGATACCTGAATACCTGACCATGTAAAACCAACCGCCAACTCTGGTTTCTTTTCACCCAAATGCTGCCCCACTTGCACCATCACAGATTGGGCCACCCCCATCACAGGCAACACACCCAGCATCATCAATGTCACCGCAATGCTACTTGCCGCTAATGCTGCTTCACCATTACTTAAACGCCCAATCACAACTAAAAAGACAGTAAAGGCCAACCCTTCAAGCGCCCACTGGGCCCCACTTGGCAATCCATAACGAATAAATCGTTTTGTTAAATCCCAATTCGCCTTCCAGCCATCCCATAATTGGTATAAAGCATTATGTTTCGCCTGAAACACCAAGTATCCACCATAAAGCGCACTGGCTAATGCCGAAATCGCCGTCGCGTACCCAGCACCGGAGATACCATAGGAAGGCAACCCAAACGGACCAGAAATAAGCAAAAAATCAAACACCACATTAAAGACCAAACCCACCGCATTAATTTTCATCACGGTTTTAGTAACACCTAATCCCGTAAAAAATCCACTAAATGCCGCAACCAACGCGGTAGGTAAGGCAGACCAGCAAATCGCATTAAAATATAAAACCTCCAAGTTTTGCATCACATCGCCATGCCCTACCACAGAAAACAGCAACGGAGAAAAGGGAATAAACAGCAAAAATAGTAACCCGCCTATCACACTAATATAAATCGATTGCCACACGGCGGCACCAATCTTAGAAATTTGCTTCGCACCCACATATTGCGCCACGAAAGTGGTAACGTACGCCGCTGTTTGCTGCAATAACGCCATCGGCGTCCAAAAAATACCCATTACCGCCATCGCCGCACCTAAACTTTCAGTGGAATAATTGGCCAAAAACACTCGGTCAATCGTCAACTGCAAATTCCAAAAACTGTTCGCAATAATAAGCGGCCAAGCAAGCGCTAAAATGTCTTTCCAACGGTTCAAACGGTGTTTCATCGGGGAGATCCTCTCAACTGAGGATCAACAATACGCTAATTTAGGAAAAACTGCCATAGGCTCGAAAAAAGTGTTTTTAATCATTTTTTAATTAATTTAAATAAAGAATTTAGTTTTAATTCAAAATGGGTAGAAGTAGATAAAGCGACATTAGATGGCATGATGGCAACACACCGCTTAGTAGTAGATAGTGTAACGGAAAGAATGCATTCTGCGCTATGATGGTGTCATGACAATTCCAAATTGCCCAAAATGCCAATGCGAATACAGCTATGAAGACCAGCACATGTATGTGTGCCCAGAATGCGCCCATGAATGGCCCATCAAAGCAACTGAAAATAACGACGATAACAGTGTTAAAGATGCTCACGGAAATGTGCTGCAAGACGGCGACAGCGTATCGGTGATTAAAGACTTGAAACCAAAAGGCAGCTCTAACGCAATTAAGGCTGGCACCAAGGTAAAAAACATCCGCTTGGTGGATGGCGATCACAACATCGATTGTAAAATAGACGGGTTTGGCGCAATGGCGTTAAAATCGGAGTTCGTCAAAAAAATCTAATGGACTCGCTAACCCAAGTCGTATTAGGCGCTGCCGTGGGCTATGCCGTAGCCAGCAAACACATGGGTAAAAAGGCGCTACTTTGGGGTGCCTTTGCCGGCCTATTGCCCGACCTAGACATACTGCCATTAGCGCCATTTGAAGATGAATTATTATACCTAAACCATCATCGTGGCTTTAGCCATTCCTTGGCTTTTGCCATATTTGGACCACTGGGGATTTACGGTGCCCTCAAAGGATTAAAAAAGCGATGGCCCAACCTTAACTTAGCCTATGCCAAACGTATAAGCTGGCTGTTTTTTTGGGGAATATCCACCCACATCTTACTCGACTGCTTTACCTCCTGGGGCACTCAAGTATTCTGGCCCCACCCCTATCGCATGGCCTTTAGCTCCGTATTTATTATTGACCCGCTATACACCATCCCACTGATTATCAGCTTAGTAGTGGCGGCATTTCTAACACAGCACGCCACGCGAAAAAAGTGGGTAATAAGCGCACTTACCATTAGCACCCTATACTTAGGTTGGGGGCTTTGCGCTAAAGCCGTTGTGAACCATCAATTCCGCACCATATTCGCTGCCCAAGAAAAAGAAGTCATTCGCTTCACCTCACGCCCCACTGCCTTTAACAGCATACTATGGTCCG
>JAQBTH010000044.1 GCA_027623425.1 bacterium | reverse complement strand
ATAAAAATATATATATTATGTGGCATTATGCCAAATGGACTACATTATCTATTACTGTTAGGAACCGCGTCACTTGCAAGTGTTCGTGCAAAATCTGCTTCTTCTGATGAGCCTACACCACCCGATGCGCCAGCGCAATCTGCTGTTATGGTGCTCCCGCCGGACTTACTAGGTAAATCGAGTGCAACTCCCTGTCCGTTTGCCGTTCAGCCTGCGGGGTTTTGTGCGGTAGCGGAAGCGCCTTCGGGTTTAAAGGCATCAAAGGCTGAATTAACCCGAGCGCGTCGTGCTGAGGCCAAGGAACTCGCAACCAAACATCGCGGGGAAGAAAACGCACGTATGGATGTGCCTAAGGGGGCTGTGAATAATGGAGTATGTACGGATATGGAATGGCAGGGTGGTTTATACTCTGGAAATTGCCATCAGTATAAACCCCATGGAAGAGGACATTATCAGGACGGTAGAAATCAGCTTAAAGGAACATGGGATAATGGTGTGTTTCGGAGTGGTATGGTGCTTATTTATGAAGATAAAGTAGGTACCCGTTTTTGGGAGGGGACGTTTGATAGTGCTAATTTGGAGCCTAGCCCCCAGCAGGAACGTCTTAATAAAGAGGGGCTGTCACAATTTAAAACTGGTTATGGTACGCGCCGTAGTGTATCTGATAAATTCGAGGAAACGGGCTTCTTTAAAAATGGCCACTTGATAACGGGAACGCGGAACAGAGCCGGGCATATTGAAAAAGTCGTTGATTTTGAGCCTGTTACACCGCCATCTGCGCATAGGGTTGTACCTGTACCTGTACCTGTACCTGTTGCCTGTGTCTGTGGATAGAGAAGATCGGCTTTTTTCCCGTGAGACTCTTGACCAGGGAATTTTATGGGGAGCTTTTTGTTTGGTAAGTGTTCATGCTTATACGTGTTATCGACTTTATAGGTCTACCCGAGAGGCCAATCAGCTTGAGCTTGAACTAATGCAAACACAGGATCGTGTGGAGGATCTTGAAAATCGGCTTCATGTGGCAGAGGTGCAGTTACGGCAACAAGAAGATGGTGTTGCTCCTCCGCTTCCTATTCCTGGGGCGAGTGCGTATGAAGAGTGTGATGTTCCAGACACGTTGTGTTGCCCTATCTCTCGTTCTTTGTTTACCAATCCTGTTGTGGCTGGGGATGGAATTACTTATGATTTGGACCAGATTATAGCCGCATTTAATGTGCGACGTGATACTTCACCTATGACGAATTCGCCAATACAACCAACATTGTTACGAAACCAAGCTATGCGTGATTTGATTGAAGAGTATATGGCGCGTAACCCGTTGCTTCCTCAGCCGGCAGATGGTGCCGCTTAATGGCTAACGTAGGACTATTAGTTTTATCAAGTCTAGCCGTAGTGCAAGCTGGCGTTACTACTAGAGCTCAACGTGACTCTGCGCCAGCGCAATCTGCTGTTATGGTGCTCTCGCCGGACTTGCGAACTCAATCGAGTGCAACTCCCTGGCCGTTTGCCGTTCAGCCTGCGGGGTTTTGTGCGGTAGCGGAAGCGCCTTCGGGTTCAGAGGTGCCGACACCCAAATCTGAATTCCAACTACGCCGTGCTAGGGCGAGACTAATGGCCGCCCAAAATAGAGATGCAGAAACGATGCGAATGGGGAACCCTAAGGGGGCTGTGAATAATGGGTTTTGTTTGAAGATGGACTGGCATGGCGGTGTATATGTGGGTAATTGCCATCAGTATGTACCTCATGGTAAAGGTCAGTGTAAACTGGGAAATGTGTTACTTTCTGGCCAGTGGGAAGCAGGCGTGTTGGTGGATGGTAATGTGACGGTTTTTGAGTCACCCGCCCATGGTTCCACTCAAGCAACAATTTTTCATGGTCGGCTTAACGGTAATTGGCCGCCAACTGATGCCATGCCTGACGCTCAATCTGCCATAAACCACAATTTAATTGATTATCAATCCGGTGAGGGGTTTCGTCAGGTTGGTAGCGATAAAGTTGAGATGGGTATTTACGAACGGGGAACATTAAAAGAGGGTAAACGCAATACGGATGCCGGATGGGTTCAAGTGCGTAATTTTATTGAAGAGCCGCCCGCTTTAAAATACAAGGGAACTGCTTATCAGGGGGGTATACGGGGTGGCATGCCGCATGGCGCTGGTGTCTTAGATGATAGTGATGCTGGGTTTGAGTATAAGTTGTCTGGTATGTTTGATAACGGGGAATTTAAGGAAGGGGGCGTGGAATTACGCAGTACCCATTTTAGTGGCGGCTACGATTTTGTTGGCTATTATGGGATGGGTAAACCTGGTGTCGCATCATCGCAATACGGTGATTGGTTGGTGCATGGTTATGGTCATAGGAGGTTTCGGAATGGCACGCAAGAAGATGGTGGTTTTATTCATGGTAGATTGGTGTCTGGTTTACGTCGTACGGGAGATCATTACGAGATCATCTTAAACAACAGGCGTGTTTCGACGGTGCCCGAAAATACTGAGCAAGGTCTATTTTCATCTGAAGCCCGAAATTATATGTTTTTAACTGGAACAATTGCCCTATTATTCGGTGCTACTTGTCGTACGCTATATCGAAATTATTGGTTAAATCAAGAGTTTGATGCTGTAGTACAAGGTGGCCTTGAACAAGCCGCAATTGCGCTGCGAATGGCGGGGCGGCTGCAACAATTGGAAGGACAGCTGCAACAATTGGAAGGGCCTGTTCAGACTATCGTCGATGCGCAGATGAGTAGGTTGTTACGTCTTCCGAATGCTCAACCCATTCCTGCTGCGGTTGCATTGCTGGCACGTTTAAGCGACATACCAGAAGCTGCAGATGAACTTTTCATACCAGATTATATGATCTGCTCGATTTCAATGGAATTTATGACAGACCCCATTTTTGCTCTTGAAGGGTATCACACGCATGAAGGGTATCCTTTGGGCGTGTGTATGACAGAACGATGATAGTGGGTGTTGGGGCACAGCATGGGGGTGTTTTGTTTTCGCCTACTGTGCAGGACCGACGGCTTGTAGCGTGTGCGCAACCGGTTGATTTGAGGAATGAAATTGAGCGATTTGCAACTCAGGCTTTGGCTGATTTAGATGGCTGGGTATAAGCTTCTGGTTGATTAAAAATATCAGTCTGCTACAATTATTGCTTGTGAGCTGCACGGGGACTGTGGCCAGTTTGAATTCGAAACTATTTTAAGGAGACGATAATATGTCACGACGTAAAGTAACCGTGGTAGGTGCTGGTAATGTGGGCGCAACTGCTGCTCAGAGGATTGTAGAAAAGCAATTAGCCGATGTGGTTCTAATTGATATTGTAGAAGGGTTACCACAAGGTAAGGCCCTGGACATGATGCAATCGGCTGCGACAGAAGGGTTTGATACTCATATTCATGGTACAAATGACTATGCGGATACAGCAAATTCTGATGTGGTTGTGATTACGGCTGGTATTGCCCGTAAGCCAGGAATGAGCCGTGATGATCTAATCGCGACAAATGCAAAAATAGTGGGAAGTGTGACGGAGCAAATCGTCAAATACAGCCCAAACTGTGTGATTGTGGTGGTGTCTAACCCACTTGATGCGATGACTTACTTAGCGTGGAAAACCTCTGGATTTGATTCTAACCGTGTTATTGGTATGGCCGGTGTTTTGGATAGCTCCCGTTATGCCATGTTTATCGCGGAAGCCCTAAAAGGCTCTATTAAAGATGTTCGCGCTATGGTGCTAGGTGGACACGGCGACACAATGGTTCCTGTTCCTGAATACACGACTGTTAATGGGATTCAAATTGATCAATTGTTACCGGTCTCAAAAATTGAAGAGATTAATGAACGCACAAAACACGGCGGTGCTGAGATTGTAAAACACCTTAAAACCGGTTCTGCGTACTATGCACCATCTGCCTCTGCTGTGGCTATGGTCGAAGCGATTTTGCTTGATAGCAAGCGTATTTTACCAAGCTGTTGCTACCTAAATGGTGAGTATGGAATTGATGGTGTGTACGTTGGTGTTCCAGCGTCTCTTGGCGCAAACGGTGTAGAGGCGGTTCACGAAATCAAACTTCGCGAGAATAGCTCTTCTGACCTGAAGAGTTCTGCCGAAGAAGTGCGTAAGTTATGCGAACAAGTCGGCGCGTTAGTATAAAGGAGCCTACATGTTAACTTCGATTCCATCTATTCGTAAAAAGCAAATTATCGCCGTAACGGGTGTGATGTTATTTGGTTTTTTATTAGCGCATCTTTCTGGTAACTTTCTAATTTTTAAAGGGCCAGAGGCATTAAATGCGTACGCCCAGTTTCTTCATGATTTGGGGCCTGTTTTATGGGGCATGCGCATCGGCTTAATTGCGGCGTTTGTGTTGCATATGTTTTTTACCGCGTTAGTTGTGGTTGAAAACGTGAAGGCGCGTAAAGCACGGTATGCTGTGACGAAAGACCAAGGCGAGCATAGAACCCTTTTGGTGCGTTTAATGCCTTACACGGGTGTTACTATTTTTGCGTATTTAATCTTTCATTTGTTGGATTTTACGTTTGTAGAGAAAACAGGTTTTATAAATGGTGTGGATTATGGCTTGTATGGCTTGGTGGTAAATACCCTAAGTAATCCGATTCATGGCGGCTTATATATAATTGCAATGCTTGCGATTGGTGTTCATTTGGCTCACGCCATGCAAAGTGTGGTGCAAACGTTTGGGTTTGCTAACAAATGCATTCGGCCTAAATTGGTTCAGGCGAGTATGGTAATTGGATTTGGTATCGCGCTTGCGTATTGTGCCATTCCAATTTACTTAATTAGTTGTGCCGGTTCCGGTTGTTTAGTGAAATAAGGAGCGACAAATGAAACTTCATTCTAATGAGCCCGATGGCAAATTATCTGAGAAATGGGAAAAACACAAATTTCAAATGAAATTGGTGAACCCTGCTAACAAACGTAAAGTAAAATTAATTGTTGTGGGAACAGGGTTGGCCGGTGCATCCGCATCTGCCAGTTTGTCTGAGCTTGGTTATGATGTTCACACGTTCTGCATTCATGAGTCCCCACGTCGTGCGCACAGTATTGCAGCACAGGGTGGCATCAATGCGGCCAAAAATTACCGCAATGATGGTGACAGTGTATACCGTTTGTTTTATGACACGATAAAAGGCGGCGATTTTCGTGCCCGTGAGTCAAATGTTCACCGCTTGGCGGAAAACTCTGTCAAGATTATTGATCAATGTGTGGCTCAAGGTGTGCCTTTTGCCCGAGAATATGGTGGTTTGTTAGACAATCGTAGTTTTGGTGGTGCGCAAGTATCACGTACATTCTACGCGAAAGGCCAAACGGGTCAGCAGCTTTTATTGGGTGCTTATAGTGCCATGATGAAGGAAGTGAACGCGGGTGGTGTGAAGTTATACCACAGTTGCGAAATGTTGGACTTGGTTTTAGTGGATGGTAAAGCGCGCGGTATTATTGTGCGTAATTTGCGCACAGGTGAGTTAGAAACTCATGCTGCTGATGCTGTTATTGTGGCCACTGGTGGATACGGAAACGTATTTTATTTATCTACAAATGCAAAGCAAAGTAACGTAACAGCTGCTTGGCGTTGTCACAAGCGCGGTGCGTTTATGGCGAATCCATGTTATACCCAAATTCACCCGACTTGTATTCCGGTTAAGGGTGATTATCAATCTAAATTAACGCTTATGAGCGAAAGTTTGCGTAATGATGGGCGTGTGTGGGTGCCTAAAAAGAAAGATGATACTCGTAAACCAAGTGAGATACCTGATGAGGAACGCGATTATTACCTTGAGCGTAAATACCCTAGTTTTGGCAATCTTGTTCCACGTGATATTGCTGCGCGAAATGCGAAAGAGCAATGTGATGATGGTAAAGGTGTTTCGGAGTCTGGTTTAGCTGTTTATCTTGATTTCCGTGATGCCATTAAACGCGATGGCCGAAAAGCCGTTGAAGCGCGTTATGGTAATTTATTTGATATGTATTACCAGATTATTGATAGCAATCCTTACGAAGAACCAATGGTTATCTACCCAGCAGTTCATTACACAATGGGCGGCCTTTGGGTCGATTATAACTTAATGAGTAACGTTCCAGGTTTGCATGTGTTAGGTGAAGCTAACTTTAGTGACCATGGCGCAAACAGATTGGGTGCATCGGCACTAATGCAGGGGCTTTCAGATGGTTATTTTGTTATTCCGAGTACAATAGGGAATTACATTTCAAGCACGGACCTTCCAAAAGTAAGTGAAACCGATAAGGCCTTTGAAGATGCTAAAAAAGAGTGTCAGGACTATATCGATAAATTACTTGGCATTAAAGGCAGTAAAACAGTGGATGAATTTCACCGTGAATTGGGCCTTGTTATGTGGGATTTATGTGGAATGGCTCGCGATAAGGCAGGCTTAGAAGAGGCGATTAAGCGCATTAGAGATATTCGCGACCAGTTTTGGAAAGACGTGCATGTGTCTGGTGAGCAAAACAACTTGAACCAGGAGCTTGAAAAAGCAGGACGTGTGGCTGATTACATGGAATTTGCCGAGCAATTTGCGATTGATGCCTTGCACCGTGAAGAATCGTGTGGTGGTCATTTTAGAACAGAACACCAAACTGAAGAAGGCGAAGCGAAACGTGACGACGAAAACTTTTCTTACGTTGCGGCTTGGGAATTTAAAGGGGTAGGGAATGCACCTGAATTACATAAAGAAGAACTAGTGTTTGAAGAAGTTCAACCATCACAAAGGAGTTACAAATAATGGCCGCACCAAAAACCATAAGCATTAAACTTAAAGTTTGGCGTCAGTCTAACCCAGAGGCTAAAGGCGAATTCAAAACCTATCAGGCAACTGATGTTAGTCCTCATATGTCGTTTTTAGAGATGCTAGATGTTGTAAATGGCGATATTATTAAGGCTGGTGATGACCCAATTGCATTTGATCATGATTGCCGTGAGGGTATTTGTGGGTCTTGTGGCGCGGTTGTAAATGGTGAGGCTCATGGGCCGAAATCCCAAGTTACCTTGTGTCAGCTTCATATGAGAAGCTTTAACGATGGTGATGAAATTACGCTTGAGCCTTGGAGAGCCAGTGCGTTTCCTGTTGTGAAAGATCTAGTGGTTGATAGAAGCGCTTTTGATCGCATTATTGCTGCGGGCGGTTATATCTCCGTTAAAACGGGCTCTGCTCCGGATGCCCATTGTCTGCCTGTTTCTAAGGTTGATGCTGATGCTGCATTTGATGCGGCTCAGTGTATTGGATGTGGTGCTTGTGTGGCAGCGTGTCCTAATGCATCAGCGAGTTTATTTGTAGGCGCTAAGGTGTCTCAGTTCTCACTGTTACCGCAAGGTCAACCAGAACGCAAATCACGGGTTAAGAAAATGGTATGGCAAATGGATTCTGAAGGATTCGGTAATTGCTCAAATGCGTTTGCATGTGAAGCCGCGTGTCCTAAGGGGATTACCGTTGACTTTATTTCTCGCATGAATCGCGAACTTTAAATCCTAGAATTTGGCGAATTAGACCATTAGACCTCTGGTCATTGCCGGCCCTAAAGGGACCCACTAAGGCAACTCCCGCCGGTAATAATGGCCTACTTCATCCAAATTCCACGGATTATTTTAGTGCAGGATGAATTTATAAGATCCGCTTGAATTCCAACAGCTGCTGTCATCCCGGACCTGATACGGGATTCAGGGCGCTAGACAAGGTTTGTTGGTAACTCCCGCCGGTAATAATAGATCCCGGATCAAGTTTGGGATGACCTTTGGCCAAATTTCCCTGTAGGCGATTGAGGGTGCCTGTGATACACTTAAACCCCGTAATGAGCGACCCAAACACCCAAAAGAAAACCAAGTATATTTTTGTCACTGGTGGAGTAGTATCTTCGCTTGGTAAAGGCATTTGCGCCAGTTCGTTGGGCGTGCTTTTGAAGTCTCAGGGATATTCGGTAACCATACAGAAATTTGATCCTTACTTGAATCTAGACCCAGGTACGATGTCGCCCTACCAGCATGGTGAGGTGTTCGTGACGGATGATGGTTGCGAGACCGATTTGGATTTGGGGCACTATGAGCGTTTTATTGATCAAAGCTTGTCACGTTTGAACAACATCACCAGTGGAATGGTGTACTGGAACGTGTTAAATAAAGAGCGTGATGGTGAATATTTGGGAAATACAGTGCAAATTATTCCCCATGTTACCAATGAAATTAAAGAGCGCATTGAGGCGCCACTTAGAGAACAGCATTTCGATGTTATTATTACCGAAATCGGTGGCACGATTGGCGATATTGAAAGTTTACCGTTTGTTGAAGCCATTCGACAATTTCAGTTTAATCATAAGGCAGACTGTGTTCATATTCATTTGACGTTAGTGCCTTATCTTACGACGAGTGGTGAGTTTAAAACGAAACCGACTCAACATAGTGTGAAAGAATTACGGTCTATCGGCATACAGCCTGAGATTATTATTTGCCGTTCGTTAATGCCGCTCACTAAAGATATTAAGCAAAAAATTGCGCTATTTTGTGATGTGGACCAGCGTGGCGTTATTTCTGCCATGGATGTAGAAAGTATTTACGATGTTCCTCTTGTTTTAGAAAATGAGGAATTGGATAAAGTGGTGTGTGAAGAACTAGGCTTAGAGATTCGACCTGGCGATTTGGACATGTGGAAAAAGTATGTACAAGGGCTACATGACCCCACTGCGAAGGTGATTAAAATAGCGCTTGTGGGTAAATATGTAGGTCTTAATGATTGTTACATTAGTGTTGTTGAATCCCTTCGTCATGCCGCGGTTGAAAACGGTGCCAAAGTCGAAATTGAATGGGTCAATTCGGAAGATATCGAAAAAGACACCGCACAAACCTATTTAGATGGTGTGTGTGGTGTATTAATTCCCGGTGGGTTTGGGGAGCGTGGTTTTGAAGGCAAAATTGCAGCGGCAAAGTATGCCCGTGAAAAAAATATACCAATGTTGGGTTTGTGTTTAGGTATGCATGTGTTATCTGTTGAGTATGCTCGCAACGTAATTGGTATAAAACATGCTCAGAGTGGTGAGTTTAAAGACAAGGCGACTGATAAGATTATTGATATTATGCCTGGCCAGCGTGGTGCTAAAAAAGGCGGTACAATGCGTTTAGGTGCCTACCCTTGTAAAGTGAAACCTAAAACAGTGTTGCATAAAGCCTATCAACAGGCAGAGATTTCTGAGCGTCACCGTCATCGGTTCGAATTTAATAATAAGTACCGTAAAGGTTTCGAGGAAAATGGTATGGTGTTTTCTGGTACATCGCCAGATGATAAATTGGTTGAAGTTATGGAACTGCCTGATAAACATTTTTATTTGGCGTGTCAGTTTCACCCTGAGTTCAAATCTCGTCCAGGAAAAGCACACCCCTTGTTTAGAGAATTTGTTGCTGCAGCAAAACATTTCTCTGGCGTGCAGCAAAGTTTACCTTACGAGTCTTAATCGTTAAGTGAATTGTATTTTTAAAACGTTATTGCATTAAGATGTTTCGAATTTCGTCGAAGTTGAGTTTCTTCTCAGCTGCGCTATCGATATCAATAATTTCGGCTAACAGTGCTTTTTTACTTTCCTGTAGGGATTGTATTTTTTCTTCTACTGTACCTTCAGTTATGAATTTATACACGATAACCTTATTTTGTTGCCCCATGCGATGCACGCGGTCAGTAGCTTGTGCTTCAATAGCAGGGTTCCACCACGGATCTAAGTGAATTACATAGTCAGCAGCTGTTAAATTTAATCCAACGCCGCCCGCTTTTAGTGAGATGAGGAATAGGGTTGGAGTGGTAGAGTTTTGGAACCTGTTTACAGCGTTCATGCGGTCTTTTGCGGTTATTGATCCGTCAATACGTTCAATTTGAATATTACTTTCCTTACACCATTTTTGCATGATATCTAACATGCCTGTGAATTGACTGAATAGGACAATTTTGTGCCCCTCATCAATTAACTCAGCGATTTTTTCTTTTGCTAAATCGAATTTTGCAGTTTTGATATCTTGTCCTTTAAATTCAGCGAGTAAGCCGGGGTGGATGCACACCTGTCGTAATTTAAGTAAGGCGGTCAATACATTCAATCGTTCATTTTTGCCTTCTGTGTTACGAATACCCTGTTTGGCAGCTGAAAGTACGGTCTGATAGATGTCGGCTTGTTCTTTGGTCATTTCGCATTTTAGTACGATCTCTGTTTTTTCAGGTAGCGAGTCTAGTACTTCGCGTTTTTCTCGGCGCAGAACGAATGGTTTAATTTTGGTTTTAATCACCTGTGTTGTTGCATTCTTTACGTCGTTTTCGAATTCCCTATGTGAACCTAAGTATTTTGGCATTACGAAATCAAATATATTCCATAGATCAATTAAATGATTTTCGATCGGGGTGCCTGACATTGCTATTCTAAATTTACTTTTTAATTGTTTTACTGCTTTGGATACTTGTGTTTGTGGGTTCTTTATATGTTGGGCTTCATCAATAAATATGGCTTCCCATTCGATGGATTGAAACTCTTCCAAGTCTTTTTTCAAAATTCCAAAAGAGGTAATAACAAAATCATAGTTTTCCATGTCTTTTACGAATTTCTGACGGCCAGGGCCGGTGTAAATTAGAGATGTTTTGTTGTCTGTGAATTTTTGAATTTCTTGTTCCCAGTTGTATATAACGTTAGTTGGCCCTACAACCAAAATTGGCCCAGGTGATTTTAGCTGTGTGCAAAATGCAATCGTTTGAACTGTTTTTCCTAGTCCCATATCATCGGCCAACACACCGCCAAAGCCATTGGTGTGCAGAAAATTAATCCAATTAACACCAAATTGTTGATAGTCTCTTAGTTCGCCTTTAAATCCTTTTCCAGGTTTTACCTGAACCACTTTATGGATTTTGTGGAATTGGTCTAGGAACATCTGAGTTTCTTGGGAATCCCCTTCGATGCTTCGCGAGCTTGCAATAAGGGGCATTAGATCTATTTTCATGAATTTCTTTTCGTGTTCAAATGCGCCCAAATCATTCAGATTTTTAAGTTCTTTTTGGGATTTGTCTGCAATTTTAACGAATCCACGATCTGTTTTTAGATAGCCTTGGTTTTCCACCATTAATCGAGCAATTTCCCGATAGGTTATTGGCTTGCCGTCAATATCCATGTTGGGTTCAAAATAAAATAAGTCTTGACCCGAATTTTTAAGTGAGAAGTTTAATTCCATTGGCTCTCCAGCCATAGCGAATTCTTCGGTGTGTTCGACTATTTTCCAGTCACGCTTTTTAAGTATGGGTACAACGCGGTCTAGGAATTTGGCAATATCACCAGGAATTTGCAACATAAATGGCAAGTCGTATTCCATAAATATATCGATTAAGTCTTGTTGGTAAACGGTTTCCATATCACGCAAACGCTTATTCATTTTTCCGGTTTTTCGGTTTTTAACGTATTCTTCTTCAAAATCCGGTGGAATTTCTTCTTCCCCATATAAATAGGTCAGAGTAGGGGTTAAAATTCCGTTTGCATACACCAATGTTAGCTTTGGCGTTGGGGGTTCTTCATTTGGTACATAGTCACCCAGCTCTACTTGATTCGTCCATTGTAAAATATGTTTGTTTGGTTTGTAGATTTGTTGAATAAAATAAACGGTGTCTTTTCCAGCGAAACGCACTGATTCTTTTGTTAAAAATTCATCTATAAATTTTAATAGGGTGGTCGATGGGTTTATGGCAACAGACCCATTTCCAAAACAAATAGTCGCATCTTCAGTTGTAAAATGCATCCAAAGTAGCGGGTCATCCATCCATTCTTGCCAGTTTGTCATCGTACACATAATGCCTTTGTTATCGGGCGTAATGTCGATTTTTACAGGCAACGGATCATCAAAAGTAACTAAGGTTTCTTTATCATTTGATTTCCACACGATTGTGGCGTTTGATTTGCGCGCTCTTTCGAAAAACCATGCCATATCTTCGTCTGATGTGATGGCTTCCGTTAGCATGCCGTCAACGCGTACTTTTGTTAAGTACTTTGCTAAACGATAGGCGAAATCTAGGTCACTGTTGTGTAATTCCGATTCGTTGTTATATAAAAACAACAGGAATGCTGAGTGGGAAAGCGTGATGCGTTTCCCTTCCCAGAATGCACTAACCAGTAACCATAATTGGCCGCCTTCGTGAAAATAAAATTCGATACAAAATTTAATTCGTGACATTTTTAAAAAAAATTGTCGCCACAACGGCGAGTGAGTAATTGGGTGTATTTTGTCCCTTAGTATGACCATCAAACAAGTTGATAGAATTCATAATAACGGCAAGCTAGGTAAATGTCCATCATAGCTGTTACAATTGCGCTATGAAAATCGCCTTAGCACAATTATCCCCTTTTATTGGTGATGTAAATCGGAACCTATCTCAGGTAGAAAAGGCTGTGGTATTCGCCCATAATTCTGGTGCGTCTATCTTGGTTTTTCCTGAATTGTTTTTATTAGGGTATCCTGTCATGGATACGTTGGAATGGCGTCACGTTATGGATGACGTGGATGGGGCGCTAGAGCGGGTACGCCTGTTATCGGCACAATATCCAGGTATGGCGGTGATTCTTGGATCTGCTGTGCGAAATGAGGGGTTAATCGGTAAACCGGTTCGTAATTCCGCTGTTGTATTTTGTAATGGAGAGCGTGTTTTTACTCAGCATAAAACCTTACTGCCTCAATATGACGTGTTTAATGATGCGCGGTACTTTGAGCCCTCTTTAAGTGTGGATGTCGTCGAACTGTTTGGGCAGCGTTTTGGCATTACAATTTGTGAGGACATGTGGAATAAACAAGAATTGGGTAGAGAGCGGTATGCCATTGACCCTGTTAAAACATTGGGAGATAGGGGAGTGGATTGTTTTATAAATTTATCGGCTTCGCCTTTTGAACACGATAAATTGACCCGTCGTATTGATCGTATGTTCCATTACGTCACGCACTATAAGGTGCCGTTTATATATGTGAATCAGGTGGGGGCGTATGATGAATTAGTATTTGATGGTAGAAGTTTGGTAATGAATAGCTTGGGACAGGTGTGTCATGTTGGTGGTCACTGCAAAACTAGCGTGGATGTGATTGATTTAGATGCGTTGTCTCCGGTTATAGAAAAGGCCAAAGAATTAGACGATGATTTAGGATACCTACGAGATGTTTTGGTGTTCGGTATTCGTGAATATGTGATGCGTAGTGGGTTTAAACAAATTGTAATTGGCTTATCAGGCGGGATTGATAGTGCCATCGTGGCGAGCTTAGCAGTTGAGGCCCTCGGTTCTGAAAATGTAATTGGGATTATGATGCCGTCCATATATAGCTCTAAGGGTAGTATTTTGGACTCTGAGGACTTGGCGCAACGGTTAGGCATTCAGACTCACATTATACCCATTGGACCGATGTATGATGCATTTGAGCGCTCTTTGGAGAGTGTGTTGGATGGTACGCGCGGGGTTGCCTTTGAAAACGTGCAGGCGCGAATACGTGGCACATTGCTTATGACATATGCCAATCACAATGGGTGTTTGGTGTTGCCTACAGGTAATAAAAGTGAGCTGGCTGTTGGGTATTCAACTTTGTACGGTGATATGAATGGTGCGTTGTTACCAATTGGTGATTTGTATAAAACTCAGGTGTTTGCCTTGGCCAAATATATGAATAAATCAGGTGTGGTAATTCCTCAATCTATCATTGATAAGCCGCCATCAGCTGAATTACGCCCAGATCAACGTGATGATGATACCTTGCCGCCCTATGATGTATTAGACCTTATTTTATATAAGTTGCTTGAGGGCCAAGAATCAATTCAATCTATTGTTGAGGCGGGTAGTAACAATGAAACGGTAGAGTGGGTGTCTAATGCGATTGCCCAGAATGAATATAAACGCAGACAGGCCCCTCCTGTTATTAAAGTGTCATCGAAGGCCTTTGGTTTGGGTCGTCAGTATTTAAGTACTCAAAAACAACATTAGTGTTAAACTCAGTGCCCATTTGTCATTAGTCTGTAGGCCTTAAACAACCTCCAAATTGGAAGTGGGTTAGGGCTGGCAAAGTAAATGGGCTCTTTATGGGCGCGATAATGATTTTTGTGCATGGCGAGTCCTTTAAAATTCATGATCCAGTTTCCATGCTGGTATATGAGTTTGAATATAAATTCTGTTAGCGGTGCATTACTGATATGAGGTGGGCTACTTAGTGGTGCGAATGGCGCCAAGCCCAGTGAGACAGTTTTTATGTTTTCTTTTTGGAATGTGGTAATGGCCGTGTGGGTGAGTAGCGCATTAGTACCTTTGGGGGCACTTGGGCATATGCGGGTAAATTCTGCGGTATAGGAAACGACTGAATTTTCTTTTATTGTTGGGAAATAACTATGAAACCCGATTAATTTACTATTTTTATAGGCAAATAACCAACGGGTACCGGGTATGGGTTTGAAGATGTTCTGACGTAGTAGGAACCCTAAATACCGTGTATTTGTGGGTTTAGTTTGTAACCAACGGTACGACAATGCTTCAAGTGATTCGGATGAAACCTGGCTTAATGGCCGTTCTATTATGTTCACCCCTTCTTTACGCGCGCGATTGATTTGGTAATGCAATGTGGCATGCGAATTGGCCTTTGGTGAATACGTTTCAGTATCAATGCGGTGAGTGATTCCCATTGGCGTAACGTAATGGCCAAGCTGTTTTAATATTCCTGCCAATTCCTTAGAAATATGGAAGAAGATTGTTTTAGGATCCTCTATCAATAATTG
>JAQBTH010000001.1 GCA_027623425.1 bacterium | reverse complement strand
AAGGTGCGGATGGAGTGGCCGGTGCCACTCACTCTTTGGTGGATTTAAACCGAGCGTGCACGCCACTGATTGAAATTGTGTCTGAGCCTGATATTCGGTCTGCAGCAGAGGCACGTGCCTATGTTGAAGCCTTGAAGCGGGTGGTAACGCATTTGGGAATCAATGATGGTAACTTGGATGAGGGGTCATTACGGGCCGATGCGAACGTGTCGATTCGTCCTAAGGGCCAAGACAAATTTGGCACGCGTACTGAAGTTAAAAACATCAATTCCTTTAGAAGTTTGGAGCGCGCCGTTATCTATGAGATTCAGCGGCATACGGACGTTATTTTGGGTGGCGGTGAAATTGTTCAACAAACACGCAATTATGACGATGCATCGGGCACCACCACAGTGTTACGCGATAAAGAAGATGCCCATGATTATCGGTATTTTCCCGAACCTGATTTGAAACCGTTGTTGGTTACTCAGTCTGAAATCGAAGAGATTCGTCGTTCACTGCCTGAATTGCCAATTGTGAAGCGGGCGCGTTATATGGCCGACTTTGAGTTTTCAGAAAAAGAAGCGGATATATTTGTATCAGATGTTCCACTTTGCCGATATTTTGATGCGGCGGTTAATGCGGCCCCTAAGGATGTTAGTCCTTCTGAAATTAAAAAGTGGATGTTAGGTGACTTTGTCGCAAACCTAAAGGATAAAGGCGAAGATTACGGGTCTACAAAGGTTTCAGTGGCGCACTTTTTAGTCTTCTTGTCGGTCTTAGCTTCGGGGAAAATTTCTGGAAAAATGGGCAAAGATATTTTGCTTAAAATGGTTGAAACAGGAACCGATCCTAACACCCTTATTGACCAAAGTGGCGGCGCTCAAATCAGCGATGAATCGGCCCTACAAGGCGTGGTAGATACTATTTTAGATGCGAATTTGGATGTTGTTGAAAAGGTAAAAGCTGGAAAAACCAATTCTGCTGATTTCTTGATGGGACAAGTGATGCGGGAAACGAAAGGTCGAGCAAAACCAGATCTTGTTCGCCAGCTCATTTTAGATAGTATTGCCAAGCGCTAATGAAAAAGTTGGGTGGCCGTCGTGTAGTGGGGGCCCTAGGATTAATTTTTAGCCTAATTGTGATTACACTTTTAGGATTGCATTACCATATTCGTACCATTGGCATTAACAGTGAAGTGTCTCAATTAAAACAGGATTTGAAGCTATTAAAGCGAAATAATCGCCGTATGCAGGTGCAATTATTAAATGCGACCTCTTTGGAAGTGGTTGAAGCACGTGCAAAGAAAATGGGTCTAGAGCCTACAACTCGTATCCGTTATTTGCATCACAATCCTATTTCTACACAGGATAATTTGCAATGAATCACGTGGATAAAAATAGATTATTTTGGTTGATTGTGGGGGTATTGATTATGATGGGCATGGTGGTGATTCGCCTGTTTTATCTGCAAGTTATTAAGCATGAGTTTTACGTGGATAAACAGGAAAGTCAGGTTAAAAAGATTATTAAAATTACCACCCATCGTGGGGTTATTTATGATCGTAACGGACGGCCTTTGGCGTTGGGTGAAGATTCCTATTCGATCTATGCGCAGCCGCCTAAAATAGATGATAAATTGGGTTTTGCTAAGCTTATCGCACCAAAGTTAGGTGTGCCGTGGCAAGAGGTGTACAAAACAATTAATATTGATTATCCCTTTGTGTGGTTGGCCCGAAAAGCGGCTCCGGAAATTGCGGAAGCGTTACGCGATATTTCCCATCCGGGTATGAATATTATTGAAGAAGAAAAACGGGTATATCCAAGCCAAGCGTTGGCTGCCGATGTATTGGGTTTTGTGGGTACGGATGGTGGTTTGGGTGGCCTTGAGTTTCAATACAATGAGTTTTTGACTGGCTCGTCAGGGCGCATTGTGATTGAAGGCGACCCAATGGGGCGGCGTATTGTAGGTGGATCGCTAGATGTAAAAGGGCGGCCGACTGGTTTTAAGGTGGGTGTGCAACGTTTTGAACCGACCAGTTTTGATGGTGGGCATGTGCATACCACTATTGATGAAACGTTACAGTATGTGGCCGAACGTGAACTTGCTAAAACCATTGAATGGCATTCCGCAAAGGGCGGTCAGGTTATTGTGTTAGACCCCCATAATGGTGATATTTTAGCGATGGCGGATTACCCTACCTTCAACCCAAATGAATATTGGGAGGCGGATATTCCAGTGCTTAAGAATAGTGCGTTGGTGGATGTGTATGAGCCAGGTTCAATTTTTAAATTAATCACGTTGGCTGCGGTGCTAGAAGAAGGTGTGTATGCCACTTCTGATATTTTAGAGGTGCCTGAAACGCTGAAATTATCCAACAGAGTCATAAAAGAGGCTCATCGTCGCAAAGCAGATGACCCGGATAAATACACCGTTCAAGAGATTATTGAAAACAGCTTGAATGTGGGCACCACCCTTATTGCATTGGAATTGGGCAAGGATCGCTTTTATAAATATATGAAGTCTTTTGGATTTGGTGTGCCTACTGGGGTGGAATTACCAGGTGAAACGGCGGGGATTTTACGCTCACCAAAACAATGGTCTGGTGTGGATATTGGCATGATGAGTTTTGGGCAAGGTATTGGTGTTACACCGTTGCAAATGGCTGCGGCAGTGGGGGCGTTGGTAAACGGAGGAGAGCTGGTAAAGCCACGGGTGGTGAAGTATTTAACCGATGCCGAAGGGGTTTCTATAAAAGCGGTACCCCGAAAAGTGGTGCGCCGTGTGGTTAGTCAAGGCACATCGGATGCTGTGAAGTCTGTGATGGAAGGTGTTGTGGATCATGGCACCGGGGTGATCGTAAAGCAGCGTGGGTATCGTTTAGGTGGGAAAACAGGCACTGCGCAGGTGGCCGGATCTGGCGGAGCGGGGTATTTGGAAGGGGAGTATGTGGCGAGTTTTGTGGGTATGGTGACCGTTGATGATCCTCAAGTTGTGATTTTAGTGAGTGTGCATTCCCCTAAAAAATCTATTTGGGGTAGTAGCGTTGCTGGGCCTGTTTTTAGAGAACTGGCGCGCACGATTATTGATCAGCGCAATGTAGCCCCTAAAGAGGAGGATTGAAGATATCTATTTTACACGCTAGGCGATTCCAGTAGCGCTCTTATTTCTGCAAGCATGTCATCTATATCAGCTTGGCTTGATGTGCGACGTGTTGCGTGTCTATGTGGTAAATATCTGATTTCAAAACCATTAGAATCTTGGGGTGGTAAAAACACATCATCATCGCCAGGTGCACAATCCAAGTCTGCTAAAAACTCGGCTATGGAGGCGCGCCTTGATGGGGGTATACCCGCCATCCAATTACTAGGTGGGGTTTTTGGACTAGCGTTGTTAATATCAAATCGTTTAACGAAACCGCTTTCGCTGGTAGTTCGCAGATGCGCGACTGTGTAAGTGTCTCGTCGTGGTGGATGCGTCGCAATAGTAAAGGTTAAGTGTCGTTCGCGAGTGGTATTGGCAAGTCGTTTATTCATCTTAATTATCCTCATCACTTATTGGAAATTTACGTTGTGCCAGTGGGGATCTGGCGTGTGTGGGGGCTCGGTGGTTGGGCGGGGTACGTGGCGGACTAACTGTTTCTGTGTGTGTTGGGGGGCGAGATGCGCGTTTTGCTAGTGCTAAATTTTGTTCTTTTAGCGCGGCGATCTCTGCTCTTGCGGCTTGGAGTTCGGATTCTCTAGCCATTAGAGCCTCTCTTTGCGCGTAAAATGCGTGTTCCCATTCAGCATTACTGTGTGCTAGTTCGGTTGCTGCTTGCTTGGCATTATCAGTGCTATGGCGTGCTGATTCGAGCCTATGTAGTAGCTCTTTTAATATATCGGCGTGATCACCCCTATGCGAGGAGGAGCCTATGGCGAGTTCATATTGGACGTCTTGCGTGCTGGCATCCGTAATATAAATAAAGACTTCGCCAGGATCAAAGGATGGTTTTAATTCGCCGATTCCCACTAGAGTAGTACCCTTTTTGATGACATATACTTCCCCAGGTAATGGGCGCGCTTTATCGTCTGGTACACCTTCTTTAAACTGTCCAGAAATGCTGAAGTCTTTCCATGTAATCGTCCGAGATTCAGTGATGGTTAATCCACACGCCTCATCCATATCTATTGAGGCTGCTGGTGCAGGTGTTGCGATTCGGCGGCATTGCACTGTGGTGGGTGTCGCGATTCTCATAATTATATACTATTTTAATAAAATTTAAATGTCCAATTAAACTGACTTTTCGGTAATTTTGTCGTATGCCATTTAATGGGGATTCGTAGATGTGATATCCTGTAGATATGAGTATATTAGTTGGGGATATTGCGCAGTATTTGGAAGAGTGGGCCCCCGCGCATTTGGCGTGCGATTGGGACAATGTGGGCTTGCAAATTGGGAATATGCAGCGGGCTGTTAGCAATGTTTTAGTGGCTTTAGAGGTGGATGCGGCAGTTTTAGAGACTGTGGAAACGGGATTTTATGACTTGGTTATTACACACCATCCGTTACTGTTTTCCCCCCTTAAAAGTATTAATACCGGTGAGGATATGGGGCGTATTATTAAATCGTTTCTGAATGCGGAAACCAGTTTGTGGTCGATGCATACCAATTTGGATGCGGCGCCCGGTGGTGTGACGGATTGTTTGGTAAAATGTTATGGTTTAGACCCCACCAATATGGCGGTATTTAATGGTGGGATAGGAAAGTGGTTGGAGTTGGCCGAACCGGCTAAAGTGTCTGATCTGCAGGCTGTTTTGGGTGGTCGAGTTGCGGGTTATTGTGCCCATAAAACAGTCAGTCGAATTGCCTTTTGTGGGGGTAGCGGTAAAGGGCTGTTTCGCCAAGCGGTGGCTCGTAATATTGATTTATTTATTACCGGTGAAATGGGGTACCACGATGAAGTGTTTGCGGAGTTAAACCACATGGGTTTGTTGCTTTTAGGCCATAAGGAATCAGAAGTGGTTGTGTTGCCTGAAATTGCACTGCGTTTAAAAGAACGGTTTAGTTGTGGCGTGGATATAGCGCCGTCGATGACCCTCAAGTTGTGATTTTAAGATAATCTTTGGTTATGTTGCAATGTGTCGGTTCATCATGATTCGCTCCTTTTTAGGAGCGGGCTTTTTATTGCAGGGCGCAGGTGCGGGATTGGATTCTGGCGCGATCTGCTGCTTCGGGCGTGCCGGATGCTAGCGGCGGCCCTTGGTGTTTCGGCCAGCGGCTCATGTTGCGCTGCGTTATGGGCGAGCATCTCCTCTGCTGCCTTTGCACGTTGTTCCGCGACAGCCAGTCGTTGATGAAGCACCTCTGTGTCTGATCCTACTAATTGTGGCACCATCCCACATGTATATGCGGCTAAATCAATTAAGCGTTGCCTCTCCAAGGGAAAGGCGGGGAGGAAGGGGGAAATCCCCTGCTGTCTTTCGTGCACGTGAATAAAACCTCTCTAGGTACAGTCTAATTTCATGATGGTAAGTAGCATCATGGTAAGCATACACTTTGCCCTCTATTTGATTCCCAGCTTTATTATGCACGCCCAATTGGTAGAAAGGGTCTACTTCTTGGGTATCAATACGCAGTGATTCATGGCCTTCAGAGAGTGTTCCGTTACTAAATACCCCCATAATAGTGATGGCGTCGGCTACAACCAATTGTCCTTTTCCATGTGGTTCTGGGGCGGCATCTTCCACTAATAACGCTTGTCCCTCATAGTACAGCTCACCATTTTTAGTTGTGTTGATCCAGGCGACAGGGTTGGATCCAAAATCAATCTCTATGCATGCAATTTTGGGGGGAAACTTAATTTTCGGCGTATCACTAAGAGAGGTTTCTAATCCTTTTCGATGATGCCGGTATTTGTAGGCTGTAATTGTGCCATCAATGGTGTTTTGTATGTAGATTTCCTCTACCAGCTGTCCCATTTTATCAAAATTCATGTGGAAGTTCAGCGTAACGGTGTTTGCGCTTGTCATGATGTGGATTGAAAATGACTTATCGTGGTTTGGATTTATGCTTATTTTGTAGTCTAAGCTATCATTCTTGCCGGAGGCCACTCCAAATTTATACTCAAGAGGGCTTCGAATAAGCTTAAGCACGTCCACTAAGTCTTGGTGAGTGGCGAGTAGCGAGTTTTTGGCTGCTTTTAATGAGGCATGCCCGTGAGGAAGGGGGACGATGTATGGTGATCTTCCATCTTGGGGTGTTTTTTTTACGTCCTTCCATTCAACGTCTTTTGCGTACTTAAAGGGTAGATTATCTAATATGACCCAACGGGTCTGTTGGTTTGATGACGCTGCAATTCGGCGGCATAACATGGCAAACTCCATAATTTTATTTTATTTTTATAATTTACCATTAATCATGCATGTGGGTAAAATGGTGAGCTTGTGCTTGTTAGAGGGTTTTCCCTGTTAGCGGATCTGTGTATATTTTAGGCCGCGCTATCGGTCAGAAATTTGGCTGTGTGTAATAAGTTTTAAGTCTTTTGAGTATGGTTTTCTAAAATGGCTTCTATTTGAGCCAGATCTTCGGGGGTGTTTACGCCCAGTGCTTCATCTGAATTTGGCGTGCAGTAGGCTGCAATTTTATCGCCGTTTCGCCTTAAAATTTCAAGTACATCAGTTAAATAATACTCGCCTTGGGAATTATCTGTACTTAGGTGAGATAGGGCATTAAATAAGGATTTTCCGTGAAAACAATACACACCAGAATTCACTTCTTTAATCTTTAGTTCTTGGGGTGTGCAATCCTTTGCTTCTCGTATGGCCAGTACATTTCCATCTTCATCTTTTAAAATGCGACCGTAGCGTGCGGGCTCATCGAGCTGAATTGTTAACACTGTTCCTTTGGCATTGGCACGGTTGTGGGTGGCAATTAGTGTGTTTAGCGAGGTCTCAGAAATGAGGGGGCAATCGCCAGCGATTATAATAACCAAATCCGAATTGGTTAAGGAAATAGTTGGCGCTACTTGTATGACAGCATGGCCAGTTCCCAATTGTTCTTTTTGTTCGACAAATGACACATTTGGGCCATTTGTTAATGCCTTAACGGTGTCGGCCTGGTGGCCAACAACAATGAAAATTTCGGTGAGCTCACTCATTCCTTTAAGGGTGTCCAACACATGGTTAATGATGGGTTTCCCCCCCACTTTGTGAGCAACCTTAATTAAATCTGAATTCATACGCGTGCCCTTGCCGGCCGCTAAAACAATGGCTTTAATCATTATGTGGAGGATTATAACATTAATGTGGGTTTTGGTGCCATTTTACTCAACTATTCTGCCAGTAATGCTGGAATAACGTGATGAATTTTGTTATGATGTCGGGTCTAGAAAGGTAGGGATGCCAAATGACTGAAATTAGTATTGCTGCACACCACGTTAGTATTACTCCTGCAATTAAGGAATATGTGGAATTAAAGCTAGGGAAATTGGATAAGTTTTTAGGGGATATTCAGAAAATCGATGTGGATATGGACGTAAAAGACGTGTCATCTAAAGATGAGCGTCATCAAATTAAAGTTACTGTTTGGGCTACTGGAGCGGTATTTCGCGCAGAAGAAAAAGCCAAGGACATGTACGCATCTGTTGATCTGTTGATGGATAAGCTTGAAAAGCAATTGCGTCGTTATAAAGACAAAATTCGTGGGCACAACCGACATGGTGAAGGCCGAGCAGCAAAGGAAAACCCGCTTTTAGCAGTCGCAGAAAAAGGGAAATCGAAATCACAACCGAAAGTGGTGCGTCATTATGTGCCAAAACCAATGCATCCAGAAGATGCGGCGGCTATTTTAGCAGGAGAGCATTTAAGCTTTTTGATGTTTCGTAACGCAACCACAGAAGAGATTAACGTTGTATTTGTGGATGCTGATGGGGATATTGATTTAATCGAACCGTAGAAAGGATATTTTATAATGGCTATTCGTGTTGCAATTAATGGATTTGGACGTATTGGGCGAAATGTATTCAAAATAATCATGGAGCGGGGTGACGGTGTTGAAATCGTTGCGATAAACGATTTAACCGATTCCAAAACATTGGCGCATTTGTTAAAGTATGATTCTGTTCATGGTCGCTATAATGGTAGCGTTGAAGTTGCTGGTGATGCGATTGTTGTTGATGGCAAAACGGTTAAAATTTTAAGTGAGCGTAACCCTTCGGCCTTACCATGGGGTGAAATGAAAATTGACGTGGCGATTGAATCCACAGGGGTTTTTTCGGAAGCTGAAAGCGCGAAAGGTGGCTACCTGGATCACGTTAAAGCAGGAGCAAAAAAAGTTATTTTAACGGTTCCGGCAAAAGACGATATTGCAACTTTGGTATTGGGTGTTAATAACAATACGTATAATTCTGCGACAAAAGCGTGGTCTAATGCGAGTTGTACAACGAATTGTTTGGCCCCTGTCGCGAAGGTTCTCAATGATGAATTTGGCATCGTTAAAGGCTTTATGACGACTGTTCATGCCTATACAAACGACCAGCGTATTTTAGATTTGCCACATGGTGATTTGCGCCGTGCGCGTGCAGTAGCATTAAATATTATTCCAACCACAACAGGTGCGGCTAAAGCGGTCTCCCTTGTTGTTCCTGAATTAAAGGGCAAGTTGGATGGAATGGCGATGCGTGTGCCTGTTCCGACTGGGTCCGTTGTGGATTTAGTCGTAGAAGTGAATGGTGAGACGACTAAAGAAGCGGTAAATGCGGCTTTAAAAGCGGCAGCAAATGGTGCTATGAAAGGTGTTCTTGAATACACTGAAGACCCGATTGTTTCCTCTGATATTGTTGGTAATCCGCATTCATCTATTGTTGATGGATTGGCCACTATGGTTTCTGGAAATATGGTGAAAGTTATTTCGTGGTATGACAACGAGTGGGGGTATTCCAGTCGCGTTGCCGATTTAATTAAGGTTGTGAGTCAGTAAATGACGGTGGCTGCCACTGTGGGTTATCGTACAATTCGTGATTTAAACCAATCAGAACTCGCTGGAAAGCGGGTTTTGCTGCGTTTGGATTTAAACACGCCGTTAAATGAGGCGGGCGGTATTTCCGATGATTCGCGTATTCAACAGGGCATACCAACGCTTCGCTATTTAGTTGATCGTGGTGCGAAGGTTGTGATCATGGCTCACATGGGGCGCCCAAGTGGCAAGGTAGTTGAGAGTTTGCGTTTAACGCCAGTTCAAGACCGATTGAGTGAGTTATTGGCGTTAAACGTGAAAAAAGCCAATGATTGTATTGGTGAACAAGTGCGTGCAATGGTGGCAGAACTTGCTGACGGTGAAGTGTTGCTTCTAGAAAACGTGCGTTTTCACAAGGGTGATACTAAGAATGACCCAGACTTTGCCCGTGAACTTGCCCGAAATGGCGATTTGTTTGTACAAGATGCCTTTGGTGCGGCGCATAGAGCGCACGCTTCTACTGTGGGTGTGGCAACCTATTTGCCGGCCTATGCAGGGTTGTTGATGGAAAAAGAGTTGGCGGCGCTAGGGGCTGTTGTAGATGCACCGGAGGCGCCCGTTGTGGCTATTATCGGTGGGGCAAAAGTGAGCACAAAAATTGCGGTTTTATCTAATCTTTTAGGTAAGGTAGATGCTTTGTTAATTGGTGGGGGAATGGTGTTTACCTTTTTAAAAGCAGAAGGTTTGGAAGTGGGAAATTCACTTGTTGAAGTGGATAAAATTGATGTTGCCCGTTCATTTTTAGATGAAGCTAAAAATAGTAAAACCAAAGTCATGTTTCCAAAGGACTTGGTTGTGGCAGACGCCTTTGATAATGATGCAAAAACTCAAATTGTGGGTATTGATGCCATTCCTGTTGGTACTATGGGGCTTGATATTGGGCCCAAAAGTGCCCATGAATTCGCTAATGTCATTAAAGGCGCGCGTACGGTAGTGTGGAATGGCCCGATGGGTGTGTTTGAATTGCCAACCTTTGCTAAAGGCACGAATGCGATAGCTGAGGCGATGGCAGCCTGTGATGGGAATACTATTGTGGGTGGCGGTGATAGTGTGGCTGCTGTGAACCAGGCTGGGTTAGCCGATCAAATGCGCCATGTAAGCACTGGTGGCGGCGCGTCCTTAGAATTTCTAGAAGGTAAAGAACTGCCTGGAATCGCGATACTCAGAACCTAGAATAACTCAGCTTATTCACTCTCTGAGGTGTGCGTTTTACCAGGTTTTTGATTGTGTTTCCAATCCAAATACACATCATAAATAAAGCAGCCCACACCCACATCAATGGCCATATCAGCGATGTTGAATACTGGGAAAATTTGAATATTTATGAAGTCGATTACATACCCGAAATAGAGCCTATCAATCAGGTTTCCAATTGCCCCTATCAATAAAAATAATACACCAAGGCGCCTTGCCCGGTTACCTTCAAACACCCGTTGAAAAATGATGCAAAATAATATGACAGCCACGCTTACCATTAATAAAAAGAAGCGTTGGTTTTGAAAGATTCCGTAGGCAGCGCCAAAGTTTTTAACCAATTGAAATTCAAAAATATGGGGAATTATCGCGAATGGTTTAAACATGGATAAATTATGAAGCGCAATTTGCTTCGTGATTTGATCAACTAAGACACCAAATAGTAAGGCCGCCGTGAATCGTTTGTTAAATAGCATTAGCGTTGCAACAGAGTGGTAATGATGTCGCCACCAGCGGTTAGTGCAAGACCTGCGACAATGAGTGCGCCTAGGGCAAAGCCTAAGCCTCTGGTAAGCCCACTAATAAACGATAATATGATAAAGCGTTGAGGTTGACCGATGAGTACTACAAATTCATCGAATCGGGTGTGTTTTAACACGGCAACCAGTAGTTTGACGTTTTCGTTAAACAGTTCAATGTCTGACATGTTTCGCGTGTGTTCGCCCGCAAAGGAATCGAAATCCACGCTTTCAGCATTCAAACGCGCTTCTTTTGCCGCGCTACTTACGACGTGCCCTTTTGACTCGCTTAAACGCTCTAACTGTTCTGTAAGACTGGTGTTTTGCATTGTGTGTTCATTATAACGAAACTCGTTTAATGCTGCACGCTAAACCTTGATCGTAGGTAGTGTCTTCGTTTCGTTTCGGCGGCATCGGCGCGCAGGTGTGCTGGAAAATGGTGATATCTGTTACAATGGGGCAATGAAATTTTACGATATTGTGCATGATGATGATGAGTTTTTTGTGATTAATAAACCAGCGGGTGTGGTCGTGCATGCCGGGGCGGGAGTGCAGACCAAGAGTTTGGTGGATGCGTTAACCGAAGATGGCATTGCGTTGGCGGATATGGGAGACCCCGTTAGGCGGGGTATCATTCACCGTTTGGATCGGGATACGTATGGGTTAATGGTGATTGCCAAAACGGTGGGCGCCTATGAGGCGATATCCGCCCAATTTCGTGAGCGCACTGTTACAAAAGGCTATTATGCTGTGGTGTATGGCGATATTGTGGATGATGAATTAATTTTAGATACGCCAATGGGTCGGGATCGAAACCGGCGTTACATGAGAAGCACGGTGTCGTATATTAAAGGCACGCTTAAAGAGGCGTATACTACGATACAGGTTATTAAGCGCTACAATACCAAGACATGGGTTAGGGCCTTACCTAAAACGGGTCGTACACATCAAATTCGTGTGCATCTGACTGCGGCAGGTTTTCCGGTTATTGGTGACCCACTGTATATGGACATTCGTCGACGAAAACAGAAAAAGGGAAAAGAGCGCCCAACGGGTCAGTTGCTTCAATCTTATTTGCTGCATTTTGACCATCCCGCGCGCGCGGAGCGTCTTGAATTTGAGCTGCCAGTGTCTAAAAGGCTGGGCGTGTCATAAGGTAAAAGGCAAGACATGTACTTGCGATGACAAGGATCATGATTACAGCCACAATCATTTGCGCTGTATAGTAAATGCCGCTTTCTTTCCAATGACTTAATTCTTGTGTTTCAGCATTTAATTTTTGAATGGTAAGTTGCAATTCGCTGCGCTGATTTTCAACGGCATGTAGTTTGTTTTCCAATGTTTTTATGGTTTTCTTGTGAAGATCAATGGCGCTTCGTTGCTCGGAAACGGTTGCTTCAAGAGGATGTTTTGGATTGATATGGTTGTGAATGGCTTCAGGTGTGTATACCTCAACCAATGCGTCTCCAGTATCCAAAATTACAATGGATTTACCTGTTTTAGGATCTACCAAACGCTTTAGTTTCATATGAGTAGTATTATACCATAATTTCTACGTGCTATAATATATTTATGTCCAGAATTCGTACTAAAACGGGGGGCAGTCGTGGACGAAAATCGACAGCCAAACCGAAGTCTAAATCAACAACGTCTCGTCAGCGGAAATCAACTGCTGCCAGGCCTGATGTGATGGCCAAAGAACACATCCCAAAACCGTTTACCGACCAAATGCGTGAAGTGACGGCGCTTGTGATGTTATTTTTGGGGCTTTTTGTGTATGTGTCTGTGAAATACCCCATGTCCACGGGTACAGTTGGTTTTTGGGTGGTGGATTATTTTGCGGTGAATTTAGCAGGTAGCGCGGTGGATTATCTTGCTTGGTTTTTAATGTCAGGTGCGGTGGCGCTATTTTTTACAAACAAAGATAATTATAAATCGGTTATCGGCGGTGTTATCACCGCGTTTATGGCTTTTGCGATTTATTTGGAATTAAAAATTAATGGTCCGCAAACCGCGCTTCATTTTCCAATGCCGATTAATGGTGGCGGTTTAATTGGGGTGGTGGGTGCGTATGGATTATATAAATTATTGGGCATTTATGGGGCGCTGATCTTTTTAGCAGCTAGTGCCTTGGTGAGTACGGTACTGGTGTTTAACTTTTCGGTGCGCCGAACGGTTCAGGCGTTCGCTAGGGGGATTGGATTTATTTTAGATATTTTGGCAGAGGAACACCACCGTCACGAAGGCAATCGATTTACAGATCGCTGGAAACGGATTTCAGGGCGTGTGGTGCGTATGTTGTTTTTTCGAACGATTGTTACCCATGGCTACGATGATACGGATTTAAGACGTATTCGAGGGTTAGAAGATGTGGCGCCATTACGTGGTTCTAAAGTGACACGCGTTAGTACTAAGGTGACTTCCCAAGCGGTTGAGGCTCCGCACCAACAGCAACGTTTAGAAATACCTAAATTGGCTGAAATTCCTGAGCCTGAAGACGAGCCCGAGCCCGCTATGATTGCGGCGCCACGCTTACCAGAAGTGCATATTCATGAAGCTAAAAAACAGCAGATGACGGGGACGGCTGTAGTCAGCGAAAAAAGTGACTATGCCTTGCCGCCACTTACCTTACTTGATAAGCCCGTAAAATTGCAGAATCGCTCAAAGAAAAGCATTCAAGAAGCGCAGGAAAAAGCGAAGATTTTGGAAATTACTTTGAGTAGTTTTGGTGTGGATGCACAGGTTGTGAATGTATCGCCTGGCCCAGCGGTAACCCGATACGAATTACAGCCTGGTGTTGGGGTTAAGATTAGTAAGATTACAGGGTTGGCTCAAGATATTGCTTTGCAGTTAGCGGCCCCCCATGTTCGTATTGAAGCGCCTATTCCTGGTAAGGCGTTGATTGGTATAGAAGTGCCAAATGCAAATGTGGATGCCTTAAATATGCGAACCATTATCGAACAAACGGATTTTATGATTCATCCTTCCAAATTATTGTGTTCAATGGGCATGACCATAACGGGCGAGCCGGTGAGTTTGCAATTGGAAAGAATGCCACACTTATTAATTGCGGGTGCGACGGGCTCGGGTAAATCGGTGTGTATCAATGTGATTATTATTTCGATTTTATTGCGTAGCACACCAGATGAAGTGAAGTTCTTGATGATTGACCCGAAAAAGGTGGAATTAAGCTTGTATGAGGATATACCTCATTTATTGGCACCTGTTGTGACTAATCCGCATAAGGCCTCTGCAACGTTAAAACAATGGGCCTTGGTGGAGATGGAGCAACGTTACGAGTTGTTTGCGGCGTGTGGCGTGAAAGACATTGCGGGCTATAACAAGTTTGTAGAAGAACACAATGTGGAAATAGAGGGTAAGGAATTTTCTGTGGACGAGATAGCCGATGGGTTTGGCCCTCGGGATAAATTGCCTTATATCGTGGTTATTATTGATGAATTGGCAGACTTAATGATGGTTGCCAGCCAAGAGGTAGAAAATACGATTTGCCGTTTGGCGCAAATGGCACGGGCAACGGGTATTCACTTGGTTGTGGCCACTCAGCGACCTAGTGTGAATGTTGTGACTGGTTTAATTAAGGCCAATATTCCCTCTCGTATTTCCTTTTCTGTGCAATCTCAAATTGATAGTCGCACCATTATTGATATGGCGGGTGCTGAAAAACTACTTGGCCGTGGGGATATGCTGTATTTGCCGGTGGGTACTTTAAAGCCGATTCGTGCGCAGGGTGTGTTTGTGTCTGAACAAGAAGTGAAGGCCGTGGTGAGTTTTTGTAAAAAACAACGAACGGCGCAATTTGTGGACGCTATTTTAGAAGTTGAGGTGGATGAGTCTGGTGGTGATTCCGATTCTGATTCAAATTCGGGCGAAGATGAACTGTTTTCTCAAGCCAAAGAAATTATTCAAAGCACGCAGTATGTGTCGACGTCTTTTTTACAGCGTAAATTGCGTATCGGTTATAACCGCGCTGCACGCTTGGTTGATGAGTTGGAAGAAGCTGGTATAATTTCAGCACCGGACCCAGATAAAAAAACCCGGACTGTTATAGGAGCTTAAGATATGTTGCGTGTAGGATTAATTGGATTTGGCTTTGTCGGTCAAGGTGTTTATGAGATTTTAACTCAAAATGCAGCGACCTTAGTTGAACGGGTGGGGCATAACATTACTATTCCTATTATCGTGGTTAGGAATCCTGAGAAATACAAAGACTGGGCCAGTCGTTTTGGTTCAGATACGCTTATGACTACTGATCCAGCGCAGGTGTTGGAAAACCCGGATATTGATGTGGTTGTCGAAGTAATAGGCGGAGAACACCCGGCATTTGAGTATATCGAACGGGCGCTTAAAGCGGGGAAGTATGTGGTAACGGCCAATAAAGAAGTGATTGCGAAGCACAAAGATACTTTCTTTAAATTGGCGAAAGCCTACAAGACGGATATTTATTTTGAAGCGTCAGTTGGCGGTGGTATACCAATTATTCGTAGCTATAAGGTGGGGTATGCTGCTAACCAAATCACAGCGATTTATGGCATATTAAATGGCACCACTAATTATATTTTGACTAAAATTCAAGAAGAGAAAAAAACATTTAATGAGGTGTTAGCGCAAGCGCAACAGTTGGGGTTTGCAGAGGCGGATCCTGCAATGGATATTTCAGGCTTGGACGCGGCCTATAAATTAGTGATTTTAGCCGCAGTTGCCTTTAAGGTGAATATCAATGTTGCTGATGTGGTTTGTGAAGGAATTGAAGGCATACAATTAACTGATATTGAGTATGCGGATCAATTGGGATTTGTGGTGAAATTGTTGGCGGTTGGCCGATATATGGATGAAGGAAAAATGCGTTTTAGCGTCATGCCTACTTTAATTCCAAAAAATCACCCATTGGCAACTGTACGTAACGAGTTTAATGCGATTTACTCTATTGGAAATATGGTGGGTGAATCGCTTATTTATGGAAAAGGTGCTGGCGGATTGCCAACAGGTTCGGCAGTGGTGTCGGATATTCTTGATATTGCATTTGAAGGAAATCAGAAGAATTCCCGCCGAAATTTAGAATATAAATTTAACAAAGTTAAAGTGGCGCCTCGTGCTAAACATTTGAGTCAATTTTACTTGCGTGTACTTGTGGATAATACGCCGGGGGTATTAAGTAAATTGGGCAACGTATTTGCTGCGCACCAGGTTAATTTGAGTCAGTTTTTGCAAAAGGAAAGTTCGGGTAAGATTGCGGAAATTGTCATTATTACGGAAGTGACTAGTGAAGGTGTTTTAGATAATGTATTGGAAAAATTAAAAACCTTGAACGTGGTACAAGAAGTGCCTGCGCGATTGCGCTTAGGGTTTGTGAAAGAGTAGGTAAATAACGAATGAAGTATGTGGTAACTGGAGCAGCAGGATTTATTGGGTCGCACTTGGTTGAATCCATTTTAACGAATGGGGATTCTGTTGTTGCGCTAGATAATTTGTTTGCTGGAAAACGTGAGAATCTGTCGTTCGTTGATGGAATGAATGTTGGCGATCGCTTTACGTTTGTTGAAGGCGATATCCGAGATTTAGACACCTGCCGAAAAGTGTGTGAGGATGCTGATTTTGTGTTGCATGAGGCGGCTCTAGGGTCTGTTCCCCGTTCAATGGAAATGCCAGATTCGTACCACGATAATAATGTTACGGGTGTGCACAATATGTTATTAGCGGCGCGTGATGCGGGAATAAAGCGGTTTGTCTTTGCCAGTTCGTCGTCTGTTTATGGCGGTACCGTTGGGTTGCCAAAAGTTGAGACCATGACGCCGGTGCCACTTAGTCCGTATGCGGCGGGTAAGTTGTTGGGCGAGATTTATTGCAAGTTATTTTACGATGCCTTTGGTTTGGAAACAGTCGCGCTTCGTTATTTTAATGTGTTTGGTGAGCGCCAAGATCCAAATTCTCAATACTCGGCTGCGATTCCAAAATTTGTGACCGCCTATTTGAATAATGAAGCGCCGTTAATTCATGGTGATGGGGAACAAACCCGTGATTTTACCTATGTAAAGAACGTGGTTGCGGCTAATTTAAATGCGTGTGTGGCGAGTTCAGCGGCGTGCGGCCAAGCGATAAATGTGGGCTGTGGCGATCAGATTTCGATTAATCAGCTTGCACTTGGCATTGGCAAAACGTTGGGTAGCAACCTGGGGCTTGAGTATGGCGCATTGCGTGCGGGCGATGTGAAACATACCCGTGCGGATGTTAGTCGGCTTAAGGATCTATTGGGCGTGGGCGAGTTCATAACGCTGGAAGAGGGTTTAAAACACACGGTTGCTTTTTTTAAATCGTAACTGATTTATACACATGTTTGTGGCGCTTGTCTCAGTAAAGCCATGCGGCGTTCTTGTGCCTTGAAGGCTTCCCATTTTTTGACTGCGTATCGGTAATTATGTTGATGCGAGGGGTGTGTTGGTGATGGTTTCGTTTCTTCTGCTGGAGGAGGTTCTGTTTCAGGAGGTATGGGGCGAACATTGTATAATCCAGAGTTAGGAACATCGAATCTAAGGGAGTCGCGCACATAAGTTGTTAGTCTGCTGGATTCATCTGTGCGTACTGCGAGGTGCTTAAAATTTAGGCTTACGATATGGTTATTCACGGAATCCGCCAATAGACTAAGTGCTTGTGTTTCTGTTGGTAATTCTCTGAAGGGTGTGTTCCATGTTTCTTTATTGGCTTGAATATAGTCCAGTGTAGGTATTGGGTGACGTTGTGTTAGTATATTTTGAAAATAAGGGTTGTAGTATGCGAAATAGATGACGTTTGGGCTTTCGATATGGCGGGCTAATAGAACTTCGTCGCAGATAATCTGTCTTGGTTGCTCACTGATATCGCCTTTGTACTCGTCAATATTTCCTACACTATTGGCGCTGGCGCTAGCATATGCGGGAACGGATATTACAAGATAAATGCCAGTTCGATAGAACTTTTGCCCGTTGAAATCAGCTCGTCTAAGCGCGCTTTGTTCTTGTTCGGATTCTTGGGAAAGTACGCAGTCTTGTGGTGCAGTGGGGCATGTGTACCAGGTGTAAATAGGATAGAATTGCGCATGATCGTGTCTAGGTAAGGGGTTGCGTATGATGTTTAGTGTTTTTCTGTGATCGCCGTCCACTGCTGCTAGGATATGCAGTCTGTGAATGGTGGCGCTTACCTTTGAATTAAGTGCAGGGTTGCTTATGCAAAATCTGAAGGTGCGCTAAACGCATAACGCCTAGGGTTTGGACTTGCAATGCGGCGGTACGATAATAGTGTCATACCGCCACATTGTATCTATCTTTCACACTTAATTCAATTTAAATTTGTAAATTTTTACTTTACTCTAACCGTCATTTCTTCGGCGACATCCACATCATACAGAATGTCATCCAATTCATGACGATAGAGCGGCATATTTAATCGTTTCTCGTCCAAAGCGTGGCCAATGAACCCAATGGTGCGCCCAAGAACAAAGAATGCGTTTAACGCCCCAGAATCGATCATTTGGTCAATTTCAGCATCGGAGTACCCAAGTGCGTTCCACATGTCTACTAGTAACACACCAACGGCGCCATCGACGTTTAAAATCAATGTGTCTTTTTTGCTGGTGGTGACTTGTTCAATCTCGCGGGCATAATCCAACAGGTCGGTAGATGGAAAGTTCGCCTTTGCGTATTCAATTAATGCTTTCACGCGAAGATCTGGATTTTTCAACGATTTAATACGATGGCCGATCCCGGGAATTGGTTCGCCTTTTTCTTTCATGTAATTTACAAATCCGCGTGCCGATAATTGCTGGTCGGCGCCATATTTGAAATATTTAGCAGCACCATCAATGGCACCACCAAAGCGCGGGCCGATTGCCAGTAACCCGGTTACCACTGAGCTAACTAGGTCTTTTCCGGCACGGCTAGTGACGCGAGTGTTGTGAGCGCCAGATACTGCTGGGCCGTGGTCTGCAACGGTTTTAAGTACAGTTTCAATAAAATCAGTTGCCCATTTTGGATAGCGCTTTTTAAACCAAAGTAGGGTAATGACATCGCCAATTCCGTAGCCTGTTTCTGGCGTGGCTAATGATGAAATTGGTACACCTGCGTATACGGCTTCATCGCCTCGGTCATCGGAAATCGTGCATATGAAGTTGGTTTGTTTGCGCACTCGGCCTTCTTTTTTAGCCGCGGAATAATCTTCAGGAATTTCAGGAAGATCACTAATTTCTTCGGCGCTTACTTGGTTTTTAGCCACTAAGTCTTCGTAGGTGTCTTTGATCATCACTGGGAACTCATTGAAGTTGTCAGGTACATTGAAGCCTGCGTCTTTCATTGCCTTGTTTTTTGCATCAGCGGTTTCCAAATCGGAGTTGGCTTTTGCCCCAGCGTGCCCAAACTGAACGCCGCTAGATAAGTGTTTGGCAACAGTACCTGTGCATAGCGCCACGATTGGTTTTGTTAGTTTTCCTTCTTTGTATGCCTCAACAACATCATATTCATCCGTTCCGCCTACTTCACCTAAAAGTACAAAATATTTAACTGTTGGGTTTTTCTCCATGCGTAATAAATGGTCAATGAAAATAGAACCAGGGTAGCGATCACCACCAACGGCAACACCTTCTGCAATGCCATCGCCATTGATTGAAATGATGTTGGCGAGTTCGTTAAATAACCCACCGGATTTTGTAACCAGCCCAGCAGATCCTGGGCGGTGTAGTTTTGTTTTGGCAATATTTTCGATCGTGCCGCCGATATTTCCTGTTTTCAACGCACCAGGAGTGATGGCGCCTACTGTTGAGGGACCCACCAGCATCTTGCCTTTTTTACGTGCTGTGGCGACCATAATACGGGTTAGTCGTTCTGGTATGCCTTCAGCGGTTACCATTAAGGTTTTGATGTTATTAAATTCCATGGCTTTCATGGTGGTTTCCCATGCGGTGCGGAATGATGCAAAGTTTAAGAAGCAATCCGCTTCTGGATGGGCTTCTGCCGCATCTGAAATGGTTTTATATATGGGAATTAATACTTCATGGGGGCCATAGAAAAACTTTTGAACACTGGATTGGCTGCTTGGGTGAACGATGGCCACAACTGATGGGCTTTCGCGTCGGCATATATAGCCATAATCCAACATGCGTTGAATTGCTTTTACGTTATTGTTCCAAAATATTGCTTTGCTATCAGGTGTAAATAATGCGCTCATTTTAGTCTCCTTTGCCTAGGCGTTGGCGTCTTCCATCGCAATTGCGACGATATCAGTCATATGGGTTTCTGGTCCGTATACATCAATGGGTAGCTTTAATTTCTTGGCGGCTGTTTTAATGTTACGAAGGCCAATTTCATAGTTAGGCCCACCGCGACGTACATAAATTTGCACGCCAATTTCGCGCATTTTAGGGGCGTATTCTTCCATGGCCTGAATGATGCCTTTAAAGGTGCTTGCGACATCAGTGAAGTTTGCGATGGCGCCACCAATAAGTAGAATTTTGTTGCGGCCTTTATCGTCTTTTTCTCTGGTCATTAAGTCTAGAACTGTTTTTGTGTAGTAGTAGGTTTCTTCGGTGTTGGGGTTGCCAGAATACTCGCCGTAATTAGCCAGCTCATTTGCTCCCCATGTGTTGGCAATCGTGTCCGCAAATACAACGGATGCGCCGCCACCTGCTACTAATGTCCATACGACGCCTTTTGGGTTAAGGATGGTTAGTTTTAAACTGGCACCTGATTTTTCGTCTAGTTCTGTAATGAATTTCTCTTCTTTTGTTAAGCCTGCGCGCCCAAAGCCAGACGGAAACTCGATGCCTTGCCATTCTTCTTGCATTAAATAGCCAGCGGTATCATCTAATTTGGCGACCATATCTAATAAATGAATGGTATTGCCTTCTATGACAAATGGGTTTAATTCGAGGTAGGCGAAATGTAGGTCTTTAAATAAACTGTAAAGACCAACGGCGAGCGTGCCAACGGCATTGCGTTCTTGGATTTCATCTGGAATTTGAGACAAAATTAGATTCTTAGCTTCTTTATCTTCGCTTAATACAGGTATGAATACTTCGGTAACGGTGTCCCAATTTTCTTCAATATCCACGCCGCCACAGGCTGATATTGCCATGACATCGTTTTCTGTTTCGCTTCTAAAACTAATGTAGTACTCTTGCTCTATAGAGTGGGGCACAAACGGCTCTATAATGAACCGACGCAACCAGCCTTTTTCACCATTTAATAAGGCGATTTCGTTGATGCGTTTTTCGTGTATCCATTTTTTTGCATCGGCCAATGATACGTCTCCGGCTGTGGTTGTTTTGTATAACACAAGGTTGTTTTTGCCGCGTTTTCCAAATAGCATGTCGGGTTTTACGACTAAGCCAGGCTGATTGAGCCAGTCTTGGGCTTTTGCTGCGGTGTCTAATTCATCTTCCGTTTCCACTAATACGCTGCGAAAATTGCAGATTAGTGAGTCGCCAATATAATCGTTCCAAAGACGTGTTACTAATGACTTTGCATCGTACTCAAGTATGCCGCGTTGGGCCATGATAAACTCCTTATTGTTGTGTCTGGTTTATTTTCTGGAATAGCGCAACTAGAATAGCATTTTTGTGATTAAATGTCACATTTTTTACTGTTCGATTATTTCATCATATTTATATATAATTTAAGTAATAATGTTTAAAATTTATGAGATAGTATATGTTTAAACGACTTGCGGGTCAGTGTTGTGGGCTAGACGATGTGATTGCTTGGAAACTGAACCCATTGGCTTTAAATTGTATGCCTGTAGTTCGAAAATGGCGTGCTGTTACAGATGATAACTAGGGTGCTACTCAGACGTTATGGGGTGGAGTTGGGCTGAACTTGGGATTGGCGGGTCTGCTACAGAGAATGGTGTTGGAGATACTCGTGACGTTGTATTAAGATTTCAACGACCCATAATTCGAACAGGGAAATCCTTTATTGTAGCGGGGGATGATTGTGGTGATGAGGGGGTGCTTGCAGACCCTGCTCCTGGCTTCTTTTCTGGCTGGGGTCTATTTTCTTAAAATGCTCTTTCGCTTGACTTAAATTGTAACTTTTTATACTGTGCTAACGTTACATTAGTGGTTCTTTGATATTGCAAATTTTCTTTGCAAAATCACCTTTGGGGGTGTTTTTGGTTTCGACAAAAGAAGACTTTACGCTGAGGAGCGAGTCGTGGAGATGCCAGGCCACGTTAAAAGGCATAACAACAAGAATTGACAATGCTCAAATTCTTACAGCTCAGTTTGGTAAACAAACTGAACTACTTGCTGCCTAATTTAGGTTAGCAATCGTCACCCGATTATCGTTGATGTAGTCGGATCTGGCGTCACTTAGTCAACTAGCAACTACTGGCGTATTCAGCGGTAGACGCGAAACTTTCACTGAGTAATACCTATTTGGGAATCTGTTTGTGGATAATCATCTGGGGAATCTTTTCTCACAAACTACACTCGTAGCGCCTTTGTGTGGGCTCTTTTGGACAGGGGTTCAAATCCCCTCACCTCCACCATTGATTTAAAATTTTGGCATCTTTGCCTTTTTCATCAAAAAAGCTGTCCTCGACGTATTTTATATACGCCTGCGGTAACTTTTTCTCGATAAATCCAAATCTCCTCAAAATTTTAAATCAATGGAGATATTTAGTAGGGGTATTTTGCCGGATTGCGTCGGGTCTGTACGCTTGTACTATCCCCTTTGCAATAGCCGGCTAAATACCGCCTTTTTTGTACGGATTCTACAAATAAAAGGCGAACAGAACCGCGATATGCCCAGTAGGGCGTGTTGTCGGATTAAATAGTCGCGAATAAAGTGGATTACATTTTCACCGATAAACTACTTATGAAAACAAAAAGTAAATTGGGTTTAGTGCTGTGTTTTTTGTTTGTTTTTGCGTTCATTGGTGCGTGTACAAGCCTTGATGGCGGTTCGGATTTATTGCCGAACACAGATAATAATGAAAGTTCTGATGACGAAGAAGGCGATGGCACGACATTGCCTACATCACTTTCATTTACTAGCGCTACTGCTACATTAAACATCGGGCTTGATCGTCAATTTACGGTGAGTGTGCTGCCTTCTGGTGCCTCTTCTTTGGTAACGTGGAGTGTGGATGCGACGAATAACGCCACGATAGACGAGGATGGCGTATTAACAGGTGTGAGCACAGGGAGTGTGACGGTAAAATTTGGCTGTTTGCTGGTCGAGATGCTTCGACTGAGCTAGATGATGTGTGGTCGCTAGAAGTGGAATAACGCTAAAGTGAATTTGGTGTATGTTAGTATTCGATATAATAGAAGTGAGGTAATGTGTGATGTATAAACGAATAGCGACTTCAAATAGCTTGGAACCAGCGTGGACTCTCGTTGTTACGTGTATATTAAATTCAACTGGAGTAGAGCGCACTGCGACGCAGCAGGGCGCAATTAATGAATGTTTGGATCAACTGGTAAAATATCCAAAAAAAGAAATAAGGAGATATGCGGCTGTCTTAAACCTACTTTTAATTGGCAGATCTACCCCTTCCGCACGCATACTTCGTGAGATGTTGAAGTAATTCTACTCAACCAGTTGTTTATTGTGTGGGTTTTAGTTTTTGAGTAGAGGGGGACTACTTGAGCGAGGCGCAAATGTACCATTGGGTTGGCGTACTGGTTTAGTGCTTCTATCTATGAGTGGAGGCGCTGCAGAATTGCTTTTTTGTCTAGAACTTGCATTCGCATGTGTTGATCTGTTGGGGAACCGCTAGCACCGGTTAGTTTTGCGATTTGTTGCTGTCTGTAGCGCTCAAACTTTTCTGGGTGTGTTACCCATGGTGGCTCGCACACTTTTCCGTCTTTCATGAAAACGACGCCTTTTCGTATGATCGGATTATCCCGATTTCTAAACACGGTCATTAGTTCTCTTGTGGTTGTTTTTCGTTCTCGGTCTCGGTCTCGGTCATTCAGTCCTAGACTATCGCTGCCACCCGTTTTTTGACCCACAAAAAAATCCATTGTTTCGCTTTCGCTACCAAAGTCTGATGATAATTCAAAAAACACATGATGTCCTTGTTCACATTGCATATGTAAAAATGCTTTTGATAGTCTTCCAAATAACTGTTTACGCAACTCTTCTCCTTCTTTTAGAGTGCTACTATCGTATTTTAATGTTCCATTAGGATTTGTCAGGTGAAATTTTGGATTAGGGTGCTCATTCATATACTTCCATAAGTCCATAGCAATAGGGTTTCCACTTAACTCTTTAAGTTGATCTTGTAATGATACGTCCGCCGCTTCTTTACTTTCTCCACTATCTTCAGCATCCTCAACTATTTGGGCTGTAATAGAGCCATCTATTAATTGCATCACCGTACTTATTGCAGATGCGTGTTGTAGGATCTTTTCTAAAAGATGTTCTAATGCTGTATACTCCTCTTCGCTTCGTATGCTGCTGGTAATCGAGCGAATTGCCTTGATCTGGCTTTCATAGAACCCAAAAATGGCATCATTAGTTGATATGCTTTTTTTAAACAGACTACCTATTTCTAGCCCATGTTCCGAGGCGGTTTTAGTTCGATCGTTGCTTTGTGCCGCTTGAAGTTTTGCTTCACGCGTCGCAGAACCACCGTAGCTTGCGTAACGTTCCATTATCTTACTCCTTGTTAATGTATGGGTTTTATTCCCTAATTTTGTAGTAGTGAAACAAAATTTACATTATTTTATGGTTGTTTATAAATAACAGGAGGGGGCCGAATTTTTACGGACTTACGGAATAGTTGTGCTAAAAAGCTTAATTCTGGTGAGCGCTTTTTGCCGAATCGTGAAGCAGTTCGATGACTGTTTTATGGTCAGGGTGTAATTCGATTTTGCGTCGGTTCATCATGATTTCTGCCGTATCAAAGAATTTATCTAAGGCATGTAATGTGTAACGGCCAGATGTTCCCCAGCTAAATGGCGGTATATACCGACTGTGTAGTGCGGCGCCGCATATGCTGGAACCGTAGCCAATTATCGAACCCGTGTTTAGTAGTGTGCCGATGCCAGTTTTAACGTGGTCACCTACAATTGCACCAAGGAATTGGTTGGGAGATTGTATGTTGTTTGCGCCTTGGATGATTTTGACTGGCTTATAGTTGTTTTTTAGATTGGAATTTGTGGTAAGTGCGCCCATGTTTACCCATTCACCAATATACGAATGCCCAATGAAACCATCGTGTGATTTGTTGGAATACCCATAAAATATGGAGCTATTTACTTCGCCACCAATTTTGCAGTTTGGTCCGATGGTGCAATTTCGAATCTTTCCGCCTAGAATAGTGGAGTTTTTTCCGATGTAGAGTGGCCCATGTAAACGGGAATGTGCTTCAATTTTGGCCCCTTTATCAATGAAAATAGGACCATGGGTGGCATCCAAGACCACAAAGTCTTCTATTTCAGCGCCTTTTTCCACATAAATGTTATTTTCATTGTAAAATGCGGTTAATGGTTTTACGTCGCCTTTAATAATGCCCCGTTTCCCAAACCGATTGAAATCGTTTCTGATGATTTCGGAATTGTGATTAATTAAGTCCCATACGTTTGAGATAATGGTGACGTCTTCTATTTCTTGGGTTAAGCAGATGGGGCGAAAATGTTCAATTAGTGATTTGTTATCTGGAATTTTTTCGAGCCGTTCTTTCATGTCACTCATTTTTTCACCCGATAGGTAAAGGGCCACGACTTGGCCCCGGTGAGTGAGTAGTAAGTCACGGTCTTTTTCTTCTTTGGCGATCCGTTCAACTAGCCTTGAGTTTACGGTGACTCGGCCATTTAAAAAGAGGCAAGGCGCACCGGTATTTATGATATTTACGGCGTATTTTGGATAGGTTGTTTTGACGAGCTTCCCTAAATAATCGCGGCAATGCAGTGTGATGTTTGACTTGGGATAGTAGTAGGTGACCTTGTCGGTTAATCGTTCGGTACCTAGTAAAAGGTCGTATGCGGGACGGGAGAATGTCAGCGGTAGGAGCTGATTAAAAATACTGTCCTCGTAGATGCAAATGTTAATCATAGGGGGTATTATATCATCTTTGTATGGCTTGGCACTATGTTGGTGATCTGCACTATTTGAGCTCTGGTCACTTATCTAATCCTTAGGTATGAATGGCTGTGATGGCGAGTCGTTACGATTCGCTAGGGCTTCCTTTGGTGTCATTTACGTAGAACCCACTGCCTACGAAAGAGATTCCGACATTTTTGCCAATCTTTCGAAAAATGTCGCCTTTGCATTCCGGGCACTCGGTTAAAGGGGCATCGTTCATGGATTGTTCCGTTGTGAATTCATGTTCATAGGATTTACATTTATAGGTATAGCTGGCCATTGTGTCGTCCTTCCAAATCTAGTTCGGTGTTTGATATTTTTGTATATCAAGAACGAGTTTGTCAATATTATTAAGGCTGTTTCCAAACTCATTCCAATTTCCAGATTGGCGATGCCGTTTGAGTGCCGCGTTTTCTTGAATTAATTGTTGTATGAGTTTGTTAAGTGTTTCACCGGGCTTTATGACCTGCGAGCGGGTATCTGTTTGTCCTTGAGATGGTCTGCCAGAATGTAAGGCATCTAGAGCAAGTGCTAAAGATGATTCCATCACAACGCGATCATTGTAGGCTAAAATAACCCGTTTAAGTTCAGGGAGTTTGCTTTGCGTGGCTTGTAGATAAATAGGTTCGGCATAAATTAATGTGCCATCGATTGGAACAACCATTAAATTCCCACGGATAACCCGAGAGCCCATTTGGCCCCACAGTGTTAGGCTTTGGGAAATCGTGGTGTCTTGGTCGATGCGCGATTCAATTTGTGTTGGCCCTAGAATGGTGCGTTCTTTTGGAATTTTGTAGATAGTGAGTTCACCATAATTCTTTAGATCGGATTTAGCGTTTAACCATGCAATCATGTTGTTTTTATGGGTAGGCGTAAATGGTAACATGACCGAAAAGCTGGCTTCTGAATCATCAGGGTGTTTTAGCACGATATAGTAGGGTTTCATGACTTGCTCTTGCTCGCCGTAAATTTCTTTTGGTAATTCCCAAAGGTCTTCTCGGTTGTAAAATACCTGTGGGTCAGTCATGTGGTAGGTGCTATACATGACTGATTGTATGGTGAATAAATCTTTTGGGTAACGAATGTGATTTTGCAGTGTGGCTGGCATGGTACTAAACGGTTTAATTAGGCCTGGATACACTTTACTTAATGTTTGTGCAATCGGATCTGTTGGGTCTTTTAAATAGAAGTTTGTGGTGCCATCATAGGCATCAATTGTTAGCACGATGGCGTTGCGAATATAGTTTACACGTGAGTTTTCGTAGGGTTCGGAATAGGGGAACATGCGAGAGATTGTGTACGCGTCTTGCATCCATACCATTTCACCCTCGTCGGTAATCACAAGGTAAGGATCTTGATCGTAGATTAGGAACGGGGCAATCTTTTTTGATATGCGATTTATTTGTCGGTCAAATAATATTTTAGAGTCATTGGTAATGTAGCGGCTGATAATCAGTTTGATTTCAGAGAATTTAAATGCGAAAAGGACCCGTTTGAAGAACGAATCAAGTTTGATGCCCCCTTTTCCTGTATAGCGAGTGTGTTCATTCGTGCTTCCCTTTGGGTAGTCGAACTCGGGTTGTTTGCTATTTGTAATGACGTAATTATTGTTTACTTCGCCAAAGTAGATACCAGGGCGTGTAATTTGAACGTTAATACTGCTGATTGGTGGTAAATCTTTAATGTAAAAGTAAGGAAGGCCTTCGGGTGTGATTTTATGTACGGGCGACATAACTGCCCCGTAACCGTGTGTGTAAATGAGGCGCTGATTAACCCATGTTTGCGCTTGCTCGGTGATTTGGCTAATGTCTAGTTCTCTCGCACTTAGCATGACTTGCTGTAATGAATTGTTGATAACGTAACGGTCCACGTCCATATTTGTAAACTCGTAGTACAGACGAATTTCTTGAAGTTGTTTAAAGGTTTGTTTTAGCGGTTCTGGGTTCCACAGCCGGATATTATCTAATATGTCTTGGTTGTCTTTCAGGCTTTGTGCAGACAAATTTGTTTTAGCGGGGTAATCTACGACTTTAATGCGGTCTAGGCCATAAGCAATTTGGGTGTATTTGATGTTGCGTTCAATGTATTGGCGTTCTTTTTCAATTTCATTCGGCGATACGATGTAGCTTTGAACCATGCCAGGGTATAGAACTCCCAACAGAACCCACCCTGTGAAAATAAAGGCGAAGCCTGCCGCTGGAATGCGTAATTTGCTTCTAAATCCCCAAATGAGCAGGACGATAGCTTGCGCCAACAAGGCGATTTGCATAAATCGGTAGGCTAATTTAGTGGCATGTATGTCGGTGTATGCGGCACCAAATACTGCGCCATCGGATGAATATAGTAGCCCATATATTTTGATTTGAAATCCAATTGCAACGCCAACAATGAGTAGAGAGACCAATGAGAATAGGTGTAATTTAATGCCGATATTGCGTACGTTGCTGAATAGATATGCCAGTATGTTTTTGCTGAAATAGACCCAGGACACGGCGAGAACAGTTGCCATAAACAACAAGCCAATCCAGGTTTGTACGTTATTTAAAAGGGGTAATTGGAATACATAGAAAGACACATCATTTCCAAAAACAGGGTCGGCGATTCCAAATGGTGTGGCATTTATAGCCATATACAGATCTTGCCACCAGTTCTTGGCAATTAATCCTAATAGTAGGGACAATACCACTAAACCGATCTCAACTAAGTAGGAATATGCTTTTTTGGAAAGGGCTAAGAAACCGCTTTTGGGTTTTGCATTCATGAAATCGCGATGCAATTGGTTTAGAAAATCAAACGGAGGTTTGAAATTTAAAGGTTCACCGCGGGAAAGCGTGCGTTCTGATATGGTTCGCGCTATCCACACATTGGTTTTGATGAACACATAGGCAATGCTTGAAAACACGAGCATTGTGGTTAATTTGCTTTGAATAACGAACCACCAGAGTTCCTGGTAATTCATGGATTTAAACCATAGCCATTCCGGGTATAATCGCACCGTTACATTTAAGCCAATGAATAGAGCTGCAAATAATAGTGGTAAAGAAAGTAGTCGTTTTAGCATAAATCCCTTAAATTGTGTGGTCGTTGGTAGCGGCGACTGGATTTGAACCAGTGACGCCACGGGTATGAGCCGTGTGCTCTAACCAACTGAGCTACGCCGCCAATACAACGGAGGTAGAGTATCATTATTTACACGCATGAGCAAGGTGAGAGCTTAAGCCCCCTCTCACGTCGCGGTGCTCGTTAGTAGCGTGATCCAGGTTGTGTTATTAACACATCTAGCGCTTCTAATATATGGGGCTAGCGTCGCCCCCTCCAGCGGGCAAGGGCCCTAACTGGAGCCTCCCCCTCTCACGTCGCGGTGCTCGTTAGTAGCGTGATCCAGGTTGTGTTATTAACACATCTAGCGCTTCTAATTCTTTTTTGGTGAGGGGTTCGATTCGGCCTTCTTTTACACCTTCAAGGGTAATTGGGCCAATGTGGGTGCGTACCAATTTTTTTACATCATAACCAAAGAAGGCAAATGCACGTCTAATGATGCGATTTCGGCCCTCGGTAATGGTTACAGTGAGTTCTGTGCGTGTGTGAGAAACGACCTTTTGAAAAATCACAGGCCCGTCATCTAGAAAGAAGCCTGACGTAAGACGAGCGAGATGGTCTTTGCTAATGGGTAGGTCAATTTGAACCTCATAGACTTTTGTGAGTTCGTGAGACGGGTGTAGGATGCGATGGGCTAAAGCACCGTCGTTTGTTAGTAGAATTAAGCCTTTAGTTGGTCGGTCTAGGCGACCAACGGGGAACACGGATTCGGTTAATCGGTCGGTATAATCTTTGATGGTACGGCGCCCTTTGGGGTCATGCAGGGTACAAATCACGTTGCCAGGTTTGAAAAATTTGTAATAGACCAAGTTTAGTCCGCTGCTTAGCGCTTTACCGTCTACGGTTACAATGTCGCGATTGGGTATGATGGGCGTGGTGATGTCTGTGGCGATGGTGCCATTTACTAAAATTCTGCCACTTGTTAATAATTCCATTACTTTACGCCGTGCCATGGGCGTTTGGCTGGCAATAAACTGCCCTAAATTCAATTTGTATGGATTATGTTTTTTCTTTTTTTGTATTTTCTTCATCACGCATAAGCATACTAGTGAAACCACTATTCGACAATTGGCGGTAATTTTAGGTTAATGAAAATGATAATTTTTGCCGATAACTCAATCTATTAAGGGTCAAAGGAGTTGGGGTTTTTGAATAAATTAAAACAAGGCATTGTCTTATGTATTATGTTGGTTTTAGGCGTGGTAACAGGTTGTGGGTCGCTTATCTCGTCTAACGATGATTCAAGTAGCAGTAGTTCGGATTCATTAACTCCGCCAACTAGTATTTCCGTTTCTGCAAGTACACAAAATGTATTTATTGGTTTGGGGCGTTCGTTGAGTGTTTCGGCTTTACCTGCCGGTGCTTCAACAAGCGGTTACATACTCCTTAGATGATTCTGCATTGGCCTCTATAAGTGGGTCTGGTGTAATTAGTGGTATTGCGACAGGTTCTGTGACCATTACGGCGACGGCTATATTGGATGAGACCATAACCACAACTTTTGTAGCGAACGTGACGTCTGCACAATGGAAGCAAGAAACAACACCACCTTGGGCGGGACGGCAAGGGTTTGCTGCCGCGGTGTTCAATAATGAACTTTATATCGTGGGCGGTCAAGGGGATGAATCTGCGTTGTATAACGATGTCTATAAAACTGATGGTACGACTTGGACGGAGCTAACGTCTTCGGCTAATTTTTCAAAACGCGATGATTTTGAGTTGCAGGTATTTAATGACAAATTGTGGTTATTTGCAGGCGATGATGCTGCGGATAATAAATTAAACGATGTGTGGTATAGCGAAGATGGTATTACTTGGGTTCAGGCAACGGATAATGCGGGTTTTACATCACGGAATTATGCGGCATCGGCGGTATTTAAAGATAAGTTATGGATTATGGGTGGTGCAGATGAAGATTTTGGTGACTATGATTATGATGTGTTTAGCTCCACAGATGGTACGAATTGGTCTGAAATAGAGCAGTCTGTGCATCATTGGTCTCGCCGAGCATATATGGATGCGATTGTATTTAATAATAAAATGTGGATTATTGGTGGGTATTTGGGTGATGGTAATTCGGCCAATGATGTGTGGAATACGTCGGATGGCGCAAACTGGAACGTTGTGCCTATAACCGGAGACATCTGGTCTGAACGTAGTTCCCATTGTACCTTAGTGCATGAGGGTAAAATTTGGATGATTGGTGGAGAAGAAAATACCCCCGAAGATGTGTATCATCCTGACGTATGGTATTCCTCTGATGGGGCCACGTGGACGCAGTTACAAGTGACGGGTTCCCCAGTGGGTTGGCCGATCGATGATGTCTTGTGCCTCGTTTGAGGGCAAAATTTGGGTGATGGGTGGTTTTAATGCTGCAACTGATGGGTACCAAGAGGTGTGGACATTAGAAATTTAGCGACTTTAAGAATTTTATGTTCTGATCGATAAATTTAGTATGAAAGTTTAAGGGCAGGCTTTTTGTTAATGATAATCGCAGTGGGTGTAAACTCACTGCTTTTGTCGTAGTTGCTAATTAATCTAGGTTAATTGTCATCGACGCTTTGCCAGAAAAGGCGATATTTTTTATGGGGAGTTCGGCTGAAAACTTCCGGCTTTTCATCACGGTGTTTTTGTATCTTGTTATGATGTTTCCAACGCCCTCAAGTGTGTTTTTTTGTGGTGACCAGGTGATCGTGTCGCATGACAGGTAAATGGGGTCTTGCGCTGCATAAATAATGGTTTCTGGTAGGTTAATTTTCATTTCCTGTTTATTAAGATGGTAGGTGCTTACAGGTGATGTGAAATGAAATACTTTTTTGGAGTCGTTTGAAAATATATTTCCGGTTACTGTTTGCAGGGTTGTCAGTGCTTTTTTCTTGTCGATGGCGGCGTACTGAGCATCAATTTCCCAGGTTGGATTTCCATCTTCAATTAGTGAGATAGTGACATTTTGAAAGCTGTAATCGGGTTTGTTAAAGGGCGTTATTTTCAAATCCACAATATTGGGTGGGTGCACCACAAATAAAAGTAAGGCTGTAAATCCAGATAAGATAAGCGCGTAGGTAAGTACCATTTTATTTAAAATGAGTGATTTTATTTTCATTTATCGTGGCTTTTCTTTTTAGGGTCTTGTGGCGGTACGGGGCGGTATTTTGCTTCTGCAGATTTTAATCGCGCTACCTGTGTCGCCTGTCCAATCATGCCGAAATACTGCCCAGTTTCTTTGTAGGCTAACCCCAATAGAAAGTGAAGTGCGGCACCATCGGGTTCTATTTTGAGGGCTTTTTTTGCTAATTTGATGGTGCGTTCATAGTCTTTTTGTTCACCAACGACTAAGCCGAGTAGCCCCATGATCCATGGGTTTTTTGGGGCTAATTCAAGGGCGCGTTGAAATGAGTTTTGCGCTTCGACTTTATTCTTATCGAAATAATGCCCAAATGCGATTTTGAAATGGTATTGCCAAACCTTTGGGTTTTTCTGGATTAGTGCACCGTATTTTGATAAGACTGTTTTATGGTAGTCTTCATCATAATCTGGAATTTGTTTTAAGGTGTCCCATCCCAATTCGATCCATCCGCTCATCGCGTAAATCATGGCCAGTTCGAATAAGTTTTCCGCGTTGTAGTTCTCGGCAAGCCGCTGTTCAAATACCTGTTGTTCGGCCACTAATGCGTCTGGCACATGGTGTATTGCGGCCATAGTATGGGTGGCAGGCATCACCGTGAGAAGAAGTGCCACTAGTTTTAGTTTAGTTTTGTGTGGCATGGTTGCCTTTCTGTGGTTTGAACTCACCATTAAAAATCATTCTAATGATCCGCAGATAAGTGTGTAAATATGGCCGGGCTTTTTGATGGCACGCGCCGAGTATGGCAAATACCAATGTGCGTATGAGTGCATCGATGAGAACTAGAACTCTAAATAGGTAATGCACCATTATTGGGTAGGATTTCCAACTTAGGTACAGGCTGCCTCGTGTGCCGTCATAAATCGCGCCGACTTTTCTAAATTTTGTAGAGCCGCCGCCAAAGTGAGTGATTTGCGCACTGGGAAGGTAATAGACTTTTTTTCCGCTTTTTTTTACTTGTGTGCAAAAATCGATGTCTTCGTTATAGAAGAACAGGTTTTCATCTAGCCCGCCAATGGACGTGTAAAACTCCCGCGTGGTTATTAATGCGGCGCCGCAAATAAAGGGTAGGGTACGCGGGGTTTTGGATTTGAAGCGCCACGCGCCCAAGGCGGAGCCTTGGGTTTGAATGCTGCCATCGGCATTCAATAATTGTGGCGAGAGGGCGCCACAATCGGGCGTGGCCTCAAAAAAATCGAGCAGTGTGTCTAACGCACCAGGTTTGACTATGGTGTCGTTATTGAGCAATAACAGGTACTTGCCTGTTGCGTGGGGCAAACAAAGATTGTTTCCTCTTGCAAACCCTGCATTTTCGTTGTGCGCAATTAGCGTGATCTTGTCGTTGTAGGGGGCTAAAATACGTAAGCTGTCATCGCTACTTTGGTTATCAATGAGAATGATTTCTATTGTGTGGCGCCACGTTTGATTTAATAGACTGTCTAGGCAGCCTTTTAGAAACTGTGCGCCATTCCAATTTACAATTAGGACACTTAAGTCAGGCTTAAAGGTCATTTGCCTTCACTATACGAGCGGTTTCATAAAGTGGATTCACGAGTAGTCCATTTTCTTTGTTTGTTGTTAGCGCGAGTTTTGTGCTGATAAAGTGCTCAGTGTTGTGGTCTGGTGAGGTAAGCTCTATTTCCCACACGATTGATTGTGTTAGCGTTTTAATCTTGGCATTGAAGCTTTTGTTTAAGGCGTTTTTGGTTTCAATATCTTCGCCCTTGGCTTGGCTTTTTACTTCGATGTACCAATAGTTCGGCGTGTTTTTCGGTGGGGTTTCCACGCTGTGGTGGTGTTTGTTTGGATTGGATAATAGATAACTCTTATTGAGTAGCGTGGTTATTGTATCGTTATTATTTGCGCTATTTTCGAATTCAATTTCCCACATGGTGTAACGTTGTAAATGTTTTAAATCCGACACGCCCATGGTGTGGATTAAGGTTTCTTTTGCAGAGATACAGTGTAGATCGGCGTTTTTGTTGTAAACGAAAAGCTTCATGCGGGTACTCCTATTGCGGTTTTAAGCCCAAGAAATAGGTGATTCCATAAGGGGGCTTGGCTGTATTGGCGGGCAATATGGTGTGGAATTTGTTTTTCTGAAATGGCCCGTTCAGGGTGTGGCATTATCGCTAATACATTCCCCTTTTTATTGCTTAATCCAGCGATGTTTTGGGTGCTGCCATTTGGGTTTTCCGGAAAACTCATTTGTGTTGCGCCTGCTGGATTTCCTTGGGCATTGGTATAGCGAATAATGGTGTGCGTTTCAAATGATGCGGCGGTTTTCTCATCAAAAACAAAACGGCCTTCACCATGGTTTATTGGTATGGGAATCGTGGTGTTTTCTGGTAATTCACGGGTAAATACGCAGTTTGAATTGCGTTGGATGCTTACCGTCATCCATTCACACATAAACCCAATTGGGCCACCTTCATTTCGGTTTGGGGCTAACGCAACGTTCATTGACGCGGCGCCATCGGTATTGGGCATGATGCCAGATTCCGCTAAGATTTGGCACCCGTTGCAGATGCCTAAAATAGGTTTGTTCTGTCTATCTGCGTCGCGAATGGTGTCTAGTACAGGCAATTTTGCTGCAATAGCGCCCGCACGCACGCGGTCTTGGTATGAAAATCCGCCAGGTAAAATATAGGCATCATAGCGCGCTAATTGCTCTGGATTTGTGTTCCAGCGTACGATTTCTGCGTGGATGCCCACCTGTTTGCAGGCTGCCAGTGTTTCTTTTTCGCAATTTGATCCTGGAAATAATATGATGGCAACGTTTGCACTCATTGTTTGGTCTCCTTCACCTGAAGATATCTCGTTCCACATTAATTGCGGCCACCATACCATCAGATACTGCTGTTGCGATTTGACGTATCTGTTTTGAACGGATGTCACCAGCCGCGTAGACGCCAGGTATGTTGGTTCTCATAAATTCATCGGTAATAATATAGCCATCTTCATCGATACGTAGCTCAATGTTTAATATGGAGGGTGGTATTCTACCAATGTAGACAAATATACCTTTTACATCGATCCATGTGTGGTTTTGGGTGATAGCGCTGACGACTTTTGTTTTTTCAACTTTATCGATTCCAAATACCTCGGTTACTTTTGAGTCCCACATGGGTGTTATTTTCGGGTTGTTTAGAATTTTTTCTTTAATGGTTTTTACCGCGCGTAATTGGTTAGACGAATGCACTAAATACACTTGATTGACGAAGTTGGCCAAATAATCTGCGGCATAGCAGGCACAATTTCCACCGCCAATGACCATGACGTCTTCGTTTCGGTAATAATCAACATCGCATCTCGCATAATAAGATATTCCACGACCTAGGAATTTGGCTTCCCAACCGGCTTCTAGTTTTTTAGGTTCAAGGCCAGTTGCAATAATAATGCTGCTGGTTTTATATTCGTGGTCGAGGTCTGTTATGATCGTTTTTTCTTTTTCATGAATGTCGTAAATATCATTTACATTTTCGCAGGTGTAATACACGGGGTAGGAGAATAATTGTTCTTCCATTTTTTGACCCAGTTTTTCGCCCAAAATACCACCTGGATTTCCAAGGTAGTTATTAATCATGCAAGCAGTGGAACATTCGCCCCCAGGTAGTGCTTTTTCAATTACAAGTACTTTTAACCCCGCTCGAGCGGCGCATACGCCAGCTGACATTCCAGCAGGGCCGGCGCCTATAATAGTAAAGTCAAAGGCTTCCTTGTGTTGAGGAACTAATTTTTCTAGTTTAACTTCGGTGTCTATTAACATGGTTTCTCCTACCTTAGGTTTGGCATCATTTTAACATATCTTTACCCTAATATTCTTACTCTTTTTATATGTCGTTTGGTATGTCCGTTGTTTCGGAAACGGATATTTTTGTTTTACCTCTAGACTTCACTTTGTTTGTTTTGAAATCGAAGGTTATTTCATCGGCCTCTAGTGTGTTTTTTCCTTCGGTAATTTGCGGTTTTCCTTTTAATGTTAGTACTTGAGATCGGGTGTTGTAGTGGCTGTTCTCGGATTTCCCGAAAATTTCATTGTGCTTAAATATCATGGGTTGGGGTGCGTAAATAATGCCTGTTTTTAAATTGCTAATCAATAGATTGCTGCGTATGGTCGTGTTGTGTTGCTGGGCGAGTACGTTTCCTTTTATTTCAAGGGTATTTTTGATGCTTGAATATGCCGCAGAGTCGCTTTGAATGTTTAAATTTCCATAATTGATATAGACGCTTTTTGATGCGGCGACGCTTTGTTTTTGGGTGTTAAAAATGAACGCATCCGTTTCAATTGTAACTTGGTTTTGTGGTGCGGCGGCTAGCTCTGAACTTATACATAATAGTAATGCTAGGAGGGTGTATCTCATTTTTATTAGTGTAATTGAAATGGGCAAATAGGGAAAGCTTAGGTAAGGCATTATTGAATTATTTTGCTCTTCATTAATTTAGTTAAGTCTTAGTTAAATTTCATCGATAATCTTGTTAAGCACACATTTCATATGATGCGAAAAGGGGATTTTTATGGGGGGATATCGGTGCCAAGTATGGCTTCTGGCTGTTGTTACATCTGTCGCGTTCATTGGTTGCAATGGCGCAGCGACAGAGTCGATCACAGACCTTAGCTCAAGTAGTGAGTCCATTGTGACCGCTCAATCACTTATTTCAGTTGCGGGCTGGGAAAGTGTTAATCATGGCGCATGGACAGCTCGTACCGGGCATCGAGTGGTTGTTTTTAAAGATAAATTATGGCTTGTTGGTGGGTATACTGGTGGCTACCAAAATGATGTGTGGTTTAGTGACGATGGTGTGGATTGGGCATCGGTTGAGCCGGATAGGCCGTGGGATGGGCGAAGTGGCCATTCTCTTGTTGTGTACCAAGAGCAGCTATGGCTGATTGGGGGCTATTCTAATGGTGACTATCTGAGTGATGTGTGGGTCAGTGATGATGGATTGTCGTGGGAATCGGTAACTGAAAATGCCGCCTGGGGTGGTCGTGAATCGCACACGGTGACGGCGTTTCAAGATGCGTTGTGGTTGGTTGGAGGCTCAGACGGCGCCAATCAATCGGATGTGTGGCGCAGTACGGATGGGGTGACCTGGGAGCAGGTGACAGATGCTGCTACGTTTGGCGGCATAACCGAACATAAAATGGTTGTGCATAGCGATCGGTTATGGCTGTTAGGGGGACGAAATGACTTGTTTTCTAGTGATATATGGACCAGTGAAGATGGGGCGGCTTGGTCTCGGGTCTTGACTGATGATAAGTGGTCAGGCCGTACGTTACATAGTGTTTGCGTGTATGAAGGGAATATCGTGGTGTCTGGTGGAGTAAATGGAAATTATTTAAGTGATGCATGGTCTAGTACAAACGGAATTGAATGGCAGCGTTTGGCGAGCCGTTCCATAAAATGGGGTGGTCGTTCTGCCCATCAACAGGTGGTTTTTAAAAATCAAATTTATGTGGTGGGTGGTTTTGATGGGTCGTCTAGATTGTCAGAATTGTGGCGCACTAGTTCCATAGAATAAATGGTGATCCGGGTGAGGTTCGAACTCACGACCACCTGATTAAAAGTCAGGTGCTCTACCGGCTGAGCTACCGGATCACATTGGTAAGTTCGTTATGATAGCAAATATGAGTGTGACTGTTAAGAGTTAATAAATTGCTGTGTTCTTACCAGATATGGGCGCTCTATTTTAATATTCGATTATGATTGTATGAAACGTATGATAATATGGCATTATCAACCTAATATAGTACAATTTTTATGGAGGCCCTTACGTTGTTTAAAAAGCTAAACACTCAAATTTTATTGGGGATATTACTGGGTATTGCTGCAGGTATTTACTTAAAAGAAGATGCGGCAATGCTAGTTCCAATCGGGGAGCTGTTTTTACGGCTTTTAAAAATGCTTATTGTGCCCCTAGTTCTCACCTCTATTATTATGGGTGTTGTTGGCTTAGGTGATATTAAGCACCTTGGAAAAATGGGTGTCAAAACGGCTTTAATCTTTGTTACAACAACGGTGATTGCCGCAACAATTGGTATTGTTTTAACGTTGTTGGTTCAGCCAGGTCGAGGTGCAAATCTTGAGTTATTACGTTCTTCTACGAGTAACGCGACGGCTGTTGCCACATCTGAGCCCACCTCATTGGCAATGCTCGTTACTGAAATCGTACCGTCTAATATTGCTGGCGCAATGGCAGCAGGGCAGATTTTACCTGTTATTTTCTTTGCGCTAATTTTAGGAATGGCGCTCATTGCTATTGGCAAGCGAGCGGAAACCATGATTAATGTTGTGGATAGTATGAATGAAGCTGTTCTTAAAATGGTGGATTGGATTATGCGTTTAGCACCCATCGGTGTGTTTGCACTCATTGCTTCCTTGGTTGGATTAACGGGTCGAGAAGCCTTCAAGCCATTGGCCTTGTACGTTACCGTTGTGTTAGTGGGTTTGGCGATTCACGCGTTTGTTGTTTTGCCTACCTATTTGGTGGTGTTTGGCCGATTTTCTCCTCTTCAATTTTTGAAAAGTATGTTGCCCGCATTTGGAACTGCCTTTTCAACGAGTTCCAGTATCGCCACATTGCCCTTAACCATGGATTGTTTGAAAAAGAAGCTTCGTATTCCCGATAAAGTGGTTAGTTTTGTTTGCCCCTTAGGTGCCACTATTAATATGGATGGAACAGCTCTTTATCAGGCAGTTGCGTCTGTATTTATCGCGCAAGTCTATGGTGTGCATTTAAGTATGACTCAAATGGTAATTATCGTGGTTACTGCTACCTTAGCATCTGTGGGTGCTGCTGCGATTCCAAGTGCCGGTCTCATTACCATGGCCATTATTTTCAACACTGTTGGCTTGCCGCTAGAAGGCATTATGCTAATTCTTGCAGTGGATCGCGTGTTGGATGTGTTTAGGACGACGGTGAATGTTTATAGTGATGCTGTGGCTTCAGTTATTGTTGCCCGAGGAGAAGACGCATAAATTCGGCCATATTTTGGCGACCTTTGCCCATTTTTGCGAGTAAGGCTGTCCTCGACGTATTATTAATACGCCTGCGTTCCTCGTAGCCCTCCTGCCTGGCACTAGGCGCTTAAGGCTTCTTCTCCTGCGTGTTGGTCGGGTATCGTCATTCCCGGCTTGATCGGGAATCTAAGGGTTCGATAATTTCAAAAATTCACTTATTTTTTTGATGTTATAATCCTGTTATGGATTTAAGCTCTGATCAATTGGAATTGTTACGCTCGTTGATGTCGGAAAAGCGATTTGCCCATTGCGAACGGGTGGCTGACATGGCGGTACGATTGGCTGCGCGTTGGGGAGCCAACGCACAACAGGCCTACCTTGCAGGCATGTTGCATGATGCCGCTAAGGAAATGAGCGTGGAACGCGTGCAAGATCTTGGTATTGCCATTCCAAAGGAGCACCGCCGTATTATTTCCCATTTCTTCCCCATTTGGCATGCATTTATTGGCCCAGATGTGGTGCGAAAGTTATTTGAATGTGATGATGATGTGGTGTTAGATGCCATTTATTGGCACACCACTGGGGATGGGGATATGGCGTTGTTAAGCCAACTATTATTCGTTGCTGATTATATTGAAGACGGTCGCCCTTGGCCCTATAGACGTGATTTGGAACGATTGGCATTTGAAAATTTAGACGAAGCCACGTGGGCTGTAAGTGTATTAACCAATAAGAGAGTGCGTGAAAAAGGCGCGGTATTGTATGTGGCGAGTGAGGCGTGTGCGTCGTTCTACAAAAGACGGGTGTCAGAGGCCCGCCAAGATGATATTATGGCCTTCATTCCATTATGACAGTTATCAAAGCCTTATTAAGGCACGCATTGACACTATTTCTAGAGCTTATTATTGCGTTTACCCAATGGCGCCGATTTGGTGTATTTGTTTCTGCCTTTTTGGGTGGCGTATTGGGATTCATTTTCGTGCTTTACTGGGCGTTACTGCTTTCCCAAGGCGCATTAATTGAAGGGTTGGTTGCGATTATTCCAAAAGATTCACTGCAAGGTGTGAATGTGTTGGTGGTTGGTATTGACAACACAAAAACGGTTCAACGTAGTGATACCATCGTGCTTTTGCATCTAAATGAGGTTAAAAATCGAATTGGTGTGTTGTCTATTCCTCGGGATACTCACGTAAATATTCCCGGGTATGGCATGACAAAAATTAACCATGCGTATGCCCATGGCGGAATGTCGTTATTGCAGCAAACAGTGTCGAGTTTTTTAAATATTCCTATTGATTATTATGTACAAGTGAATTTGAGCGGGGTGGAAAAAATAGTGGATGAATTGGGTGGAATTCCTATTCATGTTGAGAAGGCTTTGAAATACGATGATTTTGCAGGGGATTTGCATATTGATTTGCAGGCGGGTGACCAGGTATTAAGTGGGAAAGATGCATCCGCCTATTTACGATTTCGTCGCGATAGCAAGGGTGATATTGGGCGAATTGATCGTCAACAACAGTTTTTGAAGTCTGTGACCGAGAAAGTGTTGGAGTCTGGAAATTTACTAAGTTCACCACGCTTGCTTCGAAAATTAGTTGGAATGGTCAATACAAACTTGAGCTTGCGGCAAATGTTGGGGTTTGTTCGGCAGTTTGGTCGTGCCTTTGTATCCAATCGGTTTCAATCGGGTACAGTGCCAGGTGCGGTAACGTTGATTGATGGGGTAAGTTATTGGCGACCGGATATCACGGCAATGGATGAAGTTGTGGATCGGGTGTTGTTTGGTTTTGATGAAGTGGCTAAATTACCGGCGCCTGTTATCGAAACGGCTACTCCGCAACCAACGGAAAGAAAGGTGCAAACGCCCCCGGCAAACGTGGTTGTTGTCGCAAAGGAGAAAGCACCAAAGCGTCCAGACCCGCCACAGGAGGATGCTCAATGGCGCCAGGCAACGAAGAAAGAAGTGTCTCGCATTGCCAATCAAACGGACTTGGCAGACGACAGATCGTTAACCATTGCCCAAAATACATTAAAACTTGAAATCTTAAATGGCGTGGGAGCAGAAGGTTTGGCCACTCGGGTGACGAAATTTATGGCAGCTAAAGGGTACCAAATTATTCGTGTGGATAACTCAAAGCATTTTGATTATGCGGAAACAAAGATCGTTGATTGGAAGGATAATTTACAGACGGTATTGGTCATGGCAAATGATTTAGGCATTGACCCCAAGAACATCGTTATTTATGATAGGCCCTCGAAGCCGTTAGATGTGACGTTGGTTATTGGCGATGATTGGGAACGGATATTTCCGGTGTTACCAGAGTTGGAAATGCTTAGTACAGAGGATGTAAAAAATGAGTGAATTAGATACTATTGTAGAGGCGATTGTAAAAGCACTAGATGCCAAGAAGGCCACCGCGATAGCCGTGTTTGATGTGGAAGGCAACAACGCACTAACGGATAGAGTGGTTGTTGTGAGTGCAAATAATGAAGTGCATTGCCGTGCATTAATGGAAGCGATGCAGTCTTTAAGTAAAGAAGATGAGTTTAAAAATAGTGATGAATTGTTTAAGCCTGCGCGTGTTTCTGGTTCTCCGGACAGTGGCTGGCTTGTTGTGGATTTGAATTCAGTGTTGGTGCATATTTTGACGGTGGATATGCGCGCTCATTATGATTTGGATTCCATTTACGAAAAACGCGCCAGTTCAGTAGAACATATTTGAATTCCCCATCTACTTTACGGGTCATGCTTACCAGTGTAAAATACACTTCTCAGTTTACGTGGGGCTATAGCTCAGCTGGGAGAGCGCAACACTGGCAGTGTTGAGGTCATCGGTTCGATCCCGTTTAGCTCCACCAAATTTTTTGTTTTCTAACGGTGAAATCATCATCCCAAACTTTACGCTATGTATATATAATTTTATATATTTTAAGGGAGGGGGATTTATGTATCGTAGAATTTCAGTGGAACGCTCGGATGATGTTCTGTTTTTAGGAGATGTGTGTGTTGCGGATGCGACTACTGACTTTCCTGAATTACAAGAAACAGATGTTTCAGTTTCACAAAAGACCTCATTTCTTAATCGGCAGCTAGATAATGTGTTGGCGGCAGTAAAATTAGGTGCGGGGGCCGTGGTCCTTTCTAATTTTGTCGCTCTAATTCGCGAATTAATACGACTTGAGGTTAAAATTATGCCTCATGCTAAGGTTGCCCTGAATCAAATTGTTGATATCCAACGTAATTTAGAAGCATCTAATTATTTTGTGATGGCTGATTATTTACAAAATCTTGGTCGAGATAATGTGTTTTATAAAGATAAAATTTTAATCGCATTAACGGAATTAAAAAAGCTAAGTGGGGTAGATATTGAAATCGAGGCCTTTTCGAAAATATCGCAAAAATTGGGTCTTTTGCTTGGTTCGGGATTGTTTCCGTTGCTCTTGCATTTTAACACCCTTCATTCCCAAAGACAGGCCACTCGCTTAGCAGATGCTTTGGAGCAACTGGGTAGTGGAAATGCTTCCGATTTGCAACGGCGATTGAATCAACATGGTCAACATAGTAGCGCTATCAAGTTATCGGTTTATGTGGTTTCAATGAGTCTTGTAAATCATATATTATCTAACCTAAAAGGTCGTACTGATGAGCGCCCTTTATCGGTGTATTTAGGGCAGTTTTTTACTTCCTTATTGTCTCCTCAGTTAAAACTAGTGGCGTTTGCGGCAACAAAGCTACTCACAGGGTGGTTAGATGGTGAAACTAAGGATATGCGAGAAGCAAAGCGAGAATTATTAGAGGCGTTTAATGAATTGCCGAATGATGTTCAAGCGGAGTTATCGCCACTTATTTTAGGAGAAAAGCCAGAGGCCTTGCCTGGTTTTTCGTGGTTACAACATATAGGTAATAGGCATGTTGAAACGGCGCCGGATTTACCAATGCATGCCACCGATACAGCTCAAACTCTTCTGCGTCATGATCGGCTTCAGGTTGTCGAGCAGGGGGTGGGTGTTCTACGCGAAGTCTTAACTCTTGCTAAGTATGGAGCTGGGATTGCAGGTGGCGTGAGGTGGGTAATGGATCTACTACCTGTTAAGTTGGCGCTTTCGGAATTGGCAGCGACAGCGGGGTTGTTGTCCCGAACTGATATAACTCGTACTCTTGATAGTGTTGATCCTGGCGTGTTTGTTGGAAATCCTGGATCGCCGGGGTGGCGTAGTGCTCGTGGGTTTACCTTTGAACATTTAGACCCGTTACTTAAGCTGTATGGCAAAGCAGAGTTAGCGCGCGGACCAGCTACATATATTCAATCAAATGAGACTGATTTTCTCGCTGTTGCCGATAACCTACAAACGATAGGGTATGTGGTGGTGGGGCTAGCAACGGCCACTATGATGGTAGAGGTGGTAAAAGAAACGCTGAAAGAACACCGTATGGCCCTGATGTGTTCGGTGTCAGGTGAGTCAGTCTGTTTTTCTAAGATGCATTATCTCTATAAAATGTTACAACCTTTGCTTTATATGGGAGGTGTAAAGTTGGCGTATGAAATTGTTCGGGCAGTAATGGTGTTGTCTGAGCAAGAAGAAGATCAAGCCCTACATATTATGTTGAGTGAATTGGCGATGATGGTGGCTGCGATTATGCCGGTGATGATTCGTGAATGGAACCCCTTGCATCCGAAATTCGGTCAGTATGATATTAGAGGTCTTTTACTCAGAAAGCGCGGCGCTACTAAAGAAAATGGGGATGACATACAATCTTGTGTTGATACCTTGATTCTTTCCCCTCGATTTGGTGTTCGAGATGTGTTGGAGGCAAGTGTAAAGCGTGTGGTTAATGCCTTGAGTACTTTATGGAGCAGATTGCCACAGAGTCAACGATTTGGTGACTTAGGTCATCTCAGCAGGCACAATAGACGTGTTGCTCCTTTGTCTGAAATTTCAGATGCAGCACCATCTCCCGCTCATACAGCCCTATTTTAATACCAGAAAAAACCGTTGTTTTAGTTTTCCCTACAGTGGGAATAATATAACGTTAGAGCGCGGGCTCAAATATTTTTAGGAGGGGACGGATTTATGGATGAATCCCAACAAACAAACTTAAGGATGAAGGCCTCAACGGCTCAAACAGGACGGCATCATGCTGTTGCATTTCATCCGCAGTTTGATCAATTATTTAAGGATGCTTTTGAAAAGGAATCCTCAGTCGAATTGGGGCTTGAGGATAAAAGAACACCTAAAACCAAAGCCAGCGTGAGGCAATTACGGGAAACTTCTCGCGCTCAGTATGTGAATAATTATACCTATGAAGATACCAGCCCATCGTCTGATGTATTACTTAGTGATGAAGAAGCGGATATGTGGGATATTTTGAGTGAATTTTAACATAATTGTGGTATAATTCTTCCGCGGTTTAAACTGCGGAGGAATTCACCAATTTGTTAGATGATTCAACAGTAGAAGCGGTCAAGGCATATCCGGATATCGTATCCGTAATGAGCCATTATATGACCCTTAAAAAGCGGGGACGTAGCTTTGTTGGCTTGTGTCCGTTTCATTCAGAAAAATCCCCTAGTTTTCATGTTAGTGCTGAAAAGCGCTTGTTCCATTGTTTTGGTTGCCATGAATCGGGGGACTTAATTGCCTTTGTGATGAAAATGGATAACTTGGGCTTTGTGGATTCTGTGAAATCTATTGCAAAGCGGGTTGGAATAGAAGTGATCGAGAATGAAGGTAGTTATGGGAATTCCACGCGAGACTTAGAGCTAGAGGCTGTTCAGGGCGTGTTGTTTGAGGCACGAGAGCTATTTTCACGGCAATTAGAGCGTGTGGATGGCATGATGGACTATATTAAATCCAGGGGTGTTACGCAAGACAGTATTCATGCCTTTCATTTGGGAGCGGCACCATCCAACAATGCGATTCACGCGTATTTTAAAGAGCGCGCATACGATGAGGATCTGTTGGTCAAATCGGGTTTGTTTTATAAAGCAGACTCTGGTCATTTACGTTGTCCGTTTGCTGGCCGATTGATGTTTCCAATATTAAATCATGTGGGTAAAACGTTGGGGTTTGGTGGGCGAAAATTAAATGATGATGAGCCCGGTGGAAAATATATCAATTCTGTTGATTCGGCTTACTTTAATAAGGGCCGAATACTATATGGAATGGATGTTGCAAAAGGAGCGATACGCAAGTCTAAACAGGTTGTAATTGTTGAAGGATATATGGACGTTATCATGTGCCATCAATACGGGTTTAAGAATGTCGTCGCCTCAATGGGAACTGCGCTTACTCCGATGCAGGTTCAGTTAATTAAGCGGTATGCGGATGAGGTTGTCTTGGCAATGGATTCTGATGAAGCGGGTAAGAATGCGGTGGAGCGCAGCTACCATGTGTTAAATGGGGCTGCTCTTGCCATAAAAATTGTGCAGTTGCCTGATAAAGATCCGGCCGATTTATTGGTGAAGGGTGGCGCGGATGCCTATGTGAGTGTTTTAGATGGTGCTCAACATATTGTGGAAGTGATGATGGATCGCTTTTTACAGGGAATCGACACCAATAATATTGGGCAAGTGTCTAAGGTGGTAAATGATATTACGCCCTTTCTACTAGGGGAACAGGACCCTCTTTTACGCAATCATTTTGTCGCCTACGTAGCCTCGAAACTAAAGGTGGATAAAGAAATTCTATTGGCGAGAATTCAGAAAACTCGGTATACTAAGGGCAAGAAAATTGTTCAGCCACTGCCTAAGACTAAGACAAAGTATGAAAAAGCCGAGGATTTCTTAATCTATATCACGGCATCGAACCTTGAAATCAGGGCAGAAGTAGCGAACAGTTTGGAGGCTTCTGATATTGTATCGCCTTCTCACCGCACCCTATACTCTGCGATTTGTAGTAGCGGCTCTGTGAATCATGAATTGATTGAATCATTAAATGATGGAGAGTCAAAAACATTGTTAAGTCGCGTGTTGATGGATGGTGAAAAGTTAAAGAATACAAGATTAGATGCAACGCAATGGAAGGACTGCGTTGATACACTCCGAGGGTTTAAGCGAGACCAACGCTTGAGGGAAATTCGTCACTTGTTAGCTAGTAAGGATAGCGTTAATGAGCAGGACGAAGATGCGTTACTCGTCGAATTAAATGAGTTAATGGCTCAACATTAAGAAGGGAATTTATGGCAACTCAAAATGAGGATCAGAACATAGACGTAACACCGGCAACGATTGATTTACAAGCAGAAGAAAATGAGCGCGAAAGCGATGAGAATTTTTCTTCAGATGTGGATCAAATATTAAAGCTTGAGCGAATTTTAAATAGTCGCGATAGCGGTAGCTCTGAAGATGCAGTCAAAATGTATCTTAAAGAAATTGGCAGAGTAAAGTTATTAAATAAAGAAGAAGAGCACGATCTGTCTCGCCGTATGGGTGAAGGCTGTATTGTAAGTAAAAATAAATTGGCAATTTCTAACCTTCGTTTGGTTGTGAGTATCGCCAAGAAATACACCGGGCGCGGCATTTTATTTTTAGATTTAATCCAAGAAGGTAATCTTGGATTGATTCGCGCTGTGGAGAAGTTTGATTATACAAAGGGATATAAGTTTAGTACCTATGCAACGTGGTGGATCCGACAAGCGATTACCCGTGCAATAGCAGATCAAGCGCGTACGATTCGTATACCTGTTCACATGGTGGAAACCATTAATAAGTTGCGTAAAGTGAGCCGTCGTTTGCTACAAGAGTTTTCGCGTAAACCCACCGAAGAGGAAATCTCACAAGAGTCAGGTATTCCTGTGGATAAAGTAAAAGAAATTATTAAAATTGCGCAGGTGCCTCTTTCGCTTGAAACCCCAATTGGGGACGAAGAAGGCCATAATCTAGGTGATTTTGTCGAAGATACGGGTAGTAATTATCCTGAATTTCATTTGATGAAAGATTCGCTTCGCCAAGGTATTGAAGAGGTTTTTGGAGAGCTTACAGAACGTGAAGCACGTGTGCTTCGTCTACGTTTTGGGCTTGAAGATGGTAAACCCCGCACTTTGGAAGAAGTTGGCCGGATTTATGATGTGACTCGTGAACGCATTCGTCAGATTGAAGCGAAGGCGTTGAAGAAGCTACGGCATCCGAAAAGGATCGAAAAACTCAAAGAATTTTCATACTAAATCCTAAAATATCCCGCCTAGACTCCAGATAACTACAGGTCCGTATTATCCATACTGTGCCTTTCGTTATCCCGCTTCGCTTGAAGCCTAGACGGGATATTTTTACGGATTTTTGAGAGCCTCATTCCCGACTTGATCGGGAATGAGGCTGTTTAATTATTGTTAATAGCATTTATTTAGAGTGTAGGTGGGCGGTAAGCCGGGTTCTGTCGTAGCTCAATCATTTATCTCGACCAAATCTCACAATTTGGCTCTAGCAATCAACCCGGAAATAATAATGAAACTGGCTATCTCTCTTTCCCTATTTGATCTTGCACCAGCGGGGGTTTACCATGCGACTCCAGTTGCCTGGGGTCCGGTGCGCTCTTACCGCACCTTTTCACCTTTTCCCGTAAACGGGTAGTTTGTTTTCTGTGGCACTTTCCGTTGGATTGCTCCACCCTCCCGTTAGGAGGCCGCTTGCCATATGGTGCCCGGACTTTCCTCTGCGAAACGCAGCGATTGAGTCACCCACCTGTGGTTAGAATACGATTATTGCGATGTGCAGTCAATCTAGACAGTTGTTTCGCTGTCATCTTCACCGAAGAGTTCTAATCCGTCAAAGCGATTTGAGGTTTCAGCTAGTGACGTTGGTGTCGCGGCGGCTGCGTCCATAGTGCCTGGTGCTGCTGTCGCCCACTTTTCCAATTCAAATAAATCGATACCTGTGGCGGAACCACCTTTTTGCATGTCTGCCCATACGGATGCCATATGTGCTCGCAGCTGCGGTTCTTGTTCGCCTTCTAGCTCAACGGGTTGCTGGTAGGCCAATTGTTTGGCTGCTTTTTGAAAGTAGGCGCCTTGTACTTGCTGGGCGGCCGTCATTAGTACAGGGTGAGGTATTTGTCGCAATGTGCTTACGGCGTGTTGCGGAGCGATTTTAAAAATAGCGCCTAGTTGGCCCATTTTCCTGTTTGCTTCAATACCGTTTTCAAATGCCGTTGCCACAGTGGCGGCGTCCACACTTTGTCGTGTTGTCTGACGGTGAAGTTCTAGCACTTTATTGGCGCGTTGGCGTAGAAGAAATAAATAGTTTGTTGTTTCACCAAGTGTTTCAATCATTTCATCGGCACCAGCCATTTGATCGCCTTTTGGTTTAGACGTAATGTCGATTCCATGTTGTGTAATTGTAATGGTTAACGTTTTTCTAACGGCGTTTTTTTGTTCTTCTGTAAATTCTATCTTTGTCTCTTCAGCTTCTTCCTCTGGGTGGGGAGGGGCTATTGTGCTGGCCTGTGCTATTAATTGAGAGACAACTTTTAATTCTACTGCATTAAGGATTTCATATATTTTAGCTACAAGTGCGCTTATTTTTTGCTTGAAGTACAGGATGGTTTTGATGCAAGGGTGTTTGTCGTACGCGTTACTGGCGGATTTAATAGCGGCGATTTCTTTGTGAAGATGTTTGAATAAGTTAGGGTGTTTCTGTTTTAGTTTGTCGATGACTGTGAAATATTCTTCAATTGTTAAGCGACCTTCAATTTGAATTTTGTCGGGCCGAATGTGGGGTAATTGTAAATCGTGTCGCATTTCTTCAATCGGGTTTAATGTAGTAACCCCTTTTCTTCGTTGCGTGTCTATTCTATCTTGTCGCATTTCACGCGGAGTGAGCGCGGGGCGTTCTGCTGATTGGCTTTGCTGGCGTTCTTTTTTCTTTGCGGCTCTAGTGTGTTGTCTTTCAAGAGCGGTGTCGATTACGGTTTGAATGGCTTTAACACATGTTTCGGGTAAGCCCGCGGTTTCTAAATAGACTAGGTTGTTTGCAGTACGGATTATAGTGCGCGGGTCAGATGCCTGTTTATTTAATTGTGAGGTAGCGCGCTTGGTGACCCAATTTTGTAATGTTTTTGTATAGGATTCTATGGTATCAGTCTCTTTTGGTTCTGGTATGCGGACTTGTGGCATTTGCTGTTCAATCAATGCGTACATGCTAGCGACGACTTGTGGCGCGTTTAACTGCCTTTCAGGGTGATCATGTGCCTCTTCATCAATTGCCCACTTGGCAATATCATCAATAAAATCTAACATTCTAACCAGTAGTAGCTCGGGGTGTTTATGGCGAGGTAATTTAGGTGTGCGAGTTCCGTCTTCTGGTGGTGCGCCAGGGCCATCTTTTGGTTTTAATTCGGCTGCGGGCTGTGTTGGTGTTGCACTGGCTAGTTTTGCTCTTAGTTTGTCTAAGTGTCGCGCTTTTAACGCTGGTGTATAGGTGCTCTTTTCTTGAATTTGGGTTAAAAACTTATTCCATACTTTTTGTAGCTTGCTTACCATATCAAAATACACTTGGTGATTCAGTCCATTTTGTTTCATTTGATTGGGCATAATATGTGGTTTCCATGCAGTGGCGAAATTTACATCACGTAATTTACCAAGTGCAATGTTAACGCTTTTTCCATCTGTTTCGGTTGTCCATTCTATTGCCTGGTGTTGTGGTAATAAACGTGAAAATTGGTCGCAAACATCGCGTATTGAATCTGCATCTAGAGGTGTTTCCCATGTTGGCCACGTTCTTTGTTGTTGTTGTTCACGCACAGCGAATAGATGATAAAGAGGCCGGTTTGCTAATGCATCTAATGTTGTTTTGTTGGAGGCGCCAGTTTGGAATCGCGCATCCGCACCGGGACTTGTGTCTTTATCTGGGTGGTGTGCAAGCACCCATTTTTTATAAGCGGCATCTAATTCGTGTTTTGTTGCATTTTCTGGTGCGCCAAACGCCCGTAAGGCATTGGCAATGGAGCTGGCTGTGCCCATGAATCGTTTTTCATTTGCGGCGTGTTGTTGTTTTGTAGGGGGTTTTAACGCAGACCCAACTAGTGCAGACGCTTTTGGCGCAGCTTGCAGAGTATGGGCGTCTTGCGTCTCTAATAAGGTTCCTTGGTATGGTACGATTGCCCAGACAGCTTGTCCGTCTATGGATGATGTCGCAATTCGTTTGTGTAAGTGCATCATAATCTCTATTCCCCCCGGTATTTGTCTCAATTATTATCGGGTACACAGATGTGCAAATTTCATGAAATATAAGGTGGTAGTGGGGTGTTGTGCGTTTATTTGCGTGGATTTGGAGGTTCAGGAGTGGCTAGATTTCTTTTGAAGGGTAGGGCTGGTTTAGGTCAATAAGGCGCTTGTTATTACTTTCAACAGTATGTGATGAGTATAAATTGTCCCAAAAATAATTGGGTGAAAATGGGTGTGTAATTGGGTTAAATGGCATAATATCATTGAGTTATTACCCCAATAAGACTTGAATCATTTTCTCGGATCTAGTAAAAACAGAGGGGCATTTCATCTTGAATTTTGATGAGATGCGTGATTTCTCGAGTAGGGAACAGACTTGGGCGATAGCGTCTGTGACCGGATCGAAAATCATGCAGATCGCAAAAGTCATAGAAATGATGGTGGGCCTACTAGGACTTGAACCTAGGACAAACCGGTTATGAGCCGGGTGCTCTAACCAACTGAGCTATAGGCCCGCTAAGGTAGAATCTAGTCTACTATAATACGTGTGAGATTGAAAACTACTTTTGGATTGTTGCAAAATGCGTCATATGGCGTTTCATTCTCGAATCCTTGTCCTCATTTGTAAGGAACAAACTCCGGGACGGATTCTGTGAAGGCCTTATCTGACCCATTTTGGAACAATCCACTTTTGTGGGATAGCAAGGTGAGTTTGGTTGTGTTGGTTAGAGCCGGGCGCCCCAACCAAGCTCGAGTGCGAATTGCGTTGGCCCCTAGGTTAGGTTTTAAGCGTTATACTCCGCTTTAATTTGCGCAATGGTATAAAGGGCGGCGTGTTCAACGCGCAGCACAGTGTCACCTAAACTGACGATATGTGCCCCCTTGTCTTGTAGCAATTGCACTTCTTTTGCGTCAAAACCACCTTCTGGTCCAATGATGATTGATATCTCTTCGGGGGCTTGGCCTTGGTGTTTGGCGGTGAGTTGGGTGAACAGATCGCGAATTGTGTGTGTAGTGGGGGCGTCTTCCCAAGGTAAAATGATGGTGCCGGGGAATGCATCAATCATGTGTAGCGCCGCAGGGGCCGTAACGGTGGGCAATCTGAATTGCTGGGATTGTAGGGCGGCGCTTTGTGCGGTGGCGTGCCAGCGGTTGATTTTGGCAGGCTTCACGTCGGTTAGGCGTGGCACACTACGGGTGGTTTCACAGGGAATGATGCGGCTCACGCCACATTCTACAGCGGCGCGGATGATTTCAGTCATTTTGTCTTGCTTGGGAAGGGCTTGAAATAGATGGATAGCAGGACGGGGTGGGGCTGGAAGATCCACGGTGCGAATGGGGTCTATTTGCAAATCACGCTTTCCGATTTTAACGATCTTTGCCTCTATCATGCGCTCACCGGGTACGATGATTTCGATAGTATCCCCGTCCGAGGCTTTTAACACCCGAGTAATATGATGAAATTGGTCTTTGTCTACCGTAATCATGTTGTCACAGAATTGGCCGTTACTAATGAAAAGTCGTTTAGTCATCGCTTAATTTTACCTGGTTACGTCACTATCGGATAGGACGTTGTGCCGATATAGATACGTAATAAAATCTGGGTCTAAATTGGCATTTAATTGGTTTTTTGCTGCGCTGATCACGTCGAGTGTGGTTCGTTTGCCATCAAATAATTCGATAATAGAGACCACAATTGCCGGCACCCGAATCGGGGAGCGGGCATGGAGCGTTGCAGATGATAATGCACTATCTTCCCATTCGATCTCTAGGGATGGGTCTTTTATTAATAGGTCCGGAATCTTTGGGTGTGTAAATTGGGAAATCGCGGCGTCTAAATCAGCCTGACGTTCCTGGCCATTTTTACCCATAATGCCGTCTAATTCGGTGGCGCTTAATGCCTGCACAATAGCGGCACATTTTTTGTATAAATCAAGTTCATTTCCGGCCCAATTTCCCCAGCTATCGCTATGGGATAGGGGCTCTGGTTGTGCAGCAGCGAGTACGGTTAATTGGTGGTCGGCGTCCTTGCTGTTTATCACGGTGTCTGAAAATCCCAATTTGCGCAAACAGTATTTTGCCAATGCGTTTTCCGCATCAACGAGATATTCACGGCTGGCATCCCACAGTGCTTTCCCATCTTTTCCTGCCTCGTAACGGCAGTGATAGGTGCTACATGTGCTATTCCAGTGGGGAAAAATACCACATAATCCGCCATCACTAATATAGTAGGGGCATTTCAGAGACTCATCTTTGCCAAAGGCCTCAATTTTGCGCGCATCGAAATCTAGTATGTAGTCTCGGGTAGGAAATAAACCGTGGGGGTAGGCGGTCTTTTCGCGAATGGCCCGTTCAAATTCCTGGCGTGTTTGGTTGGGAATGGTGCTGTCTTCAAGGATGGCGCCGACTGCAAAGTTTGGTAATATGGGGTAAAGGGTGCAGCATTTTGTATTTGGGGAGAAATATTGTTCATGGGGATTTGCGCCACTTTTAGGCGGACACATACTGCAGTTGGCGCAATTGGCCAGGCGCTCTGAGGGCTTCTCCACCTTAAATTGAGTGGGTAGAATATTCCTTAATATGGGTTGTATGTTATCTTTAAGTGCGCTCACCTATGGAATTATAGCAAATGCCACATCGCTGAATGTAATATTGTTTTACTTCCTGCTTGACGGTTAATTGTATTTTGGGTAGGATAAGCTTTCATTTTTGAGAAAATAAGGATAACTACAATGGCAGTTCCAAAGAAACGACGATCAAAATCAAAATCACGTACAAGGCGTGCTCACTGGAAGATAGATAAACCTAGTCTTCGTGCATGTCCTAGTTGTGGGGTGTTGGGCCATTCCCATCGCGCTTGCTTAGAATGTGGTCAATACAAGGGTCGTCAGGTTATAAAAATTAAAACTAAAGAGGCCGCTGCCACAGAATAGGGGCACATTTTGACTACTATAGCCTTAGACGCCATGGGGGGCGACCATGCGCCTGGAGAGGTTGTTAAGGGAGCTTTAGAGGCAGTCGAGTGCTGTCCTGAGCTATTCGTGTGTTTAGTGGGTAGTGAGCCTGCTATACGCAATGAATTAGATCAATTAAAAGTAAAAGACTTACCGAAACAATTATCAATTGTTCATGCCTCCGAAGCGATTGGCATGTGGGAATCGCCATCCAGTGCGTTTAAACAGAAAAAAGACAGCTCCATTCACGTGGGGCTTAATTTGGTTAAAAATGGCAAGGCGGGTGCCTTTGTTTCGGCTGGAAACACAGGCGCCGTTATGATGGCCGCGACGCTTATTTTAGGGCGCATTAATGGCATCGAGCGGCCTGCAATTGCCACAACATTACCTACTTTAAGTGGTGGTCATGTATTAATGTTAGATATGGGTGCCACCATGGATGCCAAGCCAAGTCATTTGGAACAATATGGCATTATGGGGCATTATTACGCTCAGTTGATTATGGGTATTGAGCGTCCGCGTGTGGCGCTTTTAAACATAGGGGAAGAAGAAGAGAAGGGCAATCTATTGGTAAATGCGGCGTCTGAATTGTTTCAAAAAGCGCCGTTTCAATTTGTTGGAAACGTGGAAGGCAAAGTTGTCTTGTTTGATGTGGCCGATGTTGTGGTATGTGATGGATTTGTTGGCAATTCGATTCTGAAATTTGGGGAAGGTATTTCTGAATTCTTTTTGCGTGCCTTACGAAATGAAGTGAAAAAATCGCCAATCGCTATGTTGGGTTCTTTGCTGATGAAGCCGGCCTTGAAACGCTTTAAGGCGCGTGTGGATTATGAAGAAGTGGGTGGTGCACCCTTATTAGGTGTTAATGGGGTGACTATTATCGCCCATGGTAGCTCGCTTGCGAAAGCCATAAAGAATAGTTTGCTCAACGCCTTTGAGGCAGCGAACAAGGAAATGATTGTCAAAATCGGAGGCTCGGTGAGCCAAAAATGAGTTATGTGGCAATCACTGGTGTCGGTTCCTGTTTACCAAAACGACAAGTCACAAATGACGATTTAGTTGCCCGTGGTGTTGATACCTCGGATGATTGGATTCGTGACCGCTCTGGTATTGGTGCGCGTCATATTGTATCTGAGGGTGAATCTACCCTAACTTTAGCGGTAGGCGCTGGGCGCATGGCATTGGCCAACGCAGGTGTTGCTCCTGAGGATATCGGAGTCGTAATAGTGGCCACTTCCACGCAGGAGTATGCCGGATTTCCTTCGACGGCCTGTTTGGTGCAGCATGAATTGGGTATTGGCTCTGTTCCAGCCTTCGATATGGCGGCAGCATGCACTGGTTTTAACTATGCGTTAACAACGGCACATCATTTTATTACGGGTGGTCCAGCTAAGCATGCCTTGGTTATCGCTGCTGATGCATTAAGTTCCATTATTAATTGGGCGGATAGAGGCACTTGTGTGCTGTTTGGGGATGGGGCTGGCGCGGTGGTGTTATCGGCATCGGACTCACCTGGGATTTTAAGTGAACAATTGTATTCGGATGGCAGTTTAGGCGATATATTAAAAGTGGATCAGGGTGAGCCCCGAGAGACCTTCGAAGGCACCCATGATGCCTTGGCTCCGTATGTATTTATGGAGGGTCGTAAGGTGTTTAAAGTGGCGGTTGAGTCTATTGTGAAATCAGTGACTCATTGCCTGTTGGATGCAGGAATTACAGCCGATGATTTGACTCATGTTGTGTTTCATCAGGCAAACCAGCGCATTATGAGTGTTGTTGGTGATAAATTAAACATTGCCCCTGAAAAACTGGCGATGACCATCGAAAAATACGGAAATACATCAGCTGCATCGATACCGATTACCTTGGATGATTTGAATAAACAAGGCGCGTTAAAGGCGGGAGATTTGGTATTGATGGTTGGTTTTGGCGGTGGTTTTACATGGGCCACAACTCTAGTGAAATGGACAAAATCATAAAGGAGATATAACAATGAGTGGATTAGGAATTGTATTTGCAGGGCAGGGGTCTCAATTTGTGGGGATGGGAAAAGAATTAGCGGCGGCAGAATCTCGCGTTAATGCGTATTTTGATCGGGCAAGCGAGGTATCAGGCCGAGACATAAAACGGATTTGTTTCGAAGGGCCTGAAGATGAATTAGTTCAAACAGATAACGCGCAATTGGGTATATTTGTGATTTCGGCGGCGCTGTATGAATTGGTGAATGAGCGCACACCATTGAATCCCGCATTTTTAGCAGGGCATAGTTTGGGCGAATTAACGGCCTATTATGTGGCCGGAGTGTTGGATTTTGATTCAGCGCTAAAGGTGGTTGATAAGCGTGGGTCATTGATGCGTCAGGCAGCGGTAAATCAACCTGGTGCGATGTCAGCTATTTTAGGTATGGATGCCGCTAAAATTGAATCTGTTATTGCGCCTATAGACGGTGCTGTAATCGCCAATTATAACGCACCCATTCAAACGGTTATATCTGGTACTAAAGACGGTGTTTTTGCTGCCGGAGAAGCGCTTAGTAAGGCGGGTGCGAAACGTGTTGTGCCACTTAAAGTCGGTGGGGCGTTTCATACGGAACAGATGGCAGGTGCCGCTGAAGGGTTGGCAGCCTTTATTGAAGGGATTGATTTTCATGATGCACGTATACCTATCGTTCTTAATCGTACGGCTCAAAAAGAGACCTCTGCGGCGGCGCTAAAAGCGAATTTGCCAGAACAAGTAAAATCGCCAGTGCGTTGGACACAATCCATTCAATCGATATCTGGTGAGGTAACGCGTATTACTGAATTTGGGCCAGGTAAGGTGTTGGGCGCGCTAATTAAAAAAATTGCCCCTGAAATTGAATGTGATTCTATGAACAGTGATGTGTTTTTAGAAAAATTGGAGGTATAAAAATATATGGATAAGGTGATTATTGTAACTGGATCGAGTCGTGGAATTGGCCTTGCGATTGCCGAAGGTTTGGCTGCGGCTGGCGCCACTATTGTGGTGAGTTCAACTAAAGAAGAAAAATCTAAAGAAGTGGCAACCCGTTTAGCCGCTGAATACGGTGTTAAAACGTTGGGCGTGGGGGTGGATGTTTCTGATGAAGCGTCTGTTAAGGCGATGGTAGATGCCACTATGGCTGCTTTCGGTCGTGTGGATGTATTGGTCAATAATGCAGGGATTACTCGCGACAATTTGTTGCTTCGTATGAGCGCTGAAGATTGGCAATCGGTCATCACCACAAATTTAAATTCGGTATTCTATTGTTCCAAAGCAGTGCTTCGTCCGATGCTAAAACAGCGTGCTGGACGTATTATCACGATTTCATCTGTTGTGGGTCAAATGGGTAACCCAGGGCAGGCCAATTATGCGGCTTCTAAGGCGGGTGCGATTGCATTTACCAAGTCTCTTGCAAAGGAATATGGCCCAAAAGGTATACTGGCAAATGTGGTTGCCCCTGGATTTATTGAGACAGATATGATTGAGTCTTTACCTGAGCAGTACCTTAATACTATAATTGAAAGTGTGCCATTAAGGCGATTGGGTCAAGTGTCTGACATTGCGAACCTAGTTTCCTTCTTAGCGTCGGATCAGTCTCAGTATATGACTGGTCAGGTGTTAACGATTGATGGCGGACTTTTAATGTAAAAACTCAAGGAGGAACAAATTATGTCACTTAGTAAAGAACAAGTATTAGAAAAAGTAAAAGGTGTAGTTGTAGAGCAGTTAGGTGTATCTGAAGACGATGTAAGCGAAAACGCATCATTTACAGAGGATCTTGGTGCAGATTCTCTTGATACAGTAGAGCTAGTTATGGCTTTAGAAGAAGAGTTTGGCACGGAAATCGCTGATGAAGATGCAGAAAAGCTAACAACAGTTGGTTTGACTGTAGATTACATCCTTAAAAACGTTTCAGAGTAATTTCGAATCGTGACTAAGCGACGCGTTGTCATCACTGGTGTGGGGACTGTAAATCCGCTCGGATTAAATCCTGCTGACTATTGGGAAGGTTTAATGACTGGGCGTTCGGGTGTTGCACCAGTGGAACATTTTGATGTGACTGAGTTTTCAACCCGTTTTGCTGCGCAAATTAAGGGTCTGAATTATGAGGATCATTTTGATAAAAAGGAAGCGCGTCGTACGTCGAAGTTTGTGATGTTGGCTGTTATTGCTGCCCGTCAGGCTCTAGAAGATTCTGGCTATGATGTGGAAGCAAATGCCAATCGCATTGGGGTGGAAATTGGATCCGGTATTGGCGGATTGGAAATATTAGAAGAAGCGTGCATCACATTGGCTGAGCGCGGTCCTTCTAAAATGAGCCCATTTACGGTGCCAATGATGATTGCTGATATGGCCACGGGAATGGTGTCGATGAAAACGGGTGCTAAAGGCCCGAATTCTGCCACTGTTACGGCCTGTGCGTCATCAACGCATGCCATTGGTAATGCCGCTAAAATTATTGAACGTGGTCAAGCAGATGCGATGATTGCGGGTGGTGCAGAATCCTGCGTGACTCCTGTGGGGTTGGGCAGTTTTTGTGCGGCGCGCTCGTTGTCGCAGCGTAATGATGACATTATGCATGCATGTCGCCCCTTTGATGGTGAGCGAGATGGGTTCGTAATGGGTGAAGGTGCTGGCATCGTTATTTTAGAAGAGTATGAATCCGCCAAAAAACGTGGCGCCACTATTTTGGCTGAATTGGTGGGATATGGTAGTTCAGGTGATGCGTACCATTTAACAGCTCCTGCACCAGAAGGTGAAGGCGCTCAGCGTGCGATGAAAGCGGCTCTTGAAGATGCGCAGATGAACACTGTGGATGTGGATTATGTGAATGCCCATGGTACCTCTACTAAATTAAATGATAAAAATGAAACGGCCGCGATGAAAGCTGTATTTGGCGATCATGCTTATAAATTTGCGGTTAGCTCTACAAAATCAATGACAGGCCATTTGTTAGGCGCTGCAGGCGCAATTGAAGCGGTAGCCGCTGTGCAAGTCCTGCAGAACCAAGTTGTGCCGCCTACGATTAATTACGAGCATAAAGACCCAGACTGTGATTTGGATTATGTGCCAAATGTGGCGCGTGAAATGAAAGTGAATTCGGTTATGTCGAACTCATTTGGGTTTGGTGGGCATAACGCGGTATTAATTTTTAGAAGAGTTTAATTTTTTCTATTGCGGCGTTAAAACAACTAAAGCTGTCCTCGACGTATGTTAAATACGCCTGCGGTAACTTTAGTTGTTTTGCCTTGCACTATAAAAAATTGAACCCTTCTTCACGCATAGTGTGGGGTTAACTGGGTTTTCGCTACTTTTTTGTCTTCTGGGGGAATTACTTCTTCTTGTCTGGCTTAGGTTAGCCCTAAACTTTTTTTACCGCTGGATACAGGCATACTGGTGTTTACAGGGCAGGAGGGTAAAAATTCGACCATATATTTTGGCGTAAAGGTTTTATCTGTGGCTTTCGCGCTTATAATACGATCTGTCCTGAATGCACGGGGCCTTCCATCGTCTGCAGTGCCATGCTTCATTGAGTATAGTAACAAGTTATTATCTGATGTCCGCCTTAATGAGTAGGGCTCAATGATATAGGTATTTTGTTCTCCATCTTCCTTACGATAAACCAACTCAACACATAGGTGGTTAGCGGCAGCAAAACGAATCCTGTTAAGTAAGCTTAACTGTGAAGTACCACTATCAAGACTCCTTAAATCAATAGGCGTGTTGTCAACAATGGTCCCAGGTTTTGATGGAATAATTTCGCGTGTTCTTGGCGCGACTGATTCAGGACTATTTAGCCATTCAAGGAAGCCAGGCAACTCATCCCAGTACGATTCAAAAGGAGGAAGTGCTTGTAGTTGGGGACTCAACTTTTGTTGCCAACCAGAAGCACAATCTTCTCTATGTTTTTCCAAGGCGGCATATGTTGGAATTTTAATATCTTTAAACTTACATTTCTGCTGTAAAATATTGTTTACTGCAGGCGATCTTTCTTCTGATTCTGGCCTGCGGTAGAAATTTATAACGTCGTACAAATCTCTGGGGCGCGTCCTTTCACCTAGTGCCCTAATTTTTTCTGCGAAGACCTCTTCGTATGAATAGCATCGTATATGGAAGCCGTCTTCTGTAAGATCACTGTAGGAATGGCTAACCAGGTTAATAACAGGAGTTGCTACAATTACTTCATCTACTGACAGATCAAGTTTTATACGTGGCATTTGTTTATTTGATTGTGGTGCGTTTGGGCCTCGATAAAACAGCCTTCCCTGACATGACATCACGCCTCTGGGATTCTCGCAAATTTCAAAAATCATTCTATCAACTGGAATCTCTACGCCAGAAGATTCATAAACCCAGTCACTTATTTCTGCAAAAACACCTTTTAGAAACTTTTCATTGATATGGGATTTATCAGTAAGTGTAAAATCCAGGTCTTCTGAGAAACGATATGTTTCAAAGTAACATTTTTTAAGACATGTTCCACCTTTGAATGCCCATGATTCTTTGAGTTCTGCATGATTGTGGATACCTTCAAGCATCCACCCCAGCACATAATCCTTTTCTATGACATGAGGCGTAAGGTTGCTGTTAGTGGCAATTTCAAGAATTTCTCGTTTTGGAATCACTTATTACTATCCCTAATATTAACAGGCACAAATAACCGCCAACGTGAAATTAGAGCCCCATTCTTTATATTAGGGTCTAGGTACGCATTACCTTTGCTAAGATTTGATTTGCAGATTTTCGTTAGTAGGTGTGTATCCCCCAATTTTCTTTCACATAAATAACCTAGTCGTTTATATACAGCGCCATTACTTAGTTTTTCTGCATAATCAGCTAATTTATCAGGGTCAAAGTGCGTGCTTTCAAGATAGGCAGAGAAACATTCCATAGTATGCTGAATGCCACCGCCAAGTTCGGGGTTAACCATCATATCAATAATAGTTTTGTGGGGGTCAGAAATTAGGATTTTCTTATCTTGGCGCCACAAAGTTTTGGTACCAAAATCCAGCGCATTCTTTATTCGAGTCACTATGAATTTAATACCGTGTACCTCTTTCTTTTTAGTCGCTACAACACGCTCTGTTATCACACAAATATCTCTAAATATTTGCTCCGTATAATCCCAATGTTCTGCAGCAGACCATCCTCCTATATAACAAGGTGCAAAAAGCTCCGGTGCAAGAATCCATGCATCTTCAAGTGCCTGATTTGTTGTAGAGGCTTCAATAGGGACAACGGCATATAAACCTCGCTGAATACGAGTTAACCAACCCTGTTTTGTCCATCGCGCCAGTATCTTAGCAGCCTCTGTATTAGGGACATCCAATACTTTGGCCGCTGAGGAAACGTTAAATATTTCCCCTGCGTCTCTAATAATCTTCCCAAGTTTTTGTTTTGGCTTTTTCATCTTTATATATTATAACCTCTATATTTCACGTATAAAATGAACTAAACGCCTTATAGTATGCCATATAGATAGTTTCATGTATACTATAATATTAATAGATCATTAAAACGATGAATTATACAACTTATAGTATACAACCCTATCTAGTAGTCAGAATAAGTAACTTACTGATGAAACACAGTTCCCCATGGTTTTTACATGGTATTTTGCATGGTAGATATTCGCCTCATTTGCATGGTAGGCTTGTCCCATGGATTTAGTTGCTGGAGTAGACGAAGCAGGGCGGGGTGCATTAGTGGGGCCTGTAGTGGCTGCTGCTGTGATTTTACGGGGTGACACTATACTTTTGGGGCTGGATGACTCTAAGAAATTGTCTCCTAGAGCACGAGAACGCCTTTTTGAAGAACTTAAAGCCAGTGACGCAGTGATCTCTGTGGCCATGGTGGGGCCTAAGCTCATCGATGATGTGAATATTTTGAATGCGACTATGCGCTCCTTCTCGCGCGCGATAGGGAGGTTACGAATACGGCCACGCGAGTGCATGGTAGATGGCAACCGAGTTCCTTGCGGTGTGTCTGTGCCTACGAAAGCCGTTATTCAGGGTGATTCTCTCCATGCATGTATTTCCGCTGCGTCGATTGTGGCAAAAGTGATGCGTGACCGGTTAATGCAACGGTTTGACTTGCGGTATCCAGGTTATGATTTTTCACGGCATAAAGGCTATGGAACAGAGGCCCATTATGATGCCATTTTACGATTAGGGCTCACCCCCCAACATCGCCGTAGTTTTAACTTATATAAACAGGCGCGTTTGTTTTAATTACGTTTGAAACGTGTCATGGCGGTCGGGGTTTATTCGGGCTGTTTTTCCATCCCAATTAGGGACATATTTTGCGGGAGATGTATCTGATTCGATGTCGGTAGATGTTGATTCTATGCGGTGTTTAGGTAGCGCTTTAATGTATTTATCTGGCGATTCTTCTTTTTCAGGGGAGGGGGATTGATGTGAGTTTAGAATTGAGCGTTGTCTCAATCTGGGGGCTTGTCTGACACTCCAACCTAAAGGATTATCTGGGCTATACACTCTTCTTTGCTCGGCGCTGTGTGGCCGATTCGAGCTTGGTCGCTCTTCGTCACTGTCTGCTGCGTCAATTCTTATTCTGAATGCATTGTCTAAGTTTTCTACTTTGGTTGGGGGGGTAGGGGATGTAAGTAGACCGGACCAGTATGCTATTTTCACACTTAGCCAGGCAATTAATGCGTTTAATAGTGTGCCTAATACCATGGCTTGTATGTTGGTTGAAAACGTTTCTTTTTTGTTTTGGGTATCTGAAGCGGCTAATGTGATAATGGTAAAAATTAGAGGTGTGAACATGGAATTGAAGATAATGTCGATGGAGGCTTTGGAATAGCCAGATAATTTAGTAGATGTGTAGGTAGCGCCAGTTCGCAGTAGGTTTCCCGTTATTAAGGTGGCCGATGCGATGAGGAGTTCCGTTTCTAGGCTGGGTATTTCGTTAGTATGCAGTGGTTGGTTTTGGTGGGTGAGTGCGATTGCGGTTAAAATCAGGGTGGCGCTTGCAATCTGCTGGGCTGGTAAAGATAGTTTGTGGTTTGGTAATAGGTTGTGGTTGATTGCTGGGATAATGCCGCCTGCGAATGCCACTATAGTGGCGGGTTCTAATTTTTTGGGAACGATAGATTTTAGCTCTTCACCGACATTGCACCATAAGTCTTGTTTGGTGCCGCATTCACCCAGTGCGCTGTTTCCAGGAGACTCAATACGTGGGCATTCATCCAAGCTTTTGGCAAAAAGCTGTGTCATGCTGTGCAATCTTGGGAATTCACGGCGCATATATGCAGCATCTGAGTCCGCTGTTTGCAGCATTAATGTTGTGTAGGGGTTGCTATCATGGTGGGGGTTATGTATGGCTTCCATCACACTTCTGGCACCCATGAGTTTGGCACAACTACCATCAAATGGGGCATGCCCACTTCCAATTTGATGCCCTAATTCATGTAGCAGTAGTGCGACTAAATCATCGTCGCACCCTTTTGAATTTTCTGGAATGGCGATTACTCCAGAAATGGGCCATGAATAATTGTGGAGTTCATTCAAATTGACTGTACTGGAATGCCCTATGGTTCTGCCGCCTAGTCCTGCTCCTGTGTGCATTATCGTAATGCGGTAACTATTTCCGTTTTCTGGCGCACTGGCGTTTGGGAAATGGTGGAATCTTCGGAAGCCAAGCATGGTATTTAATCTTGATATGGCCTCTTCTAATGGGGAGATCCATTTAACTGAAAGGGGTTTCGGATACCCAGCTTCGCAGTGTCTGATTTCTGTGCAAGTTAATTGGGGATGCCATTGTGCATATACGGGAATGGTAATATTGGGAGGCAATCCTGCTTCGCCTCGTGTTACAGCAGATCGGCTTCTTATTTCTCTAACTAGGGTCTCTTGAATCACTATAGGCAGTCTATCAAAAAGGCGGTTTCCTTTTATGAATTCACTGCCAATTGAAACTTGTCTTGGGGTTAGTGTGCAGGGAGTTGGCATATTTATCTCCAAAATAAACGTATAATTAATAAAAATTTATCTTAATAATTTTACATATTGCAATTATTTTGTAAACTCCCTTGTTTTGAGTTTCCAGATATGGTTCACTTACTTCAGAACTTTAATTCGGGGGGATATATGAAACATATTATTAAAGGCCGTGATGGGGAAGATGTGGCCGTCGCTTTTTTAGAAAAGGCAGGTTACCGGGTGGTGGAACGTAACTTTCGCCGGAATGTGGGGGAAATCGATATTGTTTGTCGCTACAAGGGACTTTTGGTTTTTGTTGAGGTGAAGACCTACGAGACGGACTTTATGGATGCCAGATACGCGATTAATCAGAAGAAATGGCGGCACTTGTGGCGTACTGCTCAGTTGTATTTGGTTGCTAACGGGGTGCGCGATACCCAATGCCGTTTTGATTTGATTATTGTACGTTTTGGTGCGGTTGAAATGCACCTGGACGATATACGGCCATACAATTAGTGTGGTAAACTACCCTTGAGCCAGGGTTTTTAGGCGATTTTCTGCGCGTTTGAATGATGCTTCTGCGCGTTTAATATCTGTTTCTTCGTCTTTGATTTTTCCAGCTAAACGTTCTTGAGCCCGTTTCTTTGCTTGTTCCGCGCGGCCTTTATCAATGTCTGCCATTGCTTCAATGTATGGCACGACAAGTATTAGCTCGCCTTCTTTAATTTGAGCGATACCTTCGGGAACGAAGTATGACAGCTCTTCTTTTTCGCCGACGCGCACCACAAATTCACAAGGTTCTATGGTTACTAACGACGGTGTGTGATTTGGCATAATGCCAATTTCACCTATGCTAGACGAAATACGGGCAAAAGTTGCCGTTTTTTCTAGCTGAACACCAGACGGAGTAATCGTTTTAACTGTGAATTGGGTGCGTTCGCTCATGTTTTATGCTTCTTTTTTAATCTTTTCGGCTTTTTCCAATACGTCTTCAATGCTACCAACATAGGAAAAACACTGTTCAGGAATATCATCATAGTCGCCGTCCACAATACCTTTGAAGGATTTAACGGTGTCTTCTTTAGATACATATTTACCAGAGAATCCAGTAAACTGTTCTGCAACGAAGAATGGCTGAGAGAAGAACTTTTGAATCTTACGTGCACGGAATACCGTTACCTTATCTTCTTCAGATAACTCATCCATACCCAAGATTTTGATGATGTCTTGCAGCTCTTTATATTTCTGTAACGTTGATTTTACACGGTTGGCTGTTGCATAGTGTTCTTCACCGATAATGCGCGGGTCAAGGATTGTTGATGTTGATTCTAATGGGTCAACAGCCGGGTAGATACCAGATGAAGCAATGTTACGAGACAGAACAGTTGTTGCATCTAAGTGAGTAAATGTGGTGGCTGGAGCCGGGTCAGTAAGGTCATCTGCAGGAACGTAGATGGCTTGCACTGATGTGATAGACCCTTTTTTCGTTGATGTAATACGGTCTTGTAGTTCTCCAAGGTCGGTACCTAGAGTCGGTTGGTAACCTACGGCAGATGGCATACGGCCTAATAGGGCAGATACTTCGGAACCGGCTTGAACGAAACGGAAGATGTTATCAATAAATAACAGTACATCTTTACCTTCGTTGTCTCGGAAATACTCCGCTTGCGTTAAACCTGTTAGTGCAACTCGGAAACGGGCTCCAGGGGGCTCATTCATTTGTCCGTACACTAAGCTTGTTTTATCAAGTACGCCAGACTCTTTCATTTCTAACCATAGGTCGTTACCTTCACGGGTACGTTCACCTACACCAGCGAATACTGAGTATCCACCATGTTCCATGGCGATGTTACGGATAAGTTCCATAATCAGAACCGTTTTACCTACACCGGCACCACCAAATAATCCAACTTTTCCACCAGTTGGGTAGGGGGCAAGAAGGTCAATAACTTTGATGCCTGTTTCAAACATTTCTGTTGTTGACGCCAATTCACTAAATTTAGGTGCGTCGCGAAGAATTGGAAGCGATTGTTTTGCTTGAATAGGCGCGCCGTAATCGATTGGGTCGCCAGTCACGTTCATGATACGCCCTAATGTTTCTTTACCTACAGGTACCGTAATTGGGGCGCCAGTATCTTCGCCTTCCATATTTCGGACAAGACCATCTGTACTGGTCATGGCAACGGCACGAATTGTATCGTCTCCAAGATGCTGCATTGTTTCAAGAACTAGAATGTCTCCGTTCTGACGCACAACGTTAATGGCGTTTCCTTGGTCAGGTAGTTTTCCTCGTGGGAATTTAAAGTCTACAACTGGACCGATAACCTGGGTAATTCTTCCTTTTTCTTTCGTGCTCATTTTCAAGTTCCTCCTATTAATTTAGTGATGCCGCACCTGCGACGATTTCCGTTAATTCTGTTGTGATTGCGGCCTGTCGGCTGCGGTTGTAAGCGAGTGTTAAATCTGAAATTACTTCACTCGCATTGTCTGATGCACTGTCCATGGCAGCCATCCGCGCACCTTCTTCGGCCGCGTGTGACTCCATTAGTGCTTGTAAAACTGAATATGATAACTGTTTTTTGATGAACTCTTCTAATACATCGGACTTTTCAGACTCATAAATGTAATCAGACGCTTGAATTTTACTTACGTCCCACTCTTTTAATTCGACGGGTAATACCTGATGTTGTTTTTGACGGGTTTCAAGCGCAGAGATGAATTCATTAAAGAATAATACGATCTTTCCGTATTTTCCGTTCAAGTAATCTTGTACTAGTGGACTTAAAATTGTTCCCACTTTTCGTTCATCAATCTTTTCTACCACATTTGAATATGTTTTGGAGATTGAAAAGTGGCGGCGTTTATAGTGTTGTATGCCTTTGTTTCCAATTAGATACAAGTCTACGCTGTCTTTTGGCTGTGAGTTTAAGTATTGTGACGCGGCTTTCATGATGTAGGTGTTAAACCC
>JAQBTH010000043.1 GCA_027623425.1 bacterium | reverse complement strand
CCCCGACAGCAAAAAGCAGCGCGCCTGCTCTTCATCAAAAATCAGACTCAACTCGAAAAAAAACGAGTTCTCCGCGAGACAATACCGCTCACAAGTCAGAAAATGGGCCCGATACACGCGAAAAAAAATCGCACTCAAATTCAAACAGACGGCCGAATCAAAATCGCAATCGTCAAAATGATCGCAGAGAAAACGACCGCAGAGAAAGTGGCCCCCGCCATAACAACCACAGGCCGCACAAACCAACACCGCCACCTGAGCCTAAAAAAACCCCGGGAAAAGCCTTTAAGGAAATGGCGTTACACCCTGATATTCTTGCTAAGCTAGATGAATTAGGGTTCACCAATTCCACCGAAGTGCAAGAAACTTCAATTCCCCACACACTAAACGGGAAAAATATTTTTTGTTCCTCTGAAACCGGATCCGGCAAAACATTTAGTTTTCTACTGCCGATGATCCACAAATTTTACAATAAAACACTAGAGCAAGCCTTGGTAATATGCCCCACTCGCGAAATTGCCATTCAAATCGAAAAAACATTGCAACAATTAGCAGGTGAAACAATTACCTCTGCACTTGTTATTGGCGGCACCAATATGGCCCTTCAAAAACAAAAATTACGGGAATACCCACAGGTCTTAGTCGCCACACCAGGCCGCTTACTCGATATGATGAGTACAGGGTTGATTTGGCTTGATTACACCGGCTACGTGGTACTAGATGAAGCCGACCGCATGTTAGACATGGGTTTTGAAGACGATCTCATTAAAATCCACAACCAGCTGTCAGGCAATCACCAAACAGTACTGTTTTCGGCCACACTTTTCCCCGAAGTAAAGAAAATGGCCAGTCGCTACGCAAAAGACTACGAAGAAATTGTGATTGGCAACCCCACTGATGTGGCCGGCAGCGTGGAACACGTGATTGTGGAAATGCCAGAAAAGGAAAAACTCGAAGCCTTAATGCATTTGGCACGATATAACCGCGGTAAAATGATGGTGTTTTTCAATACGGTAAAAGAAACCATTGAAATGACCCAGCAATTGCGACGAAACCGTGTGCAACGAGTAGATTGCATTCATTCAAAAATTAGCCAACAAGACCGCATGAGAATCATTGAGAATTTCAGAGAAGGTCGCACGGACGTGTTATTGGCAAGTGACGTGGCATCCCGTGGCATAGACGTGCCAAACGTGGAATTGGTCGTAAACTATAATATTCCAAACAACTCCGAGGAATACATTCACCGCGTTGGACGCACAGGTCGCGCTGGAAATTTAGGGATTGCGATTAGTTTTTATTCGCTTAAAGACAAACGAAAACTGGATGCGCTAGAAACCTTATTAAAAGGCAAAATCAAACGCAAAAACACCTACAAACACATTATCTAAGCGTGCAATGAACATAACACTAATTGCCACCACTATTATGGGTTTTGAATCCACGCTCGCAAGAGAGATTAAAGCACTTGGCTTTACAGAAGTACGAGTATTTGACACTAAAGTAGAATTCGATGGTCAGCTAAGTGACATTTGCAAAGCGAATTTTTGGTTAAGATCAGCCGGCCGCGTGTACATCAAAGTAGCGCAATTTGAAGCCCTCACGTTTGAATCGCTCTTTGAACAAACCAAAGCCATAAACTGGGGAGACTGGATTCAAAAAGACGATCAATTCCCCATTAGCAATGTCATGTGTAGAAAATCTGTACTTTTTAGTAGAACTGATTGCCAACGCCTCATTAAAAAAGCCATTGTTGAACGTCTCAGAATCACCCACAAATGCCAGGAACTACCCGAAACGAATGCCGTATTTCCAATACGTGTTCAAATCGAGAATGACATTGTCACACTAAGTATTGATACATCGGGAATTGGGCTTAATAAACGCGGGTACAGGGCCCACATGGACACTGCTCCGATACGCGAAACACTGGCGGCAGGCTTAATACTGTTAAGCCATTGGAACCCCGAAAGAGACATGCTGATGGACCCACTTTGTGGCACAGGCACCCTACTCATCGAAGCCGGGTTAATCGCTAAAAATATTGCCCCTGGGTTAAATCGTGAGTTTAACTCAGACGAATGGAGCATATTGCCCGCTCAAATGTGGGAAGACGCTGAAACCGAGGCAAAAGACCTGATCAAACATGACGCGACGTACCGCATTTGTGGGTCAGACATAAGCGATCAGGCAATAGATATCGCAAAGAAAAACATCTCTCTGGCAGGGTTATCCGATATTGTTGTGGAAAAGAAAGCCCTAAGCGATATATCTTCAGATGTTAGCCGAGGTAAAATTGTTACTAATCCACCTTATGGCGAACGCTTGGACGAGGTAAGAGACGCGGAAGCCCTTTACAAGGAAATGGGCAAGGTATTCAAACGAGAAATCCCCGATTGGTCCTATTACATCATTACTCCAAACGAACAATTTGAGCGCTTATTCGGCGAGAAAGCGACAAAACGCCGCAAACTTTATAATGGTGGCATCAAATGTTGGTTCTATCAGTATTTTGGAAAACGCCACTAAGCGCTAATTACAAGACATCTGATAATGTAGAATATGCCACCAATTGATCCGTTAAACGTTTCCATTCAATCATCAGTTGTTGGTAAGATATTTTGCGGCCTATCTCATCAAACCGCGTTGAATCAAATCGATTTACGGCCTCAATATAATCATTTAGGTTGATTTGCCCAATGGAATAATTTTCCGATTCTTCCGTTAATATCTGTCGGGCCAAACGCCGCTTCTCGCCTGCCAAATCCACCAAGCGTTTCTGCGATTGCAAGTTGGTAAATAAATTACGAATATCCACGCGCAATCGGTCTGCGGCCGTTTGATTCTCGACTTGGGTTTGACGCTCCGAGAGCTGAGAAAGTCGTGCATTGGCGCGGGCTTTCTGGTTTAACACCGGCAGAGCAACGCTCGCGCCCGCATACGCAATTTGATCGGCTGTTTGCTCGGGAACAACAAAACGGGCATCTAGCGCAATCGAAGGTAACAATTCCCTAGCGGCGCGATCAGTAGATAAGCCATACTGAGTATCTAAAAGAGATAGGATCGAGAAACTCCGGCTACGCGCTTCCACCGCACTTAAAACCTGGTCGATCTTTTCAGGCAAATCGTCTAACACAACGGTCGTATCGGGCCGCAACACCACGCTTGAATCCACACCCAAGATTCGGCGGATTGTTTCGGTTGTCTGTGCATAGTCGCGCTCAAAACGCACCGCTTGTTCGCGCTTGGCTAACATTTGCAATCTGAATTTATTCACATCAGTCTGATTGGCAATTTTGCGTTCTTGCCGCCTTAATATACTCGCCATCACTTTTTCGTTTTCAGCGTATGACGATTGCGCCAGCTTTAAACTTTCATACTGGCGAATCCACGTGTAATACACACCCATAATCTCGGCCAAATAATCCTCATACGCCTCAATCAATTGAAATTGTGCCACATCGGTCTTTACCCGTTGAATAGCCCCATCTAAGCGTTTTGAGGCTCCAAAGGCATTTCGCGCAATATCTTGAGAAAACCCATATTGCACCGTAGTCGAATCGGTTTTCCCGATCACATCTTGAGTAAATGACACGCTGTATTCTTGCCCAAATTGAGGCAGAGTTTGAGTGATATTTAGGGAATGATCTGCGCGTCGCAAATCATCATCCTCCTCACCCACTTGAAAATCGGAATCTAAACTCAAAATCAAGTCAGGCGCTGTTACAGCCGCATTGTATTGATACTTAAATGCCATTTGTTGAAATACCATGCTATGAAATGCGGAATCTTGCTTAACCGCGCGAGACACAAATTCACTCAAGGGCAATACCGATTGCCCCTTTCCACCATCTTGAGCATGCGCAATTTGCGGCATAACACCCAATGCAATCAAGCTAAATAATCCCACACCAACTCGCTTCAACAAACCGCTATTCTTACGGCCGAAGAAGCGGCGAAAATCATCCTCAACCATGAATACACACGGTGTCAGTATAAGCGTTATTAATGTGCCAAATAGTAAACCCCAAGACATGGCAATCATCATATCGGACAACATGGTGTCTGTGCCACCAAAACCATACGCTGTCGGCATAACACCGGCCACCGTTGTAAGAGTCGTTAATATAATCGCACGCAAACGCGACTTCGCTATATCAGCAGTAAATGCATTGCTCACCGTTTCAGATAACGCCCTTTTATCCAAGCGGCTTAACATGACTATCGCATCATTGACCACAACTCCCAACATCCCCAATGTCCCAATTGCTGCGTAAAAACAAAAATCTGTTTTCTGATGCAGATAAAAGGCAAAGATCACACCAATCACACCAAAAGGCACCACCAACATAATACGAAGCGGCTTCAATGCGGAATTAAACAACACCGCTAACACCAAATAAATAAGCGCTACAGCAGTCATAATACCAATGGTTAAATCCCGTTTGGATTCACGGGTATCCGTCACCTCACCTGTAAAACTTAACACCCCATTTGGGTATTTCGCCAATAAACGAGGAAACACCCGCGTTTCCAAATCATCCGCAACCTCTAGAGGACTAACTCCAGCTGTAGGGGTAAGGTCAGCATAAATAAAACTACTACGTTTCAAATCTCGCCGACGTATGGATTTTTTGGCTTTAATTTGTTCCACAGTCACCAAGTCGCCAAGAGGCACTAAATAACGTTGGTTATTCTCAATAGGCACTTTTAACACATTAAAAATAGTCTGACGATAATCATCATTAACGGTTAAATTAACCTCTATTTCTTCATCATTACGAAATAAGGTATACAAGCGTTGCCCATTTAATACACTACGAAGAGTACGCGATATATTATCAGGACTCACAGACAAACGCTTTAATTTGGCCTGATTAAATCTCACAATATATTGGTCCCCCATTGGCACAACATCTTCCTCTACGTTCATAATGCCAGGCGTCGCTCGCATTTGAGCCATCACATCACCCAATAATGCATCGCGGTTTTGATCATTATTTTCTTGTACCACAATTTCAAATACGGACCCTGAACTTTGCCCCCATCGGGCCTTAGTAAATTTCACATCTGAAATACCTGGAATGGTTTTTAAATAGGTCTCAATTTCTTTTATCAAAGCATCTGTACTCTTTTTGCGTTTATCTGAAGGCACTATTTCCAAAGTAATACGAAACTGGTTTTCCCGAGCTGCATCACCACGACGCCCACGGGCCACATGAGTGCGAATACCGATACCTTCCTTGCCGATATACGTGCGACGCAAATACTCCTCTATAGGCAACGTCGCCAGGGCCGTTTGAACAGCAGACACAGAATCATCAGCCAATCCAAATATAACGATTTCACGGGACTCAGTACGGGGAAACATAACAAAATTAAAATGAGATTTTACAATCAAACTTGCTCCGACAGCCATTACTAAAAAGACGGCTAAAATCACATAACGTTTGGGCAGCATCTTCAATAAAAACCGTTCATAAACGCTTTCCCAATTTTTAAACCAAGCGCGCGAGGCCGATCCACGCTCACTGACTGGTTTAGGCCAGCCACGAAACAAGGTCATGTGGGATGGCAACAAAAGAAACGATTCCAATAAACTCGCTGCCAACATAAGAAAAATCATGGGAGGAATAAATTGCACAAATGCCCCATACCGACCTGAAAAGAAATACAATGGAATAAAGGCCGCACACGTTGTGGCCACACTAGCAAAAACGGGGGCAACAACCTCTTGAGCGCCTAAAACAGAAGCCTCTTCTAGGGATTCCCCTTCGTTGTACCGACGTGAAATATTTTCCGCAACAATAATGGCGTCATCCACCACGATTCCAAGCACAATAATAATACCAGCAAGGGTAATTCCATTGATGGTAAAGCCCAAAAAGTAGCTGCAAATTAAACTGAATGCCAGAGTAAATGGAATACCCATGGCCACCCAAAAACCCGACCGCTTATTTAAAAATATGAATAACGTAATTAAAATTAAAACAAAACCAAGCAGACCATTAGAGGCAATAATGGAAAGTCGATTTCGCAAATCGATAGACTCATCGTCTAGAAACTGAAGTTTTATACTCGAATTCGCTAGTACATTTGACTCAAACTGAGACACTACCCTATTAATAACTTCTAAACCATCTAAAATACCAACTGTACTATTTTTTACCACATCAAATATGACCGCCTCACGGCCATTTACTTTTAATATAGTGGTATTATCTTCAAATTCATCATATATAGAGGCAACCGATTTAAGTGGAATGGGTGAACTATCAAAACCACCTTGAACAACAACATTCCCCAAGTCCGTTTTATTATCTAATTCTTTTAAGATCGTAACTTGCTCAAATTTACCTGATTTCAACGTTCCAGACGGCGCGCGCATATGAGAACGGGTAATTTCCTGAGCAATCGTTGTTAACGGAATACGAAATTTACTTAGTGCATCAGGGTCGGCCTTAATGGTGATTTCTTCTTGCAAATACCCACTACGACGCACCTCAAAGATTTCAGGTTCAGCAATCAATCGGGCTTCTAAAGAACGGGCCATAGCTTGAAGTTCAGAACGCTGTTTGACACTTAAAAGTGGCGCATCTTCATTATAAATAGCGATATCAATAATCGCCTTTTTATTGGTTTCAAAGATCCTCACATTCGGATCATTTAAAATATCATCGGGCAAATCAACCGTATTGACCTGATTTTGAATATCGGTAACGGCCTTATCTAAATTTTTAACACTGCGCTCTAACTCAACAGCAATGGAACTGCTTCCAGGGCTAGACGTACTTGTAATTCGTCTTATCCCATCGATTCCCTGCAACGCTTCTTCAATGGGCTGAGTCACGTAAAACTCAACATCTTCTGCTGATGCCCCTGAATAGGACGTGGACACGCGTACCGTATTAAAGGTAATGTCCGGCAACTCTTCCTTACTGGTCACATTCCAGGCCACGACTCCACCAACCAACACCACAATAGTGATGAGGTTGGCGAGAAAATGGCGCGTTGCAAAAAATCGAATAAGACTACTCATCTATTTTATCTTACAGCAGTCTTTGCCATTTTCCATATGCCCCTTCTTAACATCACACGCATGCCCCTTTTTATTGTCGTGAGACTTTTTTCCTTTTTTTCCATTCCACTTGGCTCGCATTTCACGAAACTTTGATTGTTGCTGAGGGGTCAAAATCGCATTAATTTCGCCCACCTTCTTCTCACGAAGCCCATCGTATTTCGCACGAAACTCACCACGAATTTTATTGATAGATACCGTATGACGCGACACAATTTCATCTAATTTTTGTTGCTGATCAGCCGTTAGATCTAACGTACTCGAAAAATGAGCCGTCATTTTCCCATGTCCCATATGGTGGCTCGAACGTTTAGGGTGATCGTCTTTTTTAGCGCAGTCACCAAATCCACTTTTCCCTAGTAAGTAGCCTGAACTCAACACCAACACCGTGTACACCACAATACCCAAAAAAAACTTTTTATTTGAAAATAAATTCATACAATATTCCTCCTTAATCGGAAATAATAATACTCTCTAATACAACATCTTTTGACAATTGATACGACTCCATTACAACCGAATCTGAATAGTTTGAAGGCTGAATATCCAAAAGACCAACTGGCGAATCTACAGACACCGTACTAACATAAACAGAAAACGAGGCCAATAACAGCATCATGGCAAAGGATTGTGCGAAACGCAATTGACGCATAACCAACTGCACCCTAGGTGCGATACCAGCCATGATCCGTGCCCTTAACTGGTCGGGTGCATGCACATCCTGCCATTTCGCTAAAAATTGTTCCATCATGCTAAAACTCCTTTCTGTTCTAACATGCGTTTCAGTCCGGCTCTTGCGCGAGACAATCGCGATTTAACTGTTCCCTACGGGGCAATGTTGTAGTCGGGCCACCGCTTGATAATCTAACCCGTGAATATCCACTAAACCGATTAATTCTCGCTCGGCAAACCGCAACTGAGACATGGCATTGGTTAACACCGACTGAAGTTCTGATTGTGCAACAATACCATCCAAGTTCGATTCATTCCGATCATCCTGAACATCACCGCCAAACCGTTGCATCCAATGCTCTAACGATAACCATTGTTTTGCCCGAGACCGCCTTAAAAAGTTAATGGTATGAAACCGAGCAATACTTGTAATCCAGGTATTAAGTTGCGATTCACCCTTAAATTGTTGGCGCTTCTCAAACACTCTAACAAACACCTCCTGAGTTAAGTCTTGGGCATCCTGAACATGACATACCATGGCTAAAATCAATCGGTAAATGGGGGATTCGTATCGATCCAATATGGTTTGAAATACGCCTTCGTCCCCAGATTGAAATGCCGCCACTACCGTCTCATCCAACACAATATTCCTTCCAGATTTCCTGACTTACTCCATTAGACACACGGCTAATGCAAAAGGTTCCAAAATAAAAAGGGGCCCCAAATGGAGCCCCAATCAAACTAACGCTTAAACAGACCAGTCTGTTAGAATTTTTTCCACTTCTTCGCGGTGATTACTTTCATCACGAATCATATCTTCCAAGTCTAATGCGAGGGCCTTTAGCCCAAGCACGTCGGCTTGTTTAGCACGCTCGGTGTACCCGTCCTTTGCGCGTGTTTCAGCCTCTAAAACGGCTTATAACATGTCGCGATTGGTGGCCGCCTCTGCAACCGGGACTGCTTTGGTGGTGGGTTTACCACCCAATGTGACAATTTTATCTGCTAAAAACTTAGCATGCAGTTGTTCATCGGACACTTCCGCAAGGAAAAACGCCGCAAGTTGAGGACGAAGGCCCTGTCACACGAGCTGCATAGGTCGTATACTGAAGAATAGCCGCGTATTCATTTGCTAAGTCCTCATTTAATTTTACGATTAATTGTCCTGTTGTCATCTAAACCGCTCCTTTAATCATAAAGTACTTTATTAAGTATACAAGTAAAAACAAAAAAGAGTTACAAACCCATATCCCTAAGTTTTGACGCCACCTATCTAGTAGGCTAGAATGGTCTCTTTTACTTCGCCATTTAACAACACAACAAGGAATTAAAACCTATGTTTAATCTTATTATTCAAAAACCGCGCAACATCAAAAATGATATTTTATCCGGCATTACCGTCGCCCTCGCACTCGTACCCGAAGCCATCGCCTTTTCATTTGTGGCACACGTTGACCCAACAGTTGGGCTATACGCCGCCTTTATCATGGGGCTAGTGACGGCTATTTTCGGTGGGCGACCAGGCATGATTTCTGGGGCTACTGGCGCTGTGGCAGTTATTTTTGCGCCGATGGTGATTCAACAAACGATAGAGAAAGGGCCAGAAGTCGCCCTTCAATATCTGTTTTTAGCCGTTATATTTATGGGGCTTAGCCAGATCGCATTTGGTTTATTAAAATTTGGAAAATTTATTCGACTCATTCCCCACCCTGTTATGCTGGGTTTTGTAAACGGACTCGCTATCATTATATTTAAGGCTCAGTTTGCACAATTCTACGTGGGCACTGGTGAAAACGCTCATTTATTGCCGCCTCAACCCTTCATGATCATGTGCGTACTTATCGGCATCACCATGGCGATCATTCACTTCCTACCCCGTTTTACCAAAGCCGTTCCCGCCACACTCGTGGCTATCATTTCAGTAACTGGCATATCGATTTTACTTCGCAATATGGGCTTTCAAATAGTCACGGTCATTGATTTTGTTAAAAATATTGATCCTAGCAAAACCACTCTATCAGCCGGTTTCCCTACGTTCCAACTACCACTAATAAATATTGAAGCCATCAAAATAGTATTGCCCTACGCATTATTAGCCGCTGCTGTGGGGTTAATTGAATCATTAATGACACTAACCCTAGTAGATGAACTAACTGGCACGCGTGGCCGTGGAAACAAGGAAAGTATCGGGCAAGGGTTAGCCAATGTGCTAAACGGATTCTTTGGTGGCATGGGCGGATGCGCTATGATCGGCCAAAGTATAATTAACATTCGCGGAGGCGGCCGAGGACGATTATCAGGCATTGCTGCAGCACTCGCATTACTGGCCTTCTTTCTATTTGGAGCACCACTTATCGAAGCGATTCCTCTAGCAGCATTAGTCGGCGTTATGTTTATGGTCTCAATCGCCACATTTGAATGGTCAAGTTTTCGCATTTTACGCCAAATACCCAAATCAGACGCATTGGTCATATTCATTGTGTCGGCAACCACAGTCATCGTGGATTTAGCTGCTGCCGTATTTGTTGGCGTGATTATATCTGCACTGGTATTTGCCTGGGAACAAGGCAAGAAAATCGTTGCACAGATTGAAACCGATGCACAAGGCAGACGAATTTATCGATTAAATGGGGCGTTATTCTTTGGCTCTGTCACCTCATTTAAAAACCTATTTGATTTAGAAAACGACTCCGAACACGTGGTGATTGATTTTGCTAAAGCCCGTGTCTACGACCATTCAGGCTTGGAAGCCATAAATAATATAGCGGAACGTTACGACCAACTGGGTAAGAAAGTGCACCTCTTACATTTAAGCAAAGAATGTGGATTATTACTCAAACGCGCACGCAGCATAGTCGAAGTCAGTGTCATTGAAAATTTAGACTGGCATATCGCAGACGACGCATTGGATTAAGAAAAGAGTTAATAGCGCTTGATAACGGAACTTTATATTCATAAAATAAGAATAGAAACATCCGAGAATAAATCCTATATAGTAGATTACAGAACATGCACCCATTAATGCAGATGGCATAAAAATTGCCAGATGTTTTTTTAACTCTCAACATTATTAAACAAGAGCCTCAAAAAAATTCCAAAATAAAAGGATGCACTAGAATTAAAATGAAAAAATCCAACACCCACGGGCCATTAGCTGACTTAGAGAAACACCTTCCAAATGAGTGGTGGAAGACCCTCTTTAACGCCATCTATATTAAAACCGATGGTGACGTGGTTGAAAACGATAACAACACAACAAAAGACATCGATCATGTGCTGGCTATTTCCGGTGTAAAAAAATCGGCCAGCATTTTAGACCTATGTTGTGGCCAAGGAAGACATACCCTCGAGCTGGCAAAACGAGGGTATACAAACCTAGTTGGAATAGACCGTTCACGGTATTTAATCCGTTTGGCAAAAAAGCGTGCCATAAAACAAAAAGTAGCCATTAAATTTTCAGAAGGCGACGCCAGAAAAATTCGCTTGGATTCACAAAGTGTGGATCTGGTTACCATCATGGGAAACTCTTTTGGGTACTTTGAACAAGAAGAAGACGACCGAAATGTATTAAAAGAAATTAAACGTATTTTGAAACCAAAAGGCACCATTTTAATAGACATCACGGACGGTGAATGGACTCGAAACAACTTTGAAGCTCGGTCGTGGGAATGGATCAACCAAGCCTATTTTGTATGTCGCGAACGCAGTTTATCCAGTGAAGGCCGCAGAATTATTTCCAGAGAAGTAGTTGTTGATGCGACTAAAGGCGTTATCGCCGACCAATTTTATGCAGAAAGACTGTATTCATTTGAAGAACTTAAAGAAGAACTTAAATCCGTAGGGTTTACCAACATTACCAATCATGGCACGTTACAATCGGAATCAAGCCGTAACCAAGATTTAGGCATGATGCAACACCGGGTATTTATTTCCGCAAAAGCCCCCGATAAAAAAGAACGAAAAGCAAGCACGTCTAAAACACCAATTTTAGTAGTAATGGGCGACCCTAAATTACCCGATTCCGTCAAAAAAGATGGGGTGTTCAATAAAGAAGATTTCCACACGATTTCGGAACTCAAAAAAGCGCTAAAAACCCTAAAAGAGTTTCAATTCACCTACATAAACAACCACAAATCATTGATTTCAGAATTGGAAAAACAACCGAAACAATTGGTTTTAAACCTATGCGATGAGGGGTATTACAATCACGCGGAGTTAGAACTGCATATACCAGCCATTTTAGATATGTACCGATTTCCATTCACTGGTGCCGGCGCAAAATGCCTTGCCATGTGCTTTGATAAATCGCTGGTTATCGCCATCGCCCAAAGTATGGATATACCGTCGCCAGAAGAAACCTATATCGAAGGCAACGATCAGTCAGCCACTCTACCTAATATTTTCCCAGCGCTACTAAAACCAAACTGCGGAGATAGTTCGCTAGGAATCACTCAAAATGCCGTTGTTCATAATGCCGAGCAACTTATGAAACACATGGCCTTTATACGGCAAATTAGCCATGGAACACCCATTTTAGTACAGGAATTTTTGAATGGAACGGAATATAGCGTTGGCATCGTTGGCAACCCTGAAAACCCACATTGTTTACCCATTTTAGAAGTGGACTACTCTGCTCTACCTTCAAATTTACCTAAAATACTATCCTATGAAAGCAAATGGGACCCGGATTCACCATACTGGACATCTATTGCATACAAAGAAGCCGTTTTACGCGAAGATGAGCATCAAAAATTGATCGACTACTCATTAAAGTTATTTAGCCGTCTAAGCTGCCAAGATTATGCTCGATTTGATTTTAGAAAAGATGCAAATGGCGTTATTAAATTACTTGAAGTGAACCCAAATCCAGGTTGGTGTTGGGATGGAAAACTAAATTTAATGGCTGAAATGGATGGCATGACTTACTCTGAACTACTAAGCGAAATTATTCATAGCGCCAGACAACGCCACGGATTAACCCAAAGCGTTTAAGACGTGAATTGGGCGAGTGCAAGGCAGGCCAGCACCGAGACGCGCAGGTGTATTCATATACATCGAGCACCGAGGTTGATGGTCTAACGCCAATGGCTAACACGTCTGCTGCACCCTCCCCGTAGGCTGGGTTTAATTGGGCGAGTGCAAGGCAGGCCAGCACCGAGACGCGCAGGTGTATTCATATACATCGAGCACCGAGGTTGATGGTCTAACGCCGCAATCGCCCAATTAAACCCAGCCTAAAAGGCTTCGTAACCCTCATCATCCTTAACATCATCCGCACCATAATCATCTTCTTCTAAAACAACATTGGTAAGTTTAAGAACGGGGCGACCATCTTGGAGATAAAAGTAACCTTTCACATCGATATTGCGAGAAAGGTAATTGGCGAGTTGATCGGATGAAATGAGACTGGTATCGAGTAAAATCCGGGTATACATTTCATAGACGGGTTTTTTATTCTGCTGGGACGAACTGGAACTTTCGAGAAAACCTGAGAACTCTAAGTTCTGCTTTGATTGAGCAAAAGCAGATGTTGATAGGACAATAAGAGAAACGATAGCAATTCGAAATGGGGATAAAATCATGGTAAGTCTCCTTTTGGGTAGTGTCACATATGGGCGAATGCAAATTTAAGGCCAAGCACTAAGTTTTAATGTTCAAGAGTCGCTGGGAATGGTATAAAGTCGGTATGGAAACAACGTCCGATATATTTACCCAAATTGTAAAAAACTTGGAAAAGGTTTCAAGCACAAATGCCAACGTATATTTGGCTGGGGAAACCGGAACTGGAAAAAGTAGATTTGCAAAATGGATTCATGAACAAAGCCCACGAAAACACCGCCCTTTTGTCAGTGTAAATTGTGGCGCTTTACCAGAGTCATTAATCGAATCGGAACTTTTTGGGTATGAAAAAGGCGCATTTACGGGCGCGTTACAAACTAAGATTGGTAAATTCGAAGCCGCGCATACAGGCACTATCTTTTTAGATGAAATCGGAACAATGCCATTAAGCGCACAGGTGACATTACTATCTATCATTCAAGACCGCGTCATCACGCGAATAGGAGGAAACACCGAACACCCCATCGATATCCGCATTATCTCAGCCTCAAATGAGGACTTAAATACCCTCTGTGAGAAACAATTATTTCGAAAAGACCTATTCTTTCGCTTAAATGTATTTCCTGTCACTCTACCACCACTTCGCGAACGGCACCGCGACATTCCACAGTTAATTGACGAAACAATCCAACATCTTGCCCCACGCTACAATTCACCTGTCACAACAATCAGCGCTGACGCATTGCAGCAACTATGCAACTATGAGTGGCCTGGAAACATACGCGAACTAGAAAATATTATAGAGCGCGCTATCATATTATGTTCCAGTTCAACAATTGAAATTGAACACCTGCCCGCAGACATCACCCATGCCATTGTGGTAAAAATACCAGATCCATCCACCACTAAAATGACTCTAAAGGACACGCGAAATGTGGCCATAGACCAAGCAGAGCGCTCATACCTAAATGCGGCGTTAACACAACACAAAGGAAAAATTAACAAAACAGCACATTACGCAGGAATTACAACTCGACAATTGCATAAGCTGATGAAAAAACACACTTTAGAAAAAAATAAGTTTCATTAAATAAACCCTGTTAAATCAACCTTAAGCAAGCGTTCTCTTTTTGTGTTCCCGATAGGCAAATAATATGGCCAATTTTTCATCTATCAACGATAAATTATGATGAGTTTGGTTAACAGCCGCTGCCCGTTCCTCTTCTTTTTGCAACGCCTCCAGCTGCTTGCGCTTAATGCGTTTAAGATCCACATCAGATAATTCCTCTGAAGCACAGCTAGCAAGTAAAGCGGCCAATGTCGCATCGTCAAGCTTGTCTAAACGCCCTCCCCTACACTGATCCAACGCGGCCTCTAACTTGGCTAATAATTGCTGAACGAGCTTTTGAATATTTCCGGGAAGTTCCTGGTGAAGGAGTAGGATCAATAGTTGAACAAGTTGCTTGGGATTAATGGAATTCTGCACCATCACCAACAAGAGTGACGCGGCTTCCTTGGGCGATACACTCGCCAATTGAACTAAAATTTGAACCGCCGCCTGCGGTGGCAACTGCAACACTATCTGCGCGGCCTGTGCCACCGGAACTTGCGCCACTATCTGTGCTCTCTGTTGTGCCGGCATACTTGCCACTATCTGCGCCGCCTGTTCTACCGGAACTTGCGCCACTATCTGTGCACCCTGTTGTATCGGCAGAGAGTCGCCCACCATTGCAGTAAAATTCAGGGCAACAGTTGGTTTACCCACACCCGGCTGAGTGGTCGTTTGAGCAGGGTTAGCTTGCGCGGCACTATGATCGGCCACTCTGCCCACACCCTCTGCTCGCGCCATCTTCGGAAAACCCTCACTTAGTTTTTGTGGCTCC
>JAQBTH010000042.1 GCA_027623425.1 bacterium | reverse complement strand
TGAAGAATTAAATACGCACATGGCAGAGGAGTCCGCACAGGGCCCCTATTACGACTATCGGGACACCAAGTTAAACGAGTTGGCGCAGAAATTTTATGAGTCGATACGGGTTTCAGAGGCCTATCAGGATGCGCAGTTGCGCTTTTTAGCGTCTTATTTACCTGTTAAACAGCGATTTGAGGCACTAGCCCCAGCGCGCGCGCTTGCTAAAATGGGGGCGCGTTTTGTGGGTGTGGCTGGCGCGGATCCTAAATTAGACGTGAATGATCGTGCTTTATATGAACGTGTATCCAAAGAGATGCAGGAGCAGAGACGTATACATGTGGGAGATGGGGGTATTACGCCAGACCACGTGTATGACCGGTTGGTTCTTGAAGAAACTCATCCATTATTAGTTCAATCCTTAGTTGAGTTGGGTTTTTCACCTTCTTTACTGATGGATACAGGGCGCTTAAATGAGGATGCGTCTCAATGGCCTGAGACAGCGGAAGTTTTGGCATATAAAGCCGAACTTGAAGCGCGCTTTCCTCAGAAAAAATGGGATACGTTATGGGATATTGTCGCGTTCAAAGAATCCGATTTAATTCATGTTCATATGAAGATGGAAAAACCCTATTCGGATCGTAGTGTAGGTAAAAAAGATGTGGTTCCAACCATGGTAAGGCATTTAGGTCTCATGCGAGATGCGCACCGGATTTCAATGGATCCGACCGTTTTAATTGGTGTTGAAAAAGTGGAACAGGAATCCGGTCCTCCTTTGAAGCGTTATGTTGTTACCAATCCAATGTTGCAATTTACACTGAACATGGAGCGTTCTTTTGGTAGCATGGTCCTTCTTCCAACCCAAGTGGATGTTAGAACAGTAGCGGCCTTTAAACAGGGCTATGATTTGGCGGGATATCTTTTATCTAAGCGAAAATAAGTTTTTAATATGTGATGTTTCGGGGGAGCATGTATTATTTAATTGAGCGGAACCACGCTCACCCCGTATAATAGAGTTTACATGACTCAGTTGTATTTATTTTTGATGACTTTGAATTGCGTGTTGGCGTTGGTTCCACTGGTGTTTTCTCGGCGTCGTATTGCCACAGTGTCGTTTTCAATTGCAGTGCTTTCTATGACCAGTTGGATGGCCGCTATATTTTTTGTGTGGCGTGTTCCCACACCGTTAATTCCTCTTCGATTGGCGTTTGTTGGGCCTGTGTTTTTGGGGTACTCATTCCTTCTTTTTGTAAGCCATTATCCGCGACCGCAATTTAATTTACCCAAATGGGTGTATGCGCTTTTGGCTATTCCTCCGTTGGCTATTGCGGTAATCGCGCCAACTCATTTAATAGCAGAGTCCATTAATTTGACCACAATGCAGGTGACCTATGGAATGGGTCATAAATTTTTTGGATTGGTTACCATGGGATACATGGGCATTGCCTTTATTGTTGGGCTTCGGGGCATTTGGGTGTTTCGTGGTATTGAACGTTTGCGATTGGTGTACGTGATTAATGGGCTTTTAATTACGTTTTCACTGGCTATTGTGACCAATTTGGTTTTACCGATGATGGGAACAAATCAATTTACCCAATTGGGGCCGCTTTTCACTATCTTTTTTATTGCCTCTACCTATTTTGCCATATACAAATACCGATTGATGAATGTGCAATTTATCTTAAAGAAAAGTTTGTTCTATTTTTTAATGACTTCAGCGGTGTCTCTTACTTTTTCCTCACTATTGTTGCACACCCAAGATGACATTAGTGTGGGGTCTCATCAGAACCTGTTAAGTGTACTCATGTCGGCAGGATTGGTGGTGTTTTTGTACCCGCATATTCGACACATTATCGATGCGGCCACAAATGCGGTGTTTTTCAGAGCGCGCCCAAATTATCAGCGTACCATGAAGCGTGTTGGAGATGCTCTTTTGCGCCAGGTGTCTTTAGACGAATTAGGGCGAGTTGTTACTGAGCTTTTGCCAGACCAATTGCAAATTATCCGTGCGGCTTTGTTTGTGTCTTCTGAAAATGAGTTTTCGGATACATTAACACTATTGCGACACTCAGGGGAGTTTTCTCCGGCGTTATCGGACTCAATTGATTTGCCACCTGCTCTGATGACTGAATTAAAAAAGGGTGTCATATTGGTTACTGAAGAATTGGCCTTTAGGTATTCTGATGTGGAAAGCAAAATGATTTCTTATGGTGCCTTAACGAAACTGGGTTGGGCCATTGCCATTCCGTTGCATGGTGATTCGGGATTGATTGGTGTGTTAGGGCTGGGTCCTAAACGCTCAGACGAGCAATATATGGAATCTGAACTCACTGTGTTTCAAACGCTTCAGCACCAGGTGTCTACTGTGCTTAACAATGCCAATTCTTACCAACGACTGGAGGCACGTATTAATGAGCTAAAGGAATTAAACCGGTTGGCGTTGTATTTTAATCAGATGACGAATATGGCTGATATTGTGCCTGCTATCTCAAATACATTTAAATCGGAATTTGGATTTAATGTGATGGCGTTTTATTCTCCAAACCCCCTGTTGGATGGGCAATATGCGCTATCGAATTCAGACTTACACGATAATAAGGCGATTTCTATTACCGATAAAATGGGGGATTTGGAATTTCCAATTGGCGAATTATTCCATGAGTTGCAGAAAAATCGGTTTCAGCCGATGGATTTAGCCTATGTGGAAGATAGTGATGTTCGTGCCTTCCATCGGTCCTTTAAATCGTATTTTCAGGCAAACGCTATTTTGGTTATTCCTTTTGTGGCGGGCGACGAACTCATTGGTTGTGTTTTGGGTGTGTATCAAGATGAAAAACCAGCGTTTATTAACTGGTCGTATATGGAAACCTTGGCACGAGAAGCCGCGGTTGCACTTAATAACACTATGTTGTTACAGCGCGTTCAGCAAACCAAGGACTACAATGACGATATTTTGCATGGTTTAGCTGCAGGTGTGATTTTGTGTGATCAGGACTTAACGATTATTGGATTTAATCGCATGACAGAGCGATTGGTTGGCTGTAGTTATGCTGATGCGATTGGGGCGTCTTTGGTATCGCTGTATGGTTTGTTGCCAGAATTGCAGCAACTTGACCGCACCTTAGTGACCCGAAAAGGCCGAACGATTGAAGCGGAAGTTAGTGTGTTTGGAGGGTCTAATATTCCAATGTTGCTAAGTTCAGGCGTAATGGCGTTGGGTGATGGTGATTTTGGTCTCATGATTACCCTAACGGATATTTCATCTTTGAAGGAATTGGAAATACAGATGATGCGTTCTGAACGGTTGCGTTCGCTGGGTATGATTGCGGCTGGCATTGCCCATGAAATTAAGAATCCTTTGGTGGCGATTCGTACCTTTACTCAGCTCCTTCCTAAGCGATGGCATGAGGATACGTTTCGTACGAAATTCAACGAAGTGATGTTGCCTCAGGTGGAACGCATTAATGAAATGTGTCAGTCGCTTACTCAAATTGGAACGCGCAAATTACCCAAAATGGCAGAAGAGGATTTAGGTAGTATTTTGCATGAAGTGTCCCTTTTGCTTGAGGCTGATAAATTGCAGCTGGGGGGCTCTATTATTCTGGAAAGTATACCAAAGATATTGTTGCTGGTTGATCGGGCACAAATCGTGCAAGTATTTGTGAATTTAATCTTGAACGGTTTGCAGGCCTTGGAGGGGCGCGCAAATGGTGAAGTGCGGGTGAGCGCAGAAGAGTTGGATAACGGTCAGGTCATGGTTCGCATTGTGGATAATGGTTGTGGCATGTCTACCGAAACACGTGAGCGGTTATTTGATCCTTTTTATTCCACAAAAGAATCTGGAAATGGGGTTGGGATGACAATTGTGCAGGGTATTGTGCAAGACCACCAGGGGCGAATAAATGTGAGCTCGCAATTGGAATCTGGTACTGAATTTGAAATTATTTTACCTACTTTGAAAGCCATTCGTAATCGGCAAGAGGTGATGGCATGATGTTTTGGTTGTATGTGGGTATTTTGGGTTTGAGTGCATTGGTGTACGTGATGCCATTGCTTTACAGCAGTGCGAGTCGTGTTCGCGCGGGGTTTGCCTTTTTGGCTGCCGCCATCGCGTATTGGAGTTTATGCACCTATCATGTTTGGACGGGGTATGCGACTTTGTTTTGGGTGAGAGGATCGTTTGTTTCGGCGGTTGCTGGTGTCTATTCTTTGTCGTTATTGGTGTTGTTTCTTCGTCGTAATTTTCGATTTCATTTACCTACAATATCGCTGTTGTCGCTTTGGAGCCTGTTTATATCTGGGTTCAGTATAAGTGATGCTTTAGTTGTGTCTGTTCAGGGCCCAATGGATATTCATTATGGCTGGGCCCATCCTGTGTTTGGGCTGTATATACTGAGTATGTTTGTCTTTATTTTTACAATCTTGTTTTTTGATGCAAAGCGTTCCAGGGGGTTTGATCGGTTTAAGCGTCAGGTGTTTTTAGTGGGGCTGGCGACGTATATCGTTAGTGCATCGATAAGTAACTTGTATTTACCGTTAGTGGGTGTGCAAGATTTTGGTCAATTGGGGCCTTTGTTTTTAGTGACGTTTGTGGCCATTTCTATGGTGCCTCTTTTGGTGTTGCGTCCATTTTTTTATTTGGAAGTGATTCGTAAATTTATCCTTATCATAGGCATGACACTTTCAGTGGCGTTGTTGTACGTGGGGTTTCAGTTTATCGCTAAAATATATGGGGGAAGTTATTATCACAATAACTGGTTGTTTAATGCGCTTGCGTCTGGGGGTGTTCTGCTGCTTTTCCCTTACATTCAAGATTTTTTAAATGCTGTTACAACCCGCCTTGTATTTAGAACCCATTATCATTATCAAGAATCGCTGCGGGATTTAACCCAGTTATTGAGTCGGTTGATTCATGTGGATGAGATTGTAAATACCTTAACGTTTTCACTGCCAGTGTTGTTAAAAGTGGATCAAGTTCAGGTGTTTATTAAAGACCGAAATGGTTACTTTCAGGCGATGGGAGTCAAGCGGCATTGGTCAAAAAATGCGTTAAATTCCTTTTCCACGTTATTGCGCGAGTTAAAAAATCATCAGTCGGTTATTGTGCGTGAAAATATTTTATTTCAATCGCGATTTATATCGAATACCAAACAAAAGGACCGTTATATTGCCATTAGTAGTGAAATGGATGACTTAGGTGTGGAAGTTGCGTTGCCCCTTCGTATTGCCGGTGAAATGGGCGGGTTTATCTTGTTTGGTGCCAGGCGCGGAGTTGCAACTTATTCAGAAGATAATGTGGCGTTGATGCAGGTGGTCGCAAACCATGTTTCAGCATCACTGCAAAATGCTGTTTATTTTGAGCGTTTGCAGCAATCGCGCAGGCAAATGGAGGAATTGAACCGCTATTTGATTAGTGTTAGTGCGAATTTAGAGTATGACGTGATTATGGAACTTACGAGTAACGCCTTAAGTCATTTATTTGATGTGGAATGGACGGTGGCCTTTTCGGGTGATGGAGGACCCGTTTTGCGGCCTACTTATTCTAGCTTTGGTCGGTTAAGTGATTTGGAGGGAATGCGCGTGTCGGCGGATAATTTTGCCGATAATCGATTCAATTCGGGACTGAAGGAGCGCCCGTTTTTTATTCATCCAAGTGATCGGCCTGGTCAATTGGGGTATGAATTATTGCCCTTATTTAATTATCATGGCATGTCTTCGGTCGTTGTTCTTCCAGTGATTTACCAAGGGCAGTTGCGGGGCGCTTTACTTGGTTTTTTCAAAACGCCGCGATTGGGTTATTCCACGAGTCGTTCTGAGTTTATTGATTATTTTTCTCAAGTTTCCAACGCGGCCATTAGTAATGCATTGTTGTTTGATGATTTGCAAGAAGCCAAGGATTTTAACGCGGAAGTGTTACGGAATTTAACAACGGGCGTTATTTTAGTGGATAATCATCTCATGATAACGGCCATTAATTTGCAGGCCGAGCGTTATTTGGGCGTGTCACAGTCTCGCTATCTTGGTCAAAGTTTATCTAGTTTGTATGAATTGTGTGCTGATTTGGTGGTGTTAGAACGTTCTTTTACGGAAGAGGTTGTGGTGTCGGTACAGACCCAAATTAAGTACAGTAAACTGGATAAAACATTAGCGATTACGTCTGATGTGATTCGTAGTAATGAACATGTTATTGGTGGTATGTTGATTATGTCTGATATTACGCCGTTACGTGAATTGCAAACGCAGTTGAGCCATTCGGATCGGTTAGGGTCTTTAGGTACACTAGCTGAAGGAGTTGCTCACGAAATTAAAAATCCGTTAGTGGCGATTAAAACCTTTGCCCAATTATTACCGAGTAAATGGGAAGATGAATCGTTTCGCAATAAGTATGTGGAGGTGGTGGCGCCTCAAGTGGATCGCATCAATGATATTTGCATTTCGTTGTTGCGACTTGGGCGTGCCAAAACACCTAAAGTTGAAACTATTAGATTGCATGAAGTGTTTGATGAAATCTCGACTCTTACGCTTCCTGAGCAAAAAGCGAGTAAAGTCGATGTTGAGGTTGTAGGCGATCTGGCACTTTCGTTTGAAGCCGATCGCGAACAATTATTTCATTTGTTATTAAATGTGGTTCGTCGTTTGATTCAAAATGCGTCCCACGTGTCAGGCGGTCAGGTTGTTCTACGTGTTATGCAGGATAATGCGCATCATTTGATATTAGACGCCACTAGCAATGGTGCCTATCTTACAGAGGAACAAGAACAGCGGTTTTTTGATCCTTTCTTTCAAGCGTATGATGGCGCATCTGGTATGGGTATGAGTATTGCATATCGCATTATAGATGAATTGGAAGGTAGCATAGAGCTGACTAGGGGCAACGTTCAGGGGTTTGGTCTAATGATTCGCTTACCTGGAGTGGTGTCTAGTCCAGTGGATGGGTAACCGGCGATTTGGCCGGACTGATTAGTTGTTCGTAAATCGCGCTTAGTGCCTTTAATTGTGTGTCTATAGCATAGTGGTTTTTGATTTCGTTAAAGGCGGCTGTGGTTATCTTGTGTAGCTCAGACTCGGATGTGTTTAGTGAGTCTTGCACGGTGTTGTATAGGGCGTCTAGGTTTTGTGGGGCGCACAACCAACCGGTTTTATTGTGGTGCACAATGTCGTGGTTTCCGGGTACGTCAGAGGCAATGACAGGGCATTTTAGCGCCATGGCTTCTAAAATTGAATAGGGTAGCCCTTCGTGTGAAGAATAGTGAATGAGTCTGTTACATTGGGTAAGGATGCTTGTAACGTTTGGTTGTTGGCCTAGGAAATGGATGTTATCCAAATTTAGTTTTTTGCAGGTTGCTTTTAGTGGATTGAGCATTGGGCCGGAACCGATCAAAATAAATTCGATGGGTTTTTGCATCGGTTGTTGTTTAATTTTGTGGGCCAACTTGATGATGTATTCGGGGTTTTTGATGGGCTCAAGGGCACCAATGGTGGCAATCTTTATGTGGTCTTTTTTAGTCAGAATGGTAGCAATGTGTTCTGGTAGCGGTGCATGTGTGGGGGTGATCGATACCCCATTCGGGATAAGTTGTGAGTGTTGTATGATGCCGGCTTGTTTTAAGGCGATGGTATCTGACGGGCTAATGGTAATCCATTCGCTAATGCTCTGGTTGTGCCACCTGGCTATATAGGTGTGTAGGCGGCGCGCAATTGGATTTGTTTTACGTGTGACATGGGCGCCGTGAACGGTAATCAGAATTGGGGGGCAGTGTTTGCAAAATGTGGCTATTATTTTTGCGAATAGAAGGGCCTTAAAACCATGGGCATGTATGAGCTTGATCTGGTTTTCATGGATCAGGCGGTTGCACATGAACAATGACGTGATGGTCAGTGCGGTTTCGTAGCGGATAAACTCATACTGGTGCCCAAGACCGGATACGATTTGGTCGCAATGGGTGCGTTCGCCACCTTTGTTTTTGGTGTGTAACATTAGAATGGAGTTGCGATTTGTACGCGCGTTGCGTTTAAGTGCTGCCATTCCCTTATTATAACCCTAAATTTATCTATTCGTTTTTTGGGCTTCGTAAATGTGTTCTACAGCAGTTTCAGTGTCGTTTGTATCTTCATCTTCTTCGTAATGGGCAACGACCATGGCATGATGGGCCATTTGTTCTAGCATTGTGTTCCCTTCAAGTGGGTTTGATGCATTTGAATGGTGCACTGGGTTTGGTGGTGTATGGGCATGTGGGCGGTGTATTGGGAAATGTCCGGTTGTTCCTATTTCTGAGATAGACATACGGCATCCTCACTTAAATATTGATAATTACCATAAAATACACTAATATTTAACTAACTAAATCCTAGCACTAATCTAATAGTATCACATTCTTTCATTTTATGTATAATATTGTGATGATTTTCTTTTTTAGATCCCTAGCGTTTTGGGTATTGGTGAGTGTTGTAGTCGCTAGTGGTTTGGGTTTTAATTTGCCATGTTATGCCGACGAACTTACAAAAATGGGGCGTTTATCTGGCGATGAGATTTGGCGTGGACAGGTGCGTTTAGTCGGTGATGTTGTGGTACCAAAAGGCGTTACCTTGCATATCGCGCCCGACACTATTTTGCTCTTTGAACAAGTTGACCTGAAGAATTTGGGTACTGATAATGCGCGAGTGGAATTGATTGCAGAGGGTCTAATTTTGCGTGAAAAGCCGTATACCATCCGTGAATTTGATGTGTATCGCTTAGATGGAGCCCATAATGCGGTAGAGTTTACCCCAAAACGAGTGGATACCAGCCCCTTAACAGAAGAGTTTCGCGAGTTTAGATATTGGTATAGCCCGCTGTGGTTTGCCATTGCCTATGGCATTGTTAAAGCCTACCAGGAGACCCGAATTGGGGATTAACTTTAGAGCGATTGGTGTTTGTGTGGTCGTCGCGGTATTTTTTGCCGTGTGCCAACCGGTTTTGGCCAAATACGATCCAACGTACAACCGCGATTGGGCCGATTTGGATTTCGAACATAAGATTTATCGGCCAGCTGATGCGCAATCTGCATTGGTGTTGAATGGCGCCGATGTTGCTGCGCATTTGGCCCTAGATGCGGGTGTTTATGATAAGCCAATTCGCTTAGAATTGCCCGACAGTGTGACAGAAGTGTGGGTAGAGCGGTATCGTTACAATAGTGCGAATTTTGACCACGAAGTGAAAGATTATTACCAACGGCAAAAGCGATTTTGGTTGCAGGCCTGTATCCCGATTATATTGTTTTATTTATTATGAGGATGATGCGCGTGGTTAAAATAGTTTTGATAGTGGTGATGTGTGTTGTGGCAAGCCCACTGCATGCCCGCATTATTGAGGGGGCTGGGGATGAAAACCCGTTGGTGATGTCGCTGGCGAGTTTGCCCGTTACAACCCAATCGGTGGTGTTGGTTCAGCCGTACCCAAGCCCAGACCCGCCGCCGCTGGTGACGGAATTAAAGAACTATCGCGATAAATACCGTGTTGGGGCATGGTACATGATGCTTGGTTTTGGGTTATCGGCATTGAGGTGGTTGTAGTGCGTCGTTTCGTTGCATGTGCTGTTTCAATAAGTGTTCTTTTTTCATCGTCGGTTAATGCCCAAACGCCAAATAGCGCACATGGTCGCGACGCCCGTATTACGACGCCAAATGCATTAAGTGTTTCTCTTTTAAATGATACCGATGTGACGCCTCATGTGATTCAGATATCGCCTGGAGTGACCCGTGTTGTGATTGTGCCTAAGAAGGAATATTTAACCCAAGAAGTGAATGAGTTTCGTCATTTCAAGGATTGGTATTTTCGGGTATGGGCCTGGTTGGTTTTTGGTTATGCATTTGCGGCGGCAATATGATGGGGTTTTTAATGGCATTTAGTATGCGATTTTTATTATCGATTGCCATGGTAGGGCTTGTGTTTTCAACTGGGCGGCCTGTTTTTTCGGTGGTGCAAAAGCATGGCGTGCTTACCCAAGACGAATCGTGGCACGGGGCAGTGCATTTGGTGGGCGATGTGGTGGTGCCCGATGGGATGACCTTAATTTTGCACCCAGATGTGGTGTTAAGCGTGGCTAATTCTGATGTGAAAAATTATGGCGATAAACCAAATTCCCCTGAAATCATTGTGAAAGGGCGTATTATTTTACCCAGTTCTGACCCACTTTTGGCCAGCGATGCGATTATTCGTAAGGGCGCTACTGACGTTGTTAAAATAGCCCCGTATGATGTGGATATTCAGCCCATGAAAGATGAATTTAAGCGTTTTAAGATTCAATATTTTGTGATTTGGACTGTTATTACCGGTATGATTGTGGATGGGGCGCTAAATTTTGATTAGGTATATGCGTGGATTGGTGTGCGTGGTGATGGGCGCTTATATGGTCGGTGTTATTGCCACTCCGATGTGGGCTGCTCAGGCCAAACATGGTGTGTTATTGCATGATGAAGTATGGAGTGGTGACGTGTTGTTGGTGGGCGACGTGGTGGTGCCTGCTGGGATAACCTTACGTTTACACGACAATGTGCGCTTGCTGTATGCCGATAGTGATGTGAAAAATTACGGGACAGATGCGACTTTACCGGAATTGGTTGTGGCGGGTCGGTTAATATTGCCTGATTCGGGGTTAAATCTGGATGCCCCGGTGGGCGCAAAAGCCGGAACAACGCTTTATATAGAGCCATCTGATATTGACGTGACCCCCTTTAAAGAGGAGTTTGGCCGCTGGAAACGCCAGTACTTTTGGTTGTGGGGAACGGTGGGGGCCTTTATGATTTTTACGGCGGCGCTTATTTAGCCGTGCACGATGGCCTGAACGGCGGCTTTAAAATCGAATGGTGTGAGTATGGGTGTGTGGGGCTGTGGCTTGAACTGTGCCAGAATGGTACTGAGTTGATCGTAGTGGCACAGTAGTGTGTTATGGAATCCATCGAATAAGAGCGATTGGGTTTGGGCCTTAACGAATGTGGGTTCATAGAAATTGATGCACGCTTTGCCCATGTAATGGGCCTCGCTGACTATTCCGCTAAGGGCGTTGGATAACACAAGTTGGCAGTGTTGTATGATATCGAAACTATTTAGCGTTGCCGGAATGATGGTGGCGCCGTTTTCGGCCAGAGCGGTTTCGTATTCGTCTGATAGTGGCCAATCGGGTAGTTTCATGGGGATGTTGTTGTCGATCAGTGGTTGTAGGCGCGCAATGGTTTTTTTAATGCCTAATTTGGTACGGTAGCTTGAAATTTCCGATAGAAAAAAGCAGCGTATGTTTTGTGTGTCGTTAAAGTATTCAGATAAGGATTCGGCGGGGGTCTTTTTGTATTTAATCCACCCTACATTTTTTATGTTATTGTGTTTTGGCGCGTACCCAAACCAAGGGAATGGCCATAAAATAAGGTCGAAATAATGGGCAAATAGGGGCTCGTCTAGCACCAATGGTGTGCCTAAATCATGGGGATAATATACTGATTTTACTGGTTTACATTCGTTTATTATTTCGATGGGGCATAGTTGTATCGGGGGTAATTCTGGGTATAATTCGGCTAGAATGGCCTGGTCTCTGGTGAAGTGGTTGGACGTAATTAATACAAATTCAATGCTGTTAAGGTAGTCGCGTTCAGTCGCTTTTGTTGGGTATTTTTCGTTATTGGGAAGTGACACACAGTGGTGGCCTAATTGCACCATATACTCTTTTAGTGGTTCTAACACAAATTCTGAGCTGTAGCCCCAAAATACATAGGTAAGTCCGTTCATGCTGTATGGCCTGTGTTTGGGGCGGTGTGGGCATAATAATACTGTAAGCTGGCTTCGGATTTGTCGTATGCCATTGCGGCTGGTACTACATTAGAAATGAACGTCTTGCCGTCACTTTTGGTTTCTTTGTAGGGAAAACTTGGTTTTTTGATGGTGTGAATGCGGTGAAAATGGCTGGTATGTAGCTGGCTGCGAATAAGCGTATCGTTTAGCACGAGGCTGTGTTCGAGCGTTTTGCCTGCACTGAAGGGTGGGTCTGTATCGTTCGTATCCAATGATTGGTTTGATACCATAAATGGCAGTACGAGTGTTTCGTTTATTTTATTGCTAATCGCGCTTAATAGTTCGTTATTCCAAATAATAATGTTGCTGAAATTATCGCATGGTACCCATAAAATATCGCAGTCCAAAAACTGTTTGGGTAAGTTGGTTAATGTGCATTGAATGTGGGTTTTTGCACTGGTTTTGCCCGTTGTCGTTGTGATGCTTAGTGGGCCATTTATGCTGTTGAATAAATATTCACGAATGGATGCGGGATTATAGTGGGCCACATAATCGCTAAATTCCCAAGGCGCTGCACTTAAAATGGCAATGTTTTTCTGTTCTAATGATAGGTAATCTAGGCCCCGTAATTTGGCAAACGGCTGTTCGAGTGGAATGGTGGCATCGGCTGCCCATAATTTAAGCGCTTCTTTTTCAATAATCGATGAAAGAGGGCTCATTTTGCGTTCTTTCGGCATACAAATGCGTAAAAATGGGTGTTTTCCCAGCGATTTAGTTCGGGTGGGTAAATGTCGATGGTTTCAATGCTGTTAAAATGGGGTGCTAGCAATTTAAGTTCCGTTTCGGTGCTACGGTAAAAGGCTGAATAGTTTCGGCCAAGTTGTTCACTGTATGTGTCGATTAGTATGTCTTCATTTACGCCGCATTGATGTTTGATTAGTATCAAGCCACCTTTATTTAGGTGTTTGGCATATTTTTGATAAATATTACCGGCTTCTTCTGGGGTAAAGTAATTCATAATGCCGAACAGTAAAATGATGTCGTAATGGCCGGATATGGGCATTGTTTGTATGTCACCTTGCATACAGGTGATGTTGTGGATTGGTGGGCATTCATCTAAAAATGTTTGAAATTTATCAACAGCTGTAATGTGTTTTACCGTAGGCGCCAAGCGGGATGTGACAATGCAGGTGCCGGCTGCCATATCCAATATGCGAGACTGTTTTGAGGTGTATTTTCGAATAAATTCGAAATCTCGTTCGTGAGTGCTGTCTTTTTTAAAATGAGTGGCTAAATATTTATCTTGCTGTTTGGCTTGGTTTTCCCAAAATGAATCGAATTTTTTCCGTAGTGATTCAGTCATTTTTTCTTGTTCCCTTTTAAATTGTTTTTAGCCCATATTTGCGCGCGTATTAAGTCGTTTGGCGTGTCTATTTCGCAACAGTTTATGGGTTTGGCATTGATGGGCAGTTTGTGTTCCAGAAAATGGTATATGTGGCCTGTTCTAAAGAAGGAGTCAGGTAGCTCGGTAGTATCGAAGTGGCGCCGTTTTATTAATGCCAACCCTGTCCATTCATGAGCAAGTTTATCGCGGGTAAAGTGGGTGACCATTGGCGTGGCGTGGGTGGTGTCTAAATTGCAAAACACGGCTTCATCGCTGTAGGCTGTGGCATAACCGAGCGTTTCCTTGTCGGTATTTAAAAAAGCGTGAATATCCTCGGGGGCGACCAATAAATCGCCATCGATGGATAATATGAGATCATTGGCAAATTTGGCACCCAATCGTAGGCTTTCCAGCGTATTGGTGGTACGGTAGTCGTGATTAAATACAAAGGTGATGTCTTTCCTATAGTTTAAGGCAGTTTTGATTACCTTTGTTTTTTCGTAACCCACCACAATGCGCACGTCTTTCACGTGATCTAAATTTTTTAAGTGGTGCAATAAAATGGGTTCTCCCTGTATTTTAACTAAGGCCTTTGGCATTCCCACTCCTAATCGGCTGCCAACGCCGGCGCAACTTATAACAACTGTTTTAGGAACTGGCATAGTGTGTCCTCTCTGAAGATGGCGTGATTGCAATATTCAAATAAATTATTCGCAGGCCAATGCACCCCGCCGAAGGCAATCCCGATTGTGGCGGCTTCGATCATTTCTGTGTCGTTAAAGCCATCACCAATGGCAACTGTTGTTTGTGCACTGTGGCCCATGATAATGTCGCGTTTGCGTAGTATGGATGTGATGCCATTTAAGGTGTTTCCACTTGAATTGGCGATGGAACTATATACTGGAATGCCGAGCTTTTCGGTGATGGGTTTGATCCATACATCTAAATTGCCCGTTACAATGGCGCATTTATTCTTATGTTCGGTGATGAAATCCACAATATGGTCGTTTAATGGTGTGTTGGCGCATATGTGTTGCACGTCGCTAATGGGCACTTTTTTTAAAATTTCCACCCGTTGTTCCAGGCTGCTTTCAAAAGGAATTTCCCCTTGTATGGTTAAATCCGTAAGCGCGGTAATTTCCTTTTCTAGCCCAAGCGCTTTGCCAATTTGTGGCAATAGTTCCTGTTTGGTTATGGTGCCATCCAGGTCGAAAAAAAAGTGTGTGGTGCCTATGACGTTTGCTCCTTGTTCTTTCATATTATCATTAATTCTTGATGATATGCCCTTTGTCATGCTTATTTTATCGGTTGAGAAAGGATGTATGTTTACAACATGAATTTTGCACTAGCGCGTTGCTGATTTATACTAAATTGTATGGGCGAATTAAAGAAAGAAAAACCAAAGGAATATTATGATGCTATTTATGAAAGCAGCGAGCGTTATGCGTTGCCGGCTTTGGGCATCATGTTTTACAACACATTATGGCTAAAATCGGTTCTTTTGGCGCTTGAATTAAAGCCGGATTCGATTGTGGAATTGGGGTGTGGGCCAGGGCATTTTGCTTCTCTTTTAGCACGCTATTTGCCAGCCGATTTTAAACAGTATACGGGCATTGATTTTTCAGACGTCTCTGTGGCGCAGTGTGGTGAAAAGGTGTCCGATTCGCGTTTTTCGTTTATCACAGAAGATTTGAGTTCCTATGACTTTACTTCGCATTTTAAGGGTTCCTCATTGGTTGTGTCTCATGAGTTCTTTGAGCATATTTATTTTGAGTTGGACTTGTTTGCTAAAATGCCATCTGGTACGCCGATTCTTTTTAGTGTTCCGTCTTATGACGACCCTGCCCACATGAAGTATTTTACATCGGCCGAAAGTGTGGCGAGTTTTTACCGTGACCAACTGTCTTTTAACGCTATTTATCATATTCCTGTGGGGGATCAATTTATCTTTTTGGCTCACGCGGTTGTGAAGTGACGTATCAAAGGAGACGTATATAAATGAAACATGACAAAATTGATTATCTTGAATTTCCTTCTTCAGATTTTGAATTGACTAAGGCATTTTTTACAGATG